>CAZAHC010000009.1:13657-27593 GCA_964484595.1 uncultured Fibrobacteraceae bacterium | reverse complement strand
CTCGAGGGGCAGGCCCAGAGCTGCATATTCATGCCGAACTCCCTGCATGGTTTCCAGTTCGGGTTGCTGTTTCTCGGCAAGGCGGGCAAGAACGAGGTTCGGGAGGGCTTCGACCGGCCGTCCCTGGATTTCCTGGCCACCTACATGGGTTTTCTCGCCCTCTTCCTCTACGAGAAAGGGCGCGGGGGGCCGCTGGGTGAGGCCGAACACATCCCCACCCCGCTGGAAGGCGTCGCCAGCTTCGAGAACATCATTACCCAGAACGAGAAGATGCTCGACGTGCTGGGTTTGATCCAGAAGGTGGCCCCGAGCAACCTGACGGTTCTCCTGAACGGAGAGACCGGCACGGGCAAGGGCCTGCTTGCCTATGCCATTCACGCTCTCAGCCGGCGCCAGGACCGGAAATTCCTCTCGATCAACTGCGCCGCCATTCCCGAGACGCTTCTGGAAAGCGAGCTGTTCGGACACATGAAGGGTAGCTTCACCGGCGCCCATTGCGACAAGCGGGGTCTGCTGGCCGAGGCCGAGAAAGGGACCGTCTTCCTCGACGAGATTGGCAAGATGCCCTTGAGCATGCAGGGCAAGCTGCTGCACTTCCTGGATACCAAGGTCGTGCGGCCCGTCGGCTCCAACCGCGAGCAAAGGGTGGATGTGCGGATCGTCTGTGCCTCGAAGACCGATCTGCAGGAGTTGGCCAAGAAGGGGCTGTTCCTCGAGGACCTCTATTTCCGGTTGCTTGATTTCCCCCTGGTGGTTCCTCCCTTGCGGGAACGCCGGGACGATATCCCCTTGCTCGTCCACCATTTCGTGGAGCGTTTCGCCCAGGAGATGGATGTCGATCCCCCCGCCTGCGGTTGCGGATCGCCTTTCCTGGAAGCCCTGGTTCAGCAGGACTGGCCGGGCAACATCAGGGAGCTCGAAAAAGCCGTCAAGAGAGCCATCGTTCTGGCCCAGGGAGAGCAAGTGCTCCGGCTCGAACACCTTCCTCCGGAGTATGTTAGCCTCGATTCGCGGCGCCCCGTCGAAGGCAAAGTACCGCCCCTGAAGGAAACCCTCGCCGCCGTCGAGTGCCGGGAAATCACCAACACCCTGAAGCAGACAAAGGGCAACAAGTCCCAGGCCGCGCGCCTGCTGAGGATTAGCTATCCCAATCTTCTCAAGAAAATCCGCCTTTACGGCATCAAGATCGATTAAGCCCTCCTGCTCCCCCTCTGGTAACAACACTCCATTCCCCACCAGCGGGTATTAAATTTTTTTATAGTTCAACTCATTGAATCCCAGTGACTTAGGAAACCGGCCCGAATACCTGTAAACCACGTGAACAAAACCGGTTCTCGCCTCCGATTCGGTCTCCTCTGGTCGCGTCTCTAACTTATTCATTTCATGCAAGATATGAGAAAAGGTCAGCCTGACCAACCCTGGTACGGGTGGTGCTATGGATTGAGGATGTGAAGGGGCGAGTTGTAGGGAACGGCCCGCTTCTCTGGAAAAAGGAAAAGTCAAACGGTTTTTCGGGAGAGGAGTCAGCCGCACACCTCGATGCTTACCGGCACACTGAGGTGGTTTTCAACAAGACGGGCTCGTGAGGAGATCTTTTTGAGGTGGGGTCATGAAGATTCGTCCCCACGAGCATGGGAAAACCGGCGGTTGCCCTCTCCCGATGACAAAGCGGAACTGCCACAGAAAAGAGCCTCACTGACCTTGAAGCGGCGAGATTCAAGGTCAGGAATCCACCAGCTGGAAGGGGCTCTTTTCCTTATTCCCTCTGGAAACCACCAACCGTCTCCAATTGGGGAATACCTGAACCCAGTCGAACACAGGAATCGGGTGGGTCGGCGAGGCTAGACCAAGGGCCTGAAGCCTCCCCGGTTTCCTTTCCCGCCAGCCACGTAGAATCAGCCACTCAGTCCTCCTCTTGTATCCTGTTTGAATCCAGTGAGTTATCCGGTATCTTCCTCGCCGGCACTTCCGGGGCCCGCCTGGCGGCGGGTTTCGCGTTGGGGTCGGCCGTCCCGAGAGCCATTCTGGCACGAAGGCTGCGATAAGGGCGGGCAGAAGCCAATGGGCTTGAGCCTTATCCTTCGGGGGGTGAGGGAAATGAAGAGAATGCTAAACAAGAACGTGTTTCGGATGGGGACGGGCTCTCCGTCGAGATCCGGGGTTTCCTGGCGGTCTTTCCGGCTGGGGCTGCTGGTTACCTTGCTCGGGGCCGGATTGCTGGCCGTGGTCCTCTGCTTTTCCGGTTGTGAGAAGGAGTGCGTTTCCTGTCTCGACGACACCCCGCCCGCCGTGCCGACCAACGTCTTCAGTGTCACCGGGGATGGTCGGATAACCATCTTCTGGAGTTACCTCGAATACCCGCACCATCAGGACCTGGAAAAGTACCTGGTCTGGCGCGACGATGACGGTGACGGCGGCTTTGATTTTCGCGGGGAAGTACCGGTGGACCAGCCGTTCGACGAGTTCACCTACTGCTTCGTGGACGAGGAGGTCGTCAACGGTTTCGACTACGAGTATGCCGTCAGTGCCATGGACGCGGCCGGAAACGAGAGCGAGCTGAGCTACGAGACCGTTATCGACACGCCGCGGCCCGCCGGGTATTCCCTTGAGTTGCACGATTACCTCACCAGCGTGGATTCTTCTCTCTGCGGGTTCGATTTCAGCCAGCTGCAATTCGGACGCCTCGATCCCACGCCACCGACCTTGGCGGACATCCTGGTCGCCTTCGAGGGGGGAATCCCCTTCGTGTACTCGGCCCGGCCGGGGAACGTCCGGCTTCAGGATTACGGTACCATTGCCCTGGAATGGGTGGACTGGGCGCCGGCTGACGGCTATTCCTCCGCCGGCAGGGCGGAACTGATTCTCGGCCATTCTTACGTCGTCGAGATCGCCGAATCTCTCCTCGAGCTTAACTATGCCAAGTTCGAGGTCGTGGCTATCGGCCCCAGTTCGGTCCTCCTCGATTGGGCCTACCAGCCCGTGGTGGGTTTACCCGAGTTGAGGACCCTGGACGATACGAAACCTCCTGCGGGCGATCCCGAGCTCATCAGGTTCTGACTTAAGCCGCAGGATAGTGGCCACCCGGCCAGCGAGGAGGAAAACGATGGGCAACCAGGTTAAAGCCAGAATCCAAGCGCGGAGCCCCGGCTCCCTGCTTGGTCCGGCGGGTGGGTTCCTGCCCACCATGGCGGTGTTTCTGCTTGCCTCCCTCGGCCCGCTGGGGGTACCTCCCGGGCAGGCGGAATCGTGGGAGGATTCCTCCATAGTCGTCGAGGCGGAGCCGAAAGCGATCGACTACGAATCGCAGACCCTCCGAGTGAACGTCTGGCACGAGAAGGCGGAGGGAGAAATCTACAGGCGCGGGGAACCGGTCCGGGCGCACTTCGAGGTCAACCAGGACGCCTACGCCGTGGTCTACCGCATCGATGCCGAGGGAGAGGTGACGATCCTGTGGCCGCACAGCCGTTTCAACGACGGTTTCGTCTTCGGCCACCACGAGTACAAGTTGCCCGCGCCGGGCGCACCACGGGTCCGGACCGCCGGCGAGGAGGGAATCGAGTACATCGAAGCTATCGTGTCGGTTTATCCTTTCGATCTACGGGGGCTTGAGGTCGATTTCCACCACGAGGTCGGCGAAGATCGCTTCCACTTTCTGGTCGCGGGGGATCCCTTCCTCGCCATGAACGAGGTCAACTTCGCGATCACCGGCCTCGAGGATCGCGCGGATTACGTGGTCTCCAACTACACCAGCTATTATGTGCACCGCCAGGTGGACCATCCCCGCTACCTGTGCAGCCAATGTCATGACGTCGAGGTGGACTACCATCCTTACCGCGACACCTGTACCGTGGAGATCCATTACGATTACGGCTGGTACAACAGCTGGTACGTGCGCTTCGGGTACTTCCCGATTTATTACTACCCGGCCTACTACTACGTCGATCCCTGGACCTGGCGGCCCTGGGTCCACTACTGGTACACGCCGTGGTACGGCTGGCCCAGCGTCTGGGTCTACTCCTGGCCCTACGACTACTACTGTTGGAACTACTCGCCCTATTACCACGGCGATTGCTGGACGCGATACCGCAGCGGGGAACGGCGCTACGCGCCTCTGGCCCGGTCGTACCGGACTCGTGCCGCGGACCGGGACCGCTACGTGCGGCGCAAGAACGGCATGGTCGGGAACGGGCTGCCGGATGAAGACATGAACGATGCCCTCCGGACCCGCACTCCCCTGAACGATGGCCGTCGAGTATCGATAAGGGGGCAGGACGTCGAGTCGATCCAGGTCACCGACCGGACCCGTTATCGAGACAACAAGCCCGTACTTCGGGAACGGCTGTCCTTCCCGGATCCGGGTTCCTCCCGGTCTGCCCCCGGGTTGCGGATCCGCGATCGGGTCGACGTCAAGGGCGCTCCGATACCCTCGGTTCGCCGGAGCCGGGTCCTGACCGGCAGCGGCCGGAGTCCCGACGCCGGTAAGCCGCGGGCGCCGGGGCAGATCGAGAATCGAACCGGTTCTCCGGACAAGAGCGGCGGCAGCGCGCCGCGTACCATTCGTTCCGGCCAGCCTCGCAAGGGCGGGTCACGAATCTGGTCCGGTGGGCGCAAGGCGCCCGCCGCCGACCGCAAGGCCAGGCCCCAGCAGGTGAAACCCTCCTCGAGAAGCCCTCAGGGTTCACCCGCCAGGGGCCGGTCGTCCCAGGTAAAGCCCTCCAAACCGGCGCCCAGCCGGAAGTCGGACGGGGGTCAGTCGGTCAAACCGGCGTCGCCCCGGAAATCGGGTGGCGGCCAGCCGCCGGCCAGACCCCCTGCCAAGCCTCCCGCTTCCCGCAACTCCAGCGGAAAGGGCAGCGGGAGTTCCCAGAAGGGGCGCGATGATCGCAGGAGGTGACAGAGCGCGCGACAGTTCTTGTTGTTGGTGAATTTCCCCCCATTAATCCGGCGGGCCGGGGAGGGGCTGGATCCTCGCAGAGGTTGGCAACCGCAAGGGTTCGGGATTCCAAACTGACCGGTCGGGATCACCAACGCAGGGGGAAGGGCCCTGAGTGAAGGTATTGTCGATCAGGGGTGGCAGTAACGGAGCTCGGGCCCTTCCTTATTATTCCCAGACGCCGAATTGACGGCGGGAGAACCCCTTCCTATAATGCGGCGTCACTTTCGGACTGGTTATGGCTCTGGTCTCTCGCGGAAGGTCCCATACCGCATGGTAGCGACGACTGGCCGTCCGGCTCGGGCGAGGCGATGGATTCCCCGCTTGCCCGGGGTTGTTTTCCTGGGGGTCCTGACCCTGCTGGTTGGGCTGTACTCACCCTCCTTCGGGGCCAGGGTCGAACGGCCCGACCCAGCCGTCGGGTTCTTCCCTGGGGGTGGGGTTGACCGGCACGGGTTCTTCAGCACCGCCGCCGTTCACGAACGCCTGGCGGCCAAGGCCGCCGATCTGGCGCTGAACGGCCTGAGCCGCCTGCAGCAGGAGCGCCTGGACGGCCTGCGTGCTCCAGCCAGCCTCGACGCGGTCGTGGTCCTGTGTGATTTTGCCGACAGTCTCCTGTTCGGTCGTCACGACCAGATGCCCCACTTCCCGCCCCCCCGGCAGACCGAGAAACGTTACGCGGCCCACGATTCGGTCTTCTTCCATCACCTGCTGCAAGACGTCGCCACCTATTTCGCTGCCGTGAGCGGGGACCAGTTCACCCTGAACTTCACCATCGAACCCACGGTGGCCAATCTGCCCGACCCCATGGCCTTCTACGGAGACGACCCCGCCAACTGCGAGCAGCCAGTCCTGCTGGCGGCCTACGCCCTGGCCCAGCTGGATTCCCTGATCGATTTCACCGCCTTCGACACCGTGATCCTGATCCACGCCGGGGCCGGCGAAGAAAGCGACGCCAACAACGACTCCCCCGAACAGATAATGAGCACCTATCTCAGCCCGGAAGATTTCGCCGAGGCCTTTGCCGAAGGGGTCCTGGAAACCCCCTACATCGACGTGGCAGACGACTTCCCCCCTGACAGCGGGGTGGACCAGGTCCTGATCCTGCCCGAAACCGAGTACCAGGATCCCCTAGATCCCAGCGACTCCAGCAGCGGCAAGACCGGCTCGCTGGGAGTCTACTGCTTCGTGACCGGGCTCCGTCTGGGCATGATTCCCCTTTTCGGGTACAGCACGCCGAACCCGCAGGCCAGTATCGGGATCGGCGAGTTCGGCTTGATGGGCTACGGGTTGTACGCGGGGGGAGGGTGGTTGCCCCCTCATCCTTGCGCCTTCAACAAGATGCTCATGGGGTGGCTGGACCCCGTCCGGGTGGATCCCGGACAGGCGGCTCCCGTCATGCTGACGCCGTCCGCCGACCCCACCGCGGCCTACGCCGCCGCCCGGGTCGAGATCACCGGCCAGGAGTACTGGCTGGTCGAGTACCGCCTCAAGGACCCGGACGGCAACCGCTGGTGGACCTTGCCCGGGGACAGCAACGGTAATTACGTCCGGGATTTCTGGGATGCCGATTCCCCCGGCGGCGACGGCGTTCCCGGCCCTGACGCGGTCTTCGATCCCGAAAATGACACGCGGGAATGGCTGACCGGGTCGGAGTTCGACTTCTTCATGGGAGAATCCTTCACTCCCCTGAGCGAGGTCCAGGGGTCCGGCAGCGGCCTTTTCATCTGGCACGTGGACGAGGGGGTCATCCGCGACCTTTTCCGCGGGCGGGTCGAGCTGGCCAATGGCGATCCCGAGCGAAAGGGAGTCGACCTCGAGGAAGCCGACGGCATCCAGGATTTCGATTCCTACACCCCCTCGGAGTTCATCCTCGGTAGCTATGACGACAGCTTCCGCGGGGAGGGCGCCGACGAGTTCGGCCCCGATACCGTGCCCGACACCAGGACCGCCGGCGGGGCCTGGACGGGGGTCCTTTTCGACCAGATCTCGACCGTGGTGATCGATTCCACGGGTGGCCAGAACGGGTCGGTGGTCTACCGCGACACCATGGTCTTCTATTGCCGGCTGGATGGTTCCGCTGCCGGCCAGCCCGCGCTGGCCGGCGCGCTGCGGCTTGACGGGGTGGACCTGAGCGGATCGCACCTGCTGGCCGCGGAGCTCGACGCCGAGCCGGACGGTTTGCTGGAGATCGTCCTGACCGGTCAGGCGGGCGAGATCTTTGCCCTCGAACCCGATCTCACGGGGCATGCGCAGCGCTCGGGGCCCAAGGACGTCGAGCCACTCGCCATCGGTACCGATGCCGAGGGTGTCCCGGTGCCCTGGAACAGCCCGGCCGCCGCCGGCGATCTGGACGGGGATGGCCGGCTGGAAATCGTCGTCACCGCGCTGGGCGGCCTCTACGCATTCAACGGGGAGGACGGCAGCGAGATCGACGGGGACGGCGACGAGTTCGACCGTGGCCTGCTGGCGAATCTGGACCGGTGTCATCTGCCGGCGGTGTTGCTGCCCCTAGTCGACGACGCCCTTTACAACCCGGCAACCGAGGTTGTCGCCTGCGTGGTCGACTCGGCGGCAGCCGGGGCCAGGCTCCGGTTCCTCGCGGCCGACGGCGCTTCTGCTTTCCCCGATCTGGTGCTCCCGGCGGTGACGGTACCCTCCCCGCCACTCCTGTGGGGGGAAATCCTGGCGGTCGCCGCAACCGCCACCGAAGGCCAGGGCTTTTTCCTTGTGTTGATTTCCTGGACGCCGGAAACCTCTCCGCCGGAGATCCTGGCCTGGATTCCCCTGGCCAGCGAGCCGGGGCCGCTGTCGCTGGCCGGCGGCGTCTTTGCCGCCGATGCCGTCGCCGAGGCCCCCCCGGCCCCGTACCTTGTCGTCACCGGGGTCGACGGTACCGCCGAGATGATCCAGTGGGACGGCACCGGCCTGGCCGGCCGGTCGCCCTGGCTGCCTGTGGTCCGCTTGACCTCCTCGCCCGCTCCCAATCCCTCTTTCCCGGCGGATCCCCCCGGGCTCGCGAAGGCCACGCCGCCCTCGGATTTCCAGCCCTCGGGTCTGGCCTTCGTCGGCAACGGCGTGTTCGGCCTGGCCTCGCCGACCGGATCGTACTTGCCCGGCTGGCCCCGTCGGCCTCTGCCGGTGGTCCTGCCGGCCGAGGCCACGGTCGCCCCTTCGGCCCTGCGTTTCGACGGTCGGGTCCTCTGCCAGAGCCGGGACGGCCGGCTCTTCCTGTACGAGGAAAGCGGGAGCCTGGTCCCGGGCTGGCCCCTGGCCGGGCCTTCCTCGACGGCCGGCACCCCGCTGGTGGCCGACCTGAGTAGCGATGGCGATCTCGATCTGGTCGCCTGTGGCACCTCCCACCGGATCAGCGGGGTGGATGCGGAGACGGGGCTGCTGGAGTCCACCGCGGTGGCCGGCGTCTCGGTCTGGACCGGCGTCGGTCGAGAATCGCAGCTACCCACTGGCATCGTCGAGGGCTGGGGGATGTGGCGGGGCACTCCCTGGCGGAACCCCGGCCGCAGCCGGGTCCTGCCCTTCTACCGGGGGCAGGAGCTTCTGGTAAGCGACAGTCATTTCTGTTTTCCCAACCCGCTGACCTCCGATGTTCTCTACGTGCAGGCCGTGGTTTCGTCTGTTTGCCAGGTGCGGGTGCTGATATACAATCTGGAGGGTGAGCTGGTCACCACGGTCCCTCCTCGGGACATCGTGGGGCGAGAACCCTTCACCATCAAGGTTCCCCTGGACTGGGTGGCCAGCGGGCTGTACCTGTGCCGGCTCCTGGTCGAGGATCAGGGGGGGAACCAGGCCAGGAGCGTGGTGCCGTTCGCCGTCGCCCGCTGACGGCAGGGTGCTTGCCTGCGGGCGGTCCGGGGGAGAAAAAGGTGGAATGGGGGACAGCCGGCCCCGGTCGGGTCGGGCCCAGATCCTGTCAACCGGAAAGGGAACCCATGTTTGGTTTTAGGAGATACGCGGTTGCCTTCGCAACCAGCCTGGCCTTGCTGGCCCTTTTCCCCGTCGGCACCCAGGCCGTCGGTAAACCTGGCGACGCTGGTTTCCTGCCTCTGCGGCTGGGCGTGGGAGCCAGGGAGACCGGGATGGGAGACGCCGGGGTGGCCTCGGCGGTGGGCGCGGCCGCCGTTTATTGGAACCCCGCCAACCTCGCGTTTGCCGAATACGAGACCGAGCTGCTCCTGCAGCATCAGCGCTGGTTGGGATTGTTCAACAAGGAGGCGGCGGCTCTGGCTCACCGCACGTCCTTTGGCGATCTGGGGTTCTTTTTCACCGGGCTGTACTCCGACCCCATCGACCGCTATGTCGATCCCTATCCCGACGATGGCAGCGAGCCAGAAGGGCCCGCGGCCACGTCCCTGGGGACCTTCCGGCCGCACGATGTCGTGTTCGGGCTGGCCTTCGCCCGGAAGATCGTGGACTCGGTGGCCGCCGGTTTCATGGTCAAGTACCTGCACGAGAAGATCGACCTCTACTCAGACTCCGGCCTGGCCTTCGACTTCTTCGTGAGCCACAGGGCGGTCATCGAGGGGCTTCGTTTCGGCGCCTCGTTGACGAACATGGGTTCGCAGATGAAGCTCAACGAGGTTCCCTACGACCTGCCGGCCGCCCTCAGGATCGGTGCCGCCTATGATCCACAAGCCGAGTTTTTCGCGGGCAAGGTCACCTGCGCGGCCGACCTCACCATGCCGAACGACGGGAATCAGAAGATGCACCTCGGGGCGGAGTATCGCCTTCTGCCGGAGCTGGCTCTACGCCTCGGCAGCAAGATCAATTACGATTCCCAGGGTTTGACCGCGGGGGCAGGTTTCCGCAAGGGGATCCTCGGCGTGGGTTACGCCTTCGAGGACCTGAAAAACGATCTCGACCCCTCCCACAAGTTCACCCTCGAGCTTCACTACTGAGCCGGCGGGGCCCCCGCGGGGGGTGAGACGAGGCCGGCCGTGGGACGGGGTCTGACGAGCCTGGACTAAAAAACGGGCGGGGGGTCGGCGGCGAAATCCCTCAGCTCGAAGCGGCCGTCGCGCAGGAGCCCGTAACCTTCCCGGCCCAGCCAGCCTCCCAGTGCGGCCATGGTACGGCCCTGGTGTTCGAGCTGGAACGGATGGTGGACGTGCCCCAGGACAAGAAGGTCCCAATCCGGGTCCTGCTGCTTCGAGAGCCAGGCCCTGGCCTTTTCGATCATGGTTGTCGCCTCGTCCCGCGTGGCGCTCCGGCTCTTGCCGCTGAGCCAGGTAGAGAGAGCGAACAGGATCTCGGGATGGAGGGACTTGGCGAGAAAGATCCCGACCTTGTTCCTGACCGTCGCCCGGAACGAGGAATACAGCAGGTCCTTGCCGATGATGCCGTCGCCGTGAACCAGTCGGACCCGCAAGCCGCCGGCGTCGAGGGTGAGCGGGAGGCCGTCGCCGGTCACCCCGAAGCGATCCCGGAAATAGGAGGCGGCCCAGATGTCGTGATTGCCGCCCACGAAGTGGATCGTGGTGCCGGCGTTCTTGACCTCGTCCAGGACGTTCAGGATCTCCTCGTAGCCCTTGAGGCGAAAATGAGGGTAATCGAACCAGAAATCAAAGATGTCGCCCAGCAGCACCAGGGCATCGGCTCGCTGGGCCAGGCGGAGCAGGTCCAGGAAATGCGACAGCCTTTCCCGTTCTGCCGCGTCGGGCCGCAAGTGGAAATGGCTGTCCGCCACGAAGAGGACTTTCGGTTTACTGGCGTCGTCCATGGGCTACACTTTGTATTAGAATTGGCGGCGCAAGGCAACCCCGAAACGCGCCCGGGCTGCGGCCCGCCGGCCTGAAGGAGGACTCATGCCTCTCTGGGAACAAGTCAAGGGCAACCTGGTCGAGTGGTACACGGTTGCGGCCGACAAGACCGAGGAGCTGGCCAAAATCGGCGTGCGCCGTTACGACAAGTTCGGCATCAGCCGGGATATCGAGCGCCAGTTCACCGAGCTGGGCAGCCTGGTATTCAACCGGATCAACGAGGGCCAGCAGGAACTGGCGGGCGACCCCGCGCTGCTGGCCATCGTCGAGCGGATCCGGAGCCTGGAAGCCGACCTGCAGGTGAAGGAAGAGGAAATCGAGGATATCCGTCAGGACCACCGGCAGCGGGCCGCGGCCAAGACCGACGGCGCCCGCGGTGGCGAGGCCGCCAAGGTCGCCGCGGGTCTCGCCGACGGTTCGGCCCCGGCCGCGGTTTTTCCGGCCGGTGAGACGGCCGAGACCGCCGCGGGGGAGGATGCCGCGGCCGGCGATTCGCCCGGGGGTCCGGAGGAGGGAAAACCCGGTGAGGTCGAATCCGGAGAGAACCGCGCAGAAAATTGATTGACATTCTTTTTGTTCATGAATATGCTGGGATTGTTCCCTACTATACCAGCGGGCCCTGAGCCCTAGCCCTGCAACTCCTCCTTCACTTGGCTTCCACACCCCACGTGGATGCAGGTGAAGTGAGCCGTCTAGTTACCGGCAACCATCGCTTCAGATCCTGGTCGGCCGACCACCGGCTCGGCGGGCTTCTGTTCGCGCTGGCCCTCCTGGCGCTGGGGTGCCCCCTTGCCCACGGGCAAGCAGATTCGGGCGCCCAGTTGCCGCGGTCACCCTTCGTCAGTGTCAGCCGCCAGGTGAGAACCTCGGTGGTCAACATCCGCACCGTCCGCTCGGTGACGAGGGGCGGCGTGGACATCAACCCCTTGCAGGAGATGTTCCGCCGCTTCTTCCCCGGGGGTGAACAGGGCCAGAGCGAGCGGTTCGAGTTGCCGGGCACAGGCTCTGGTTTCGTGGTCAGTGACGAGGGTCACATCCTGACCAACCATCACGTCATCGCCCAGGCCGACGCCGTCTTCGTCCGGTTCACCGGTGAGCAGCGGGAATATTCCGCGGAGGTTCTCGGGGTCGATCCCAACACCGACCTCGCTCTGTTGAAGATCGAGCCCGACCGTCCCGTGACGCCGTTGCCCTTCGGTGATTCCGACGCGATCGAGGTTGGTGACTGGGCCATCGCCATTGGCAATCCCTTCGGGAACCTGGAGGGTAGCCTGACCGTCGGCGTGGTGAGCGCCAAGGGGCGGAGCGACCTGGTGATCGCCGGCGGAACGCCTCGGTACCAGGATTTCCTGCAGACCGACGCCTCGATCAATTTCGGCAACAGCGGCGGGCCGCTGGTCGACATCTCGGGCCGGGTGATCGGGGTCAACACGGCGGTCAATACCGGCGGCCAGGGTATCAGCTTCGCCATTCCGAGCAAGCTCGCCCAGCGCATCTACCAGCAACTTCTCACCGAGGGCCGGGTGATCCGAGGTTACCTCGGCGTGCGCACCGAACCTGTCGGGACGGACGACGACGCGGCCGGAGCGCCCGTGACTGGCGCCCGGGTCATAGCCGTGGTCGAGGGTTCGCCGGCCGCCGCCGCCGGTTTGCAGGAAGGCGACGTGATCGAATCCTTCGCCGGCCAGCGGCTGGAATCCCCGCCGCAGCTCCAGTTCCTGGTCGCCGAGGCGACGGTGGGCGAGGAGGTCTCCTGTGTGGTCCGGCGCCAGGGGCGCCAGCTGGTGGTCACGGTCGTCGTCGGCGAATTCGCGGGCGAAGAGGGCCGGGTCGAGCGGACCCGACGGGGACCCTGGCTGGGGATGGTGGTGGCCTCTCTCGGAAACGTCCAGGACCCGCGGGTGCAAGAGCTGAAGGAAGCCCTGGGCCTGGAGGCCGCCACCGGCGTCCTGGGGACCAAGGTGGTGCCGGGTGAACCGGCGGCCGCCGCGGGCATCCAGCCGGGTGACGTCCTGGTGACGATCGACGGCTACGAGATCATTGACCTGGAAACCTACCGGCTGGTGGCCAGCACTCTGGCCGGGCGCAGCGAACCGATCCAGATCCTGGCGCGCACCGGGACCCTGGAGAACTACCGGCTGGTCCAGCCGCGCCGCCGCGGGTTGGAGCAGTGAAGGGCAGCGAAGCAGACCGGTGATACCCCACCGGAGGCGGGAGAAAAGCCATGGGAGGCCGCAAATCGATATTGCCGGCGACCCACGAAAAGAGCCTCGAGGTCTATTTCCGGGATATCAACCGTTACCCCCTGCTGACGCGCGAGGAAGAGGTCGCGCTGGCCAAGCAGATCAAGAAGGGTGACGAGGAGGCTTTACAGGCCCTCTGTCGGGCCAACCTCCGTTTCGTGGTGTCGGTCGCCAAGCGCTACGTCAACCAGGGTCTGTTGCTCTCCGACCTGGTCAACGAGGGGAATCTGGGCCTGATCAAGGCCGCCCGCCGCTTCGACGAGGCTCGGGGCTATCGGTTCATCTCCTATGCCGTCTGGTGGATCCGCCAGTCCATCATGCAGGCTCTGCTGGACAAGGCCCGGGTGGTGCGGTTGCCCCAAAACCAGACCGCGGTCCTGATCAAGATCAACCGCACCAGGTCCGCCCTGCAGAACGAGGGCGTCATCTCCCCGGCCGCCGAACAGATCGCCGAACGGCTCGAGATGCCGGTCGAGGACATCCGCCACGCCATCCGGGCCGACCGCGTCGAACTGGGCATGGAGGATTGCGGCCGGGAGGGTGACGACCGGCCCCTGGTGGACGTTCTCGAGGCGGAGGACCAACCTCTGCCCGACGCCGAGGTCATGCAGCGGGGCCTGCGCGAGGACGTGCTGCGCTGCCTCTCGGTCTTGACTCCCCGGGAGGCCAGTGTCATCAGCCGTTATTTCGGGCTGGGCTACGAGGAAGCCCTGACCTTGCAGCAGATCGGCCAGCAAATGGGCCTGACCCGGGAGAGGATCCGGCAGATCAAGGAGCGGGCCCTGGAAAAAATGCGCGGTTCGGTCGGCCGGACCCTCCTGTACGATTACTTTTGATCATTTCCCGCTCGTCGAGCCCTAGCCCTGTCTCCGGCCCGAATCCGCCCCAACCGGGCGTTTTCGGGCCGGATGGCTTGTTCCTTGCTAGGAAATCCCCGCCGCCCCGCCCCGGCAGTAGATGCACATGCCGGCGGCCGGCGCGGG
>CAZAHC010000009.1:0-13647 GCA_964484595.1 uncultured Fibrobacteraceae bacterium | reverse complement strand
CCCCCCCCCCCGCCCGCTAGTGGGGCGGGACCGGAGACGGGCCGCATGTTGGGTTGACAACCGCCTCCATATCGGTTTTGTTGGTCGGGCCTTTTCTCCTTTGAGGTCCCCTCGGGGGCCGGAACTGCATTGCTGCCGGGGTTATGAAGATCAAAAAACAGCTGACCTTCCTCTATATGCCAGAGGACCACACGCGGGTGCGCCAGATGCGCATTTCGCGGCTGGCGTTCCTCGGCACCGCCGCCGGGCTGGTCTGCCTGGTGGCGCTGGCTGCCTTCTACGTGGTCGGGCTCTGGCGAGGGTCGAGCTGGTTGCCGGGCGGGTCTCTGCTGGTGCGGGAAAACGCCCGGCTGGTGAGCGAGATCGGTCACCTCGAGGAACAGATCGCGCTCCTGCGGGAGAACCTGGCCGGTGTTTACCGTGTCCAGGAGATGGTCTCGGTGGCGGTCGGTCTCGATCCGCTCGATCCCGACGTCTGGGAGGCCGGGGTAGGAGGGCGGACCCCCCTGACCCTCGGCGGGGAGTTCGAGGCCCCCGACGGCAAGCCGGAGCGACTGCAGGACCTGCAGGCCGAGCTGGACAAGCTGCTGCGGCAGGCACGCATCCAGCATCAAGGTTACCAGGCGATCCTCGACACCCTGCTGACCCGGGAGGAAACCCGGCGGCACCTGCCCTCGATCCGGCCGGTGGACACCGGCTGGCTGAGTTCAGGGTTCGGCAAGCGTGATGATCCGTTCACCGGCAAGCTTACCTACCACCACGGGCTCGATTTTTCGGTGCCGACCGGTACGCCCGTGCGGGTCACCGCCGATGGAGTCGTCTCCGCGGTCAAGCACGAACGGGGCTTCGGACGCCTGGTCAAGGTCGACCACGGTGATAACGTGGAAACCCTTTACAGCCACTTGGCCCGAGCCCTGGTGAAGAAGGGCGACGTGGTCCGGCGGGGCGAGATCATCGCCCACAGCGGCAAGACCGGACGCGTGACCGCACCGCATCTCCACTACGAGGTCCGCGTCAACGGCCGGCGGGTCAACCCCTTGCCTTTCATCCTCGACTCCTACGCCAGCCGGTAGGGCTCTTTTTCCCACTTCGTGGGGAAGCTGGCTGGTCTGGCAACCGGCCTCGTTTCTCGTTTGCAACCGCCCGGCGCTGTGCTAGGGTGCTGCTGCCTTTCCCCCGCGGAATGGAAGAGGAGCGTCTCCGAGGCATGAGGCCTGCTTGTGAAACTCCCAGCCGGGATAACGGGCGCGGAGCCTGTCTGCCGCTCTTCACTTGCCTTTTCCTGCTGATCCTGAGCTGGGCCGGTGCGGCGGCCGCCGCCCGCCCGGAGGTGCTACGGGTCCGTTACTGGTCCGCTCCCGATCATACCAGGGTCGTGCTGGATCTGAGCGCTCCGGCCACCTATGAAATCCGGCGCGTCAAGAACCCCGAACGTATCGCGGTGAACGTCAAGGCCGCCCGCTTCGCCGCCACCAGCACCCTGCCGGTGGGTGATGGCCTGGTGCGCCGGATTCGCCGCAACGCCCTGAGCAGCAAGGCCCAGGTCGTTCTCGATCTGGAGAAGGACGCCGCCTACCGGGTTTTCGCCCTGCCGGCGGCCGACGGTCGGCCCTTCCGGATCGTGGTGGATGTTTCCCGGCCCACCCCCCGGCCGGCTGCCGTCGAGGCCGGGGCCAAGTCGCAACCGGCCGCGGCCGCCCCCGAGCCTGGCCCCGAGAGCGCCAAGCCCTTCACCGTCGTGCTCGATCCCGGCCACGGCGGCCTGGATCCGGGGGCCATCCGGGGCGGGATCCGCGAGAAGGACGTGGTGCTGGGAGTGGCCCGGCAGGCCGCCCGCCTGATCAACCGGATTCCCGGCTTCAAGGCCGTCCTGACCCGGGATCGGGATTATTTCCTGAGCCTCGCCCGCCGGGTCGAGATCGCCCAGAAGCTGCAAGGGGATGTGTTCCTTTCCATCCACGCCAACACGCACCGCCAGCGCTCCGTGGCGGGCATGCAGGTCTACTTCCTCTCCCTGAAGGGCGCCACCGACCGGGAAGCGCGCGAGCTGGCGGACAAGGAGAACGCAGCCGACCTGGTCGGGCTGCCCCCGGACGAGACCCACGACGATTCGGTGCTGTCGATCTTGATGGACCTGCGGATGACCAGGGTCCTTAACAATTCCAGCCGACTGGCCGAGCAGATCCTGGCCGCCGCGGACCGGTCCGGCGTGGTCAAAGGCCGCAACGTGAAGCAGGCGGGTTTCCAGGTCCTGCGGTCTCTGGCCATGCCGTCGGCGCTGGTCGAGCTCGCGTACCTCTCGAACCGCGAAGACCGGGAGCTGCTCTCCTCCGAACGGGGCCGGCTCGAGCTGGCGTCGGCGCTGGTGGACGGCGTGCTCGCCTTCAGCGGCAATCAGGAGGCGCTGGCATCCTACGCAGGCGGTCGCGCCTGGAACCGGACCTACCAGGTTCGCCGCGGAGACTCGCTGTGGAAGCTGGCGCGGCGTTGCCGGACCACCATCGAGGAGATCCGCGAGCGGAACGAGCTGAGCTCGACCCGCCTGCTGATCGGCCAGAAGCTCCGCCTGCCCGCCTTGGACTGAGGACGCATGAACCGTCTGGGATTGAAACTGGGCTGCCTGGTCGTGGCGGTGGTGATCTGGATCCAGGTCGCCGCCAACCACGACATCGAGGGGACGCTGGATCTGCCCCTCGAGTTCGTCAACCTTGCTCCCGGGTTCACCCTCGTCGGCAACGAGGTGCCCGAGATGGTCGGCGTCCGGCTGCGCGGGAGCAAGCTGCGCCTGCTGGCCCATCTCTACCTCAACCGGCAAGTGGGGCGGGTGGTGGTGGACCTGGCGGGTGAGGAGCCCGGGCCGCCGCTCCGGTTGCGGATCACCGTGAACGATATCCGGTCCGATCTGACGGTCGAGGCCATCACCCCGCCGGTCCGCTTCCCCTTGCAGATCGACCGGGAAGTCGACCGGCTGGTGCCGGTTGACGTCGCCGTCACCGGCCAGCTGCCTCCGGGCCGGGTCCTGCTGGCCCCGCCTCTCGCCAAGCCCGACTCGGTGGTCCTGACCGGTCCGGCCCGGTTCTTCAGCGGCGGTGAGCGGGTCCAGACCGAACAGGTCGACCTGAGCAAGCTGCGCAAGACCACTACCCGGGTGCGCTCTCTGGTCTCCCCGCACCGTTTTCTGACCGTCAGCACGGAGGAGGTCGAGACCACCGTCCTGGTGGCCGAGGTGGAGGCGCGCACCTTCGTGAACATCCCGGTGATTCCCCTGCGCGACGCCGATCAGCCAGAGGTGATGGTCTATCCGCCGGTGGCCGACGTCGTGCTCAGCGGTCCGGCCGATTCGGTGCGGGCCGTGTTGCCGGCCCGTATCGCCTTGACCTTGTCGGCCACCGGGCTGCCTGAGGGCACCCACCACCTGGGGGTGCAGGTGGACAAGCCCGAATGCCTTTCTTTCCTGTCCATCGAACCGGAGCAGTTCATGGTCATCATCGGTGACGTGAGCCGGGATGACCGGGAAACCGACCAGCCATGACCGAGGTCTCCAGCTCCGGCCGGAAACGGCCCGCTCCCTCTTTTCTTGGCCCCGCCACCCTGGGCGCGGCCGTTTTCATCTTCATCCTCGCCCTGGCGGCAGTGCTGTGGCCGCCGGGGAGACGGGCGCCGGCGGAGGGGCGCCTGTTGGTCCTCGACCCGCTGGGCGGGACCCGGGGTGAGGTGGCCTTCGCCCCCCTGGCCCGCTGGCTCGCCGCGGGCAGCGGCCGGGCGCTGCAGCTGGAGATCGCGACCTCCCTGGCAGAGCTCACCGACCGGTCGTTCACCGGGGTCGATCTGGTGCTCTGTCCCGATGCCGTGGCCCTGGGGTTGCCCCGGAGGCTTTTTACCTCGCTGGCGGCCGGTCGCCGGCACACCCCGCACAACCTCCGTCCCCGGAGCGTTCTGGTCTACCGGACGGCGGGCGGGCGCATCCAGCAGCCGTGGTTCCGGGCGCCTGAGCGGACAATCCTGGGTGATTCCCTTTCCCTGGCCGGTTTCGGCGTCATCTGTGCGCAGGGGATTCCCCTGGCGGGGGAGAACGCCTTCGAGCGCTGGCGTGGGCGGTGGACCTTCGGCCCGGACCCGTACGACCACCGGCCGGCCCTGCACGCGCTGCGGCTCGGTTGCTTCGATTTCGCCGTGGTCCGGGAGATTGCCGCCGAGAGTTTTTTCGAGGGCGGCCTGCTCGATCCGGAGGTCTGGTCGGTGGACGATCTGACCGGGAAGCTCCCGGACGTGGTGGTGATGGTGGCCAGGAACTGTCCGCCGGTGGTCCAGGTGCGACTGGGGGAGATCCTGATGGGGCTCGGCAGGCATCCCGACAACACAACACCGGCCGAGGAAGAGGTCCTGGCGGGGCTGGCCCTCGTCGGCCTCGATGGTTTCAACCTGCTGCTACCGCCGGACTTCGACCAGATCCGGCGCCGTTTTGATCGCTGCTGGCCCCGACAGGGGGAATAGGGCATATTGTGGGCGGGCGAGGCCGGGTTTCGGAGTTCCCGGGTGCCTGCCTGGAAGGTGGGGACCACGAGCCAGAGCCGGAAACTGAAAATGAGGCGTGGCCTCCAGCTGCTGGCCGGGGTGGCCGGGATCTTCGCCCTGTCGAGTGTGCCCCAGTCAACGCTTTCCAGCTTGAACCCGGGAGTGGCGTCGGCGTGGGGGCATTTCCTGGAATACGGGTTGCTCGGCTGGCTCTATTTTCGCTGGCACGAGGTGGCCCGAACCGGTGGCCTGGCCGGGATAGCACGTGGTATCCTGTTCGTCCTGCTTGTCGCCGCAGCCGATGAAGCCTATCAATCGCTGGTGCCCGGCCGCCTGACCGAGGCGTTCGACCTGGGCGTTGACGTGGTGGGTTTCGCCACGGGGGCCCTGGTGACCGCCCGGGTCCGGCGTCGGGCCGCGGAGAGGTCCGCCACCGCAGGAGATTGCGAGGGGAAACGATGAATCCAAAGTACCGCCGCCTGCGGGGAACTCGCGACATCCTGCTCGAGGAAGTGGAGCGGTGGCACTGGTGCGAGGAGCGCTGGCTGGAGGTGCTGCAGCGCTACGGCTTCGGTGAAATCCGGACCCCCATCATCGAACCGAGCGATCTCTTCGTGCGTTCGGTGGGCACCGGTACGGACATCGTCGACAAGGAGATGTACACCTTCCGGACCAAGGGAGACGAGAGCCTCACCTTGCGGCCCGAGGCGACGGCCTCGGTGGTGCGGGCCTACCTGGAGAACGGTCTGACCCGGCAGCCCGGCACGCTGAAATTCTACTACCTCGGCCCCATGTTCCGGCACGATCGGCCCCAGGCGGGGCGCTACCGCCAGTTCCACCAGGTGGGGGTCGAGGCGATCGGTTCGGTCAGCCCGGTGCTGGACGCGGAGATCGTCCGCACGGCCATGGCCCTCTTCGAGGCCGTGGACGCCGAGGGCCTCACCGTGCAGCTGAACAACATCGGCTGCGGGGAGTGCCGGCCCGCCTTCGTCAGCTCCCTGGGTGACTGGGCGGTTGCCAACCAGGACCGGTTCTGCCGGACCTGCCGGGAGCGAATCCGCAAGAACCCGCTGCGCCTTTTCGACTGCAAGGAGGAGACCTGCCGGGAAGCGCTGGCCGACTTCCCGCCCATCCTGGATGCCCTCTGCGCGGATTGCCGGCAGCACCACGAGATCGTGTGCGAGACCCTCGCCGGTCTCTCGGTTCCCATCGTGGAGGATCCGGCCCTGGTGCGGGGGCTCGATTACTACACGCGGACCACGTTCGAGATCACCGCCCGGGCGGGACGCAAGCAGAGCTCCCTGTGCGGCGGTGGGCGCTACGACGCCCTGGTGGAGCAGTGTGGCGGTCCGCCCACGCCGGCGGTCGGCTTCTCCCTCGGCATCGAGAGAACTATCCGGCACCTCTACGCCGAGGAGGTCGATCTCCAGCGTTGCCCCCAGTCTCGGGTGGAGGTCTACGTGGTCTGCCTGGGGGAGGAGGCCCAGCGCTTCGGGTGCGTGAACGCGGACATCCTGCGCGGGGTCTGCCGGGTCGAGGTGGACACCACCAACCGCTCGGTCAAGGCCCAGATCAAGTCGGCCAACCAGCGCGGAGCCGAGGTCGTGCTCATCGTGGGCGAGGACGAGATCGCCCAGGGCGTGTTCCAGCTCAAGACCCTCGCGACCGGCACCCAGTTTCCCGTCCGGCAGAGGGAGATCCTGACGAAGGTGAGGGAGGTACTCGATCTGTGACCAGGAAAACTACCGACACCGACCTGCGCTCCCAGCGCTGTGGCGAGGTCAGCGAGAACCTGGTGGGCCAGACCGTGAAGCTGGCCGGCTGGGCCGCCCGGGTGCGCGACCTGGGCGGGGTGGTCTTCATCGCCCTGCGGGATCGCTGGGGCCACGTCCAGGTGGTCTGTGATTCCGGCGAACCGCTCGCCGTCGCCAAGGACGTCAAGCTGGAAGCGGTCCTCGCGGTGACCGGCCGCGTTCGCCAACGGCCCGAGGGGATGGTCAACCCCGACCAGCCGACCGGCGCCGTGGAGGTGGTCGCCGACGCGCTCGAGGTCCTTAACGGTTGCCAGCCGCTCCCCTTCCAGCTCGACCAGGCCGAGAACGCCACCGAGGAGCTGCGGCTCAAGTATCGCTACCTCCACCTGCGACACGATTCGATGGCGGGTAACCTGCTGGTGCGGCACCGGGCCTCCCAGGCCGCCCGGCGCTTTCTCACGGAGCAGGACTTCCTGGAAGTCGAGACGCCGCTCCTGATCAAGACCACCCCCGAGGGCGCGCGCGACTACGTGGTGCCGAGCCGGATCCATCACGGCCGGTTCTACGCCCTGCCGCAGTCTCCCCAGCTCTACAAGCAGATCCTGATGGTGGCTGGTGTGGACCGGTACTTCCAGCTGGCTCGCTGCCTGCGGGACGAGGACTTGCGCAAGGACCGCCAGCCCGAGCATACCCAGATCGACCTGGAGATGAGCTTCGTCAGCGAGACGGACATCTTCACCGTGACCGAGGAGCTGATGGCCGCCGTGTTCGCCGAGGCCGCGGGCATCAAGATCGAGACGCCCTTTCCGCGGATATCCTACGACGAGGCCATGGGCCTGTACGGATCGGACAAGCCGGACCTCCGCTTCGGCTGCCGGATCCACGACCTCAGTGACCAGGTTCCTGGCTGCGGTTTCGGCCTGTTCGAGGATGCGGTCGCCGCGGGCGGGACCGTCTGTTGCCTGCGCGGGGCCGGCGCCGGCGGCTGGAGCCGCAAGCAGGTGGATGAGCTGGAGCATTTCGTGCAGAAGCTCGGCGCGCCCGGCCTGGCCCGGACGAAGGTCGTCGGCGACGCCTGTCAGACCGGGATCGCCAAGTTCCTCGGCGCCGACTTCCAGCGCGCCCTTTTCTCCCGCCTCGGTTGCCAGGAAGGAGACCTGCTGCTGTTCGCCGCCGGACCGCGCGACACGGTGGTTCCCATCCTCGGCCAGCTCCGGCTGGAGCTGGCCCGCCGGCTGGGCTGGATCGCTCCCGACAGCTGGGCCTTCACCTGGGTGCACACCTTCCCCCTGTTCGAGAAGGGCGAGGAGACGGGGGGCTGGACCGCCTGCCATCACATGTTCACCATGCCGCGGGAAGAGGACCTCGGCCGGCTGAGCTCCGATCCGGGCGCGGTCAAGGCGCAGCTCTACGACCTGGTCTGCAACGGGGTCGAGCTGGGTTCGGGCAGCATCCGGATCCATCGCCGCGAGATCCAGGAGGAAGTCTTCCGGGTGGTCGGGCTCTCGCCCCAGGAGTGGCAGCAGAAGTTCGGCTTCTTCCTGGACGCGCTCGGCTACGGAGCGCCGCCCCACGGGGGGATCGCACTGGGCCTGGACCGCATCGTCATGCTGCTCACCGGCAGCAGCTCCCTGCGCGAGGTCATCGCCTTCCCCAAGACGCACCTGGCGCATTCGCCGCTCGACGGCGCTCCCGGCCCCATCGCGGATTCCCAGCTCGACGAGCTGGCGTTGCAGATCACCCGCGAGGATGAACCGGCATGAACGAACGGAACTCGCCTGGAGCGGAGGACCACCCGACCGAGGCCACGATCGACCTGGCCGACATCGATCAGCTGGCCTTGCTCGGCAGCGGCGACGCCCACCTGCGGTTCTTGCAGGACAAGCTGGACGGCACCATCACCGTGCGCGGGGAGATCATGGTCCTGCGTGGCCCCCAATCCCAGGTGGCCGTCATGCAGGACGTTATCGCCGGCCTGATCGAGCGCACGCGCCTGGGCCACCCGATCGACCGCTTCACCCTCGCCTACCTCTGGACCCAGGCGGTCGAGGGGAGGGCGCCCGCCGAGGAACCCGCCGAGGAAGGTGAGACCATCCTCTTCGCCACCGGGTCGCGCCGGGCCGTGAAGGCCAAGACCGCCGGGCAAAGGCGGTACGTGGATGCCATCCGCAACGAGGACGTCGTCTTCGCCATCGGGCCCGCCGGCACCGGCAAGACCTACCTGGCGGTGGTCCTGGCCATGGATTACCTGAAGCGCCGCCTGGTCGATCGTGTCATCCTGGTGCGGCCCGCCGTCGAGGCGGGGGAGCAACTGGGTTACCTGCCGGGCGATCTCCAGGAGAAGATCAACCCCTACCTGCGGCCCCTCTACGACGCCTTGTCCGACATCATCGGGCCGAGTAAGATCTCCCGGTATCTGGCCAACGGGATCCTGGAAGCCTCGCCGCTTGCCTACATGCGCGGGCGGACCCTGAACAACGCCTTCGTCATCCTTGACGAGGCTCAGAACACGACCGTGGGTCAGATGAAGATGTTCCTGACCCGGCTGGGTAACCAGGCCAAGGCGGTGGTGACGGGTGACATCACCCAGATCGACCTGAACCAGGACCAGAAGTCGGGCCTGGTGCATGTGCGCCAGATCCTGGCCGGTACCCCCGGCGTGGCGTTCGTGCACCTGGACGGTCGGGACGTCATGCGCCACCCCCTGGTGCGCCGCATCGTGGACGCCTTTGCCGAAGCGGACGGCGAGGCAGACGGAAGGACCTGATCGATGCGCCTGTTGTCGCTGAGCTGGTCCCGGTTGATCAGGGGGATCACCGCCACTGCAGACCGGCACCCGGCTCGGGTTCCCGGCAAGACCGTCGGCGGTGAGGAGGTGAGCCGGCGGGGCTCGGTCCGCTGGGTCCTGATCATGGGCGCCGCCGTCGGCTTGCTGCACTTCTTCCTCTTTCCGCCTCTGCCCCGGATCGACACGGAGTTTCCCGCGGCGGGGGAGATCGCCGACAAGGAGATCCGGGCTCCCTTCAGCTTCCGCGCGCCGTTTCTGGAGCTGGACGTCGAGATGCGGCGCCTGCAGAAGGTCCTGGCC
Source organism: uncultured Fibrobacteraceae bacterium (assembly GCA_964484595.1). Lineage (GTDB taxonomy): Bacteria > Krumholzibacteriota > Krumholzibacteriia > LZORAL124-64-63 > LZORAL124-64-63 > CAZAHC01. The sequence continues at coordinate 4,290 of CAZAHC010000009.1, read as the reverse complement.
GAACCCCCGGCCATGAGCAGCCTGGGCGCCAGGCCCCTCCAGGACGCCCGCGCCCGCCTGGCCGCCTGGAACGAGGCCTTGCGCCGCCAGCGCGACCACCCGGAAGTGCAGGTCCCCGAGCGGGTGGGCTACCTGAGCCTGCGGTTCCCGGGGGTGCCTGAGGAGTACCTGCGGAGCGCGCTGACCGCCGAGGACATCGAGCAGGTCGGTGAGCTGATGGCGGCCGCCGTCAACGAGGTGCTTGAGAGTGGGGTGGCGGACCTGCTGCCGACCGGGAGCTACACCAAGGTCTGGGTGGTCTCGGACGGTACGGAAAGGCAGGTGGAGGTCGATCAGGTCACTCCCCAGTCGGGGCTGGGCGAACGCCTGACCGCCCTGCTGCGCCGGAACGGCCTCGGGGCCGGTGATGCCATCTGGGCTGCTTCCCTGCTGCGCCATTTCATCACCCCCAACCTCGTCTACGATCCCGAAGAGACCCGGGCGAGGCAGGACCGCGCCCGCCGCTCGGTGCCGACCGAACGGGAATTCATCAAGGGAGAACGCATCGTCGACCACGGCGTGCGGGTGACCGAGCAGGAAGCCCTCTTCCTGAGCAGCCTGCACGACCTGCTGGTGGCCACCGGCGGCCTCGCCGAGGACAGCGGCCGTTTCTCCCGACCGCTCACCAGGCTGCTGCTGGTCGGCGTGGCCCTGGCGCTGTTCGGCTGGCTGGGCTGGATTCATTTCCCGGCGGTTCTCGCCCAGCCGCGGTTCCTGGTGGCCCTGGCCGCGAGCCTGGCCCTGTTCCTGGCCGGCGCCGCCTTCGCCCTCGGCCAGCCCGGACTCGGTCCCTTCGCGGCGCCGATTCCCTTGCTCGCCCTGCTGGCGACGGTTCTCTTCAAGGACCGGGTGGGCTACGCCGTGACCTTGCTGGCCATCGTCCTGCTCGGCGTGCTGCCGGAGGTGGCGACCGGTTCGGTGTTCGTGTGGCTCGTGCTCGGCATGGTGACCGTCGTCGCGGTGCGGCGGATCCAGAAACGCAGCCAGTTCTACCAGACCATCGCTCTGCTGACCCTGCTCTCGGTTTTCCTGATCACCGTCCTGCGGGTGGGGGAGGGAGTCGGTCTCGGGGGGCTGGGGCGGGAGTACCTGGTCGGTCTGTTCACCCCCATTCTCTCGGTGGCCTTCGCCCTGTTCCTGCTGCCAGTAGTCGAACCGGCGGTGGGCGTCTCGAGCGACCTGACCCTGCTGGAGCTCTCGGACCTGAATCATCCCTTGCTGAAGCGCCTGGCGCTGGAGGCGCAGGGAACGTATCACCACAGCCAGGTGGTCGGCCAGCTGGCCGAGCACGCCGCCCGGGCCATCGGCGCCAACGCCCTGTTGACCAGGGTGGGGGCTCTCTTTCACGACATCGGCAAGCTGCAGATGCCGGCCTACTTCGTGGAAAACCAGAGCCGGGGCGTGAACAAGCACGACGAGCTCAGCCCGAGCATGAGTGCCCTGATCGTCGCCGATCACGTCAAGAACGGGATCGAGCTGGCCCGGAAGTGGCGGCTGCCCCAGGCGGTGATCGACTTCATCCCCCAGCACCACGGCACCTGCGTCATGGAGTTCTTCTACCACAAGGCCCTGGAGAGCGGTGACTCGGTGAAGGTGGACGATTTTCGCTATCCCGGCCCGCGGCCCCGCCGCCGCGAGACCGCGATCTTGATGCTGGCCGACGCTGTGGAGGCGGCCACCCGGGCGGTGGCCAAGCCGACGCCCGGCCGGATCAAGGAGGTCACCAAGCAGGTCGTGGACAAGCGCCTGCTGGCCGGCGATCTCGACGAATCCAAGCTGACCATCAGCGACCTGGCCCGGATCCGGGAATCCTTCATCCCCCTGCTGACCGGTATCCACCACGCGCGCATAGCCTATCCCGGCCAGAGGGAGAAGGAAAGCGAGAGGGAGGTTCCGAGGAGAGCCGAGGTATGAAGGTCCGCCTCCACGATCGCCGGCCGGTGCAGGCATGGGAGGCGGACGCGGAGTTCGCCAGCCTGGCCCAGCGGATCTGCGCGCCGGTCGGGTTGCCCGAGTGGCAGGTCGATCTGGTCCTGGTGGACGACGACGAGATGAGCGATCTCAACCGCCGGTACCGCGACCGGGAGGGGTTGACCGATGTCCTGTCCTTCTCCTACCTCGAACCGGCCGGGGCGGGTGACTACGCCCTGGCGGCGGGGGTGCACCACGCCGCCTGCGACCTGTGGCGCGACCCGCTGGATGCGGCGGCCGGGTCGGCGGTGGGGGAGATCGTCCTGGCGGTTGATTTCGTGGGCCGGCGCTGCCGGGAGCGGGGGTTGCGGTTCCGGGACGAGCTGGCCCTGCTGATCGCCCACGGGGCTCTGCACCTGCTCGGCTGGGAGCATGCGGACGAGGCCGCGGCGGCGGCCATGCGGGTTCCCGAACAGGAACTGCTGTCCGCGGTGGGGGTCGACCACCCTTTGCTTGAAAAGGGAGGATGAACCAATGGCAGGTGAGATTGACGGTTCACCTGGCTCGGCACTGATCCTGCTGGCCGTGGTCTCCTTTCTGGGAGCCATGTGCCTGTCGGGGCTGATGACCGCCTTCTTCCGCCTGAGCGGCCTGTACCGGAACGGTCTGCTGGAACCGGAGAAGGTGGGGCGGATCCTGCGGGGGCTCCTGGAATCGCCCCGGCATTTCATGGCCGCAGTCAGCAGCCTGAACCTGGCGCTGACGGTGCTGGGCGCCTTCGCCTGGGGTCGGCTCCTGGCGGCGTTGTGGACCGGTCCGCTGGGCCTGCGCTTCTACGGCCTGCTGGTCGTCACCGTCGTGGTGGCCTGGTCCGTCGGCGGGGTTCTCTTCAAGCAGGTCGCCGCCGGAATCGCTCTCGGTTACGCCCGGACCCTGGGGACGCTGCTCTACCCCTTGCTCTGGTTGCTGCGTCCCTGGACGGCGGCCCTGCTCTGGGTCATGGACCGGATCGACGACACCCTCTGGACCGGCGATGTCCTGCCCCATCTGTCCGCGGGCGAGATCCGGAGCATGCTCAGCGAGGAGGACGGCAACGTAACCCTCGAGGAAGACGAGCGGGAGATGATCCACAGCATCTTCAGCTTCCACGATACGGCGGTGCGAGAGATCATGGTGCCCAGGATCGACATGGTCTCGCTCGAGAGTTCCGACTCCATCGCCGAGGTCATCGAGACGGTGATCGAGTCGCACCATTCGCGGATACCGGTGCACGAGGGAAGCATCGACAAGGTGACGGGGATCCTCTACGCCAAGGACCTGCTGGCGCTGGTGGACCAGGGGCGGCTGGTCACCGAGGGCAAGGTGGTGGGCGACCTCGCTCGTCCCGCCTACTACATCCCCGAGAGCAAGAAGATCGACGAGGTCCTCGAGGAGTTCCGCACCAAGCGGATCCACATGGCGGTGGTCATCGACGAGTACGGCGGAACCGCCGGGCTGGTCACCCTGGAGGACGTGCTCGAGGAGATCGTCGGCGAGATCGAGGATGAGTTCGACCAGGAGGAGCAGCTCTTCGAGTGGATCGACGAGAGATCGCTGCGGGTCGATCCGAAGATCGACCTCGAAGATCTCCAGGAACTGCTGGGGGTGGACCTTCCCGACGAGGGCAGCGAAACGCTGGGCGGCCTGATCTACGAGGCCGCGGGCAGCGTGCCCGAGGCCGGCGACCTGATCTCCGTCGCCGATCTGGCGGTCACGGTGGAGAAGATCGCCGATCAGCGGATCCTGCAGGTCGTGATCTCGGCGGGCGAGCCGTTCCCCGGCTTCGCCAGACGGGAGCAGCCATGAACCGGGTTCCGGCCGGCGGAGGGGGCGAGTCATGATCTCCGTCCTGCGGCAACACTTCGTCACCGGCCTGCTCGCGGTCACTCCCCTGGCCGTGACGGGCTGGATCCTGTGGCGATTCTACCTGCTGGTGGACGGCACGCTGCGCCCCTGGCTGGAGAAGATCCCCGGCCTGGGCGAGACCTATCCCGATTTCCTGTTGACCCTGTTCGGGGTGCTGGCCTTCCTGCTGGTGATCACCCTCGTGGGCCTGTTCACCCGCAACCTGATCGGCGTGGCCTTCTTCCGGCTGGTCGAGAGAGGATTGAACCGGATCCCGATCATCAAGGGCATCTTCGCCGCGACCAAGCAGATCAGCGAGGTTTTCCCGCGCGGTGCGTTGGCCGGTCTTGCGGCGCTTGGCAACGGCTTCCGGGCGGCGTTCGTCAGTGAGGTCGGCGCGGCGCTCGAGAAGCTCGTCGAGGTCGGCGCGGATATGATCCAGATCGATACTTTCCT
>CAZAHC010000008.1:0-27969 GCA_964484595.1 uncultured Fibrobacteraceae bacterium | reverse complement strand
CGCGATTGCTGGAACGGCGAGCCTCCGCCACCCACCGCTTTTCCGTCCTGGGGGTAGCCACCTTGGCCACCTCTCGGGCCTTCGTCCAGGGGAGATCCCCGCGAGCAACCGACTCGCGCAACACGGGCAGCTCTTCCATGACCCCGGCCAGGCGGATGAACTGGCGGGTCTTGTTCTGCGAGAAACCGAGAGCTTCGGTTGCGTACATCTGAAGCGAGGAATAGCCGAGTTCACGATACAGCTTGCGCCGAGCGATCTCGCTGAACCACAGCAGGGCGTTTTTCTCGGCGCATTGCAGCTCGACGAGGGCGTCCTTCAGGCGGGAGTGGACTTCGGCAGCGGGCAGACCAGAGACAAAGGCGGGCATCCTACTTACCTCCGTGTAGGGAGATCCTGGAAGGGAAAAAATGTCTTGGGAGGAGACCCGGAATATACTAAAAACGCCAGGCTTCGCAAGCCCTAACTCGTTGAAAATAAAGATTTTATCGAGATTTCCAGGCACACTTCTTGCGCCGCGAATAACCTGTCAACCCGGGTTGGCACCTCACCGTCCCGGGGCGGAAAACAGAGCCTTGAACTCTTTTCAGAACCAGCCAACCACTCCGAGCGCGAACTTGCCGGCGAACCCTGAATCCTCGATCGGCTTCTCGGTGGTCACCGTGTTGCCCCCGGGCAGGGTGAGCTCGGCCGACTCGCTCTGGAAATTGATCCACTCGCCGCGGGCCGAGAAATCCAGCGCGAAGTGCTTGCCCAGGAAGTAGTTCATGCCCACGCCCAAAACGGTGCCGGGACCGTCGGTCCTGTAGGTGAACTCGTCATCGGCGGACTCCACGCGGAAGCCGCCGAAGCCGGCCAGCAGGTACGGTCGCAGGGAGCGCGGCGGGCTGAAGACGTACAGGCACTCGATGGTGGCCGCGATGAGGCGAACCTCCACGTCCTCGGCGGTTGTGCGGTGCCTGGCGCCGCTCATGAACAGGCGCAGCTTGAAGGTGGGCGACAGGCCGAGACCGAAGAACAGCGCTCCGCCAGAGCCAACCTCGTCGACGAACACGGCCCCGGCGGGCGACTGGTCGGTAGGGTCGTCCGCCCCGATGTGGCTGCTGTGCAGGTCGAGGCCGATCAGGTACTTCCCGTCCTCGCCGGCGGCATGGCCCGGCAGCAGGAGCAGCAGGACCAGCAGCCCCGCCGCCCCGGACCACCTTTTCTCCCTGGTGGCATTCATGGTTCACCTCCCGGTCAGGACCCGTCCTTGCGACCGGCCAGACCGTAGCTCTGGATCTTCTTGTGCAGGTTGGTGCGATCGATGCCGAGCAGGCGCGCTGCCCGGGAGACGTTGCCCTCGGTCTCTTCCAGACAGGCGCGGATGCAGGCGACCTCGAACCGCCGGCGGGCTTCCACCAGTCCTCCCAGGCCCAGGATCTCGGCCGGCGGCAGGCCCTGCGGCTCGCTCCCGGGACCGGCTGCCGCGCCGGCCGGACCACCGGTGGCACCGTCCTCCTGGCCGCCCAGCAGACCGGCCCGGCGCAGATCCGCCAGGTCGATCCGGGCGCTGGCGGACATGATCGCCAGCCGTTCGAGGACATTGCCCAGCTCGCGCACGTTGCCGGGCCATTCCAGCCGGGCCAGGATATCCAGCGCCTCGGCCGTGATGTCCCGGGAAGGAAGGTTGTTCTCCCGGCAGAAGCGCTCGAGGAAGAACCGGGCCAGCAAGTGGATGTCCTCGCGCCGGTCCCGGAGCGGGGGCACCTCGAGCGGCACCACGTTCAACCGGAAGAAGAGATCCTCGCGGAAGTTGCCGGCGGCGACCTCCGCCGGCAGGTCCTTGTTGGTGGCGGCCAGGACCCTGACGTCGACGGCGATGGTCTGCGAGCCGCCCACCTTCTCGATCTCGCCCTCCTGCAGGACCCGCAGCACCTTGGCCTGGGCGCGCAGGCTCATGTCGCCGACCTCGTCCAGAAACAGGGTGCCACCGTCGGCCTGGATGAACTTGCCGTCGCGCGACTCGGTGGCGCCGGTGTACGAGCCCTTGACCGCCCCGAACAGCTCGCTCTCGATCAGCTCCTCGGGAATGGCCGCGCAGTTGACCTTGACGAAGGGTCCCTCGCGGCGGTCGCTGGCCGCGTGCAGCGCCCGGGCGACCAGCTCCTTGCCGGTGCCGCTCTCGCCCTGGATCAGGACCCGGGCCGGGCTCGCACCCGCGCGGGCGATCTGTTCCTGGACCTCCTGCAGGGCCGGCGACTCGCCGATCATCACGTGCCGGCCTTCCTCGCGCTCCTTGAGCTCGCGGTAGCGACGGTCGAGCGAGCCGAGGCGCAGAGCGTTCTTGACCGCCAGGATCACCCGCTCCTTCGAGCAGGGCTTCTCGAGGAAATCGCAGGCCCCTTCACGGGTGGCCTCGACCGCGGTGGCGATGGTGCCGTGGCCGGAGATCATGATCACCAGGGGATCCGGCGCCAGCCGTTTCATCTCGCGCAGGGTCTGCAGGCCGTCCATCCCGGGCAGCCTGACGTCGAGGATCACGACGTCGACATCCTCCCGCTCCAGCTCGCGGAGCGCCTCCTCGCCGCTCTCGGCCTCGCTCACCGCGAAGCCCTCGCCCCGCAGGATCAGGCCGAAGGTCCGGCGGATGTTCTTCTCGTCGTCGACGATGAGCACTCGCTTGCTCATTCTTTTTCTCCCTCCGGCGGCAAGACGGGCAGCCGGATCGTGAAGGTTGTGCCGGCGCCCGGTTCGCTCCTGACCGCGATCGAGCCGCCGTGGCCGCAGACGATCCCCTCGACGATGCAGAGACCAAGGCCCATGCTGTCCTTCTTGGTGGAAAAACCGGGCTCGAAGACCCGGGCGAGGTCGGCCTGGGAGATGCCGGCCCCCTCGTCCGTGACCTCGATCCGTATCGCGTCGCCCGCGGAACGGGCCGTCAGGACGACCCGTTCGCGCTTGCCGGCGGCGGCGCAGGCGGCCAGGCCGTTGTCGATCAGGTTCAACAGGGCCCGGCGCAGCTCGGCGGCATCGAACCGGGCCGGAAGAGGTGATTCCAGCAAATCGCAGACGACCTGCTGCTCGCGGTAGAGTCGCGACAGTTCACCGAGCAGGTCTTTCAGGTCGCCCGGCGCGGGTTCCGGCCGGGGCAGGCGCGCGAACTCGGAGAACTCCCGCACCAGCTCGCGCAAGCCCTCAACCTCCTCGCGGACGATCGTCTCGCACTCGCCGAGCATGGCGGCGTGCTGCTGGTTCCGACCCCGGTAGCTGTCACGGGCCGACTGCACCGCGAGCAGGATGGGCGTCAACGGGTTCTTGATCTCGTGGGCCAGGGTCCGCGCGAGGTCCCGCCAGGCGGCCACCCGTTCCAGGCGTGCCAGCTCGCGGCGCTGCTCGGCGAGCTTCGCGACCATCCGGTTGAACGAGGCGACCAGGACACCGACCTCGCCCGAGGCGGGATCCTCGACCCTAGCCGTGAGGTCGCCAGCGGCCACCCGATGGGTGCTGGCCACCAGGGCCTCGACCGGACGCGCGATCCGGCGCGCGAGCAGAGCGCCGACACCCGCCGCCAGCAGGATCAGCAGGCCGTACACGAGAAGGAACGGGACGACGTAGCTGCGCAGGACCCTGCCCCGCTCCTCCCGGAGGGTGCGGATCAGGCTCAGGGCACCGGTCAGGCGGCCGGCTCGCTCGGCCATCTCCGTCGGCAGGGCCTGGGCGATCACCACCTTGTTGCCGCCGGCCGCGACCACCGCCACGGCCAGGTAGTTATCCTCCCGCACCGGCTCGGGCGGCTCCGCCCCGCCGGCCGGCAGGGGCCGCGCGACCAGGCGGGAAAGGGCCGGCACGGGCGACACCTCGCCGACGACCTCGCCCTCCTGGTCGAGCAGGACGAACCCGGCTGCGGGCGGGGCCGCGGGATCGGTCAGGCGGGGCAGCCAGTCCGCGGCCAGCCGCCGGCGCAGGGCCTCCTTCCGGCGCTGCAGGTCCTGGCGCGACTGGTCCAGGCCGGCCTCGAGGGCCTCCTCGACGGTGGCGTCCAGCGCGGGGCCGAAGCTCCGCTGCAACAGGTCCCGCACCACGACCGAGAGCGGCACCGCCGGCAGGATGGCCACCACCAGGAAGGCCACGATCAGACGGGTCCTAATTCGTCGCATCCACCAGCTCCCCCGGACTAAACCACCCGGACGACGCCTCCGCCTGCAGGCCGGCCCGTCCGGATCCGCCCTTGTAGAAGAAGCGGATCAGCTTGCCTAGAGTCACCGAGACCTCCTGCTGCTCCCCTCCCCCACGATCCAGGGGCCGGGAATCCCCCGCGATAACCTCCTCGACCTGTTCGCGCGCGCTGGGGGCGATCGGGTGCATCGACAGTCCGACCCGGACCCGGAACCGCCGGTCCGGTTCCAGTACCGACAGCGGCGCCACCGGCAGCCGCGGCAGGTCGGCCAGAAACGCGGCCAGGGCCGCCTGATCGGAAAAACGGTAGTGACTGCCGTCCTGCTCTACCGAGAAGACCTCCTCCCAGAGGTCGAAGGCGAGCTGGAAGGAGATCCGCCGGCCGGCAACCACCTCCCTCTGCTCGTCCTCCAGATCGCAGAAGAGCTCGATCGAGGAGACCAGGCCGCTCTGCATCGTTTGCGATATCTTTTGGCCGGGCAGCCCGACCGTGGCCAGGCGGCAGACCAGCAGCTCTCCCGCCCGGGCCGGCTGGACGTCAAGGATCTGCGGCGCGGGGGCCCCCTGGCCGGCCGTCACCCCGCCGGCCCAGCACCCGGCCACGAGCAGGATCAGCCGTGGCAAGATCAGGCTCCCTCGCATCAGAACGTCCACCCGATCGAGAGGTGAGCGCGATAGGACTCCTCCACCGGCGAGGGGGTGACCGGAATGCCGAAATCGAGACCGAGCCAGCCGAGCCAGGCCACCCTCAACCTCAGGCCCCAGCCCACGGCGGCGGCCGGATCCTGCAGGACCCGGTCGCGGCGAGTGCCGCCCTCGCCCACGTCCACGAACAGGACTCCCGCCAGGCGCGGCCGGGCGCGGTCACCGACCAGCGGGGCGCGATACTCGCAGGAGGCGCTCCAGAGCCAGGTGCCTCCCCCGGGGTCGGTCAGCGACTGGCTGGGAAAACCGCGGACGGTGTACAGGCCACCGAGGTACAGCCGGTCGTAGAAGACAGCCCGCTCGCCGACGGCACGGGCCTGGACCCGGCCGCACAGCGAACCGCCGAGAAAGCGCCGGTAGCCGCGCAGGTCGCCCCGCACGGCGCCGAAGCTGGCGTCGCCCTGCAGGTATCCCGCAACCCGCAGCCGGCCCCAGAGTCCGGCGGCGGGCGAGCCGGCCACCCGCAGCCGGCTGCGCGAATCCACCCGGAGTTCGAGGTGGGCGATGCTGCGCCGGCGCTGGCCCGCGGCGGAGGCGACCTCTGCGGGCAACTCCTCCCAGGGCAGCTCGTCGCCCACGGCGATATCGCGCGACTCGTCACTGGCATAGGCGGTGGCGAAGGAGTCGGCCTTGACCTCCTCGAAGCAGAAGCCGATCTCGCCGGCCAGGCGACGGGTCAGGCGCCGCCCGAACCGGACGTCGGCCGACCCGCGGGTCACCCGGTGGCGGTACTCCGCCTGCTCGAAGAAGTAGATCCGGTCAGTGGCCAGGCTGGAGGCTCGCAGCCCCCAGTAGCTGCGACCGTCCCCGAGGCGCGGCTGCTCGAAGGCGAGCACGAGCCCTGCGTGCCGGTAACCGATCTTGAGCTGCAGATCCAGCTGCTCGCCCCGGCCGAGCCGGTTGTCCGCCGAGAGCTGGGCGGGGATCAGGTACCAGCCCTCCAGGTCGCTGTTGCCTGTACCCAGGCGGAACTCGACCCCCTTCTCCCGGACCTCCAGCACCAGGACCAGCCGGCCGCGCTCGCTGCCGGGCCGGGTGTAGAAGTCGACCTCGGCGAACAGTTCGCTCCGGCGCAACTCCTCCACCGCCGCCAGGAGGGCGTGCTGATCCACCCGGTCGCCGGGACGGACCGGCAGGTAGAACTGGACGGTCTGTTCGGTGGTGCGGGTGTTGCCGTTCACCTCGACCGCTTCGAGGATCAGCACCGGTTCCGGGGCGGGGTCCGCAGCGGGGGGTTCGCTGGCGGCGGCAAGGGCGATCTCGCCCCCACAAAAGACCGGAATGAGGCCCAGGGTCAGGAAGCAGACACCCAGGACCATCCAGACCGGGCTCCGGGATCGGGTTATTTTGCGGCGGGAACCGGACATGGTAATCTCCGTGGTTGTTTCGTCCCGGCAGGGTCGTTTGCAACCTTCGTACCCGGTTTCCACGCGGTTCGGCCTCCGAGAGGGCTCCGCGCAACGCCTTATTTTACAAAGGGTTTGCGGGGCGGACCCCGATGCAGATGCCTTCAGGTAATCCCCATGATACCTCAGGGTGTGAAAAAACGCAACAATTTTGCCTGGTCGGGGTGAAGGCCCGCCACGGTGAAATCCCACCACGCATACGGAGGAAGCCGGCTGACACGATCTCGGGCGAAATCCCAGATTGCCCCGACAAAAAAAAACCCGATCTGGTTCGTTGAGCCGTTGCTCCTGGTTCGCCCGCCAGAGAAAAGTGAAGCTCCGTCGCCCGGGCGTGCGCTCATCTGGTATAATGGCATTGAAAAATTGGCCCTTTGCCGGTTCCCATGGTGCCTGACGATACCTGATCCTGCTCACCGGCATCCGCGACCAACGGGGGGAACACCGATGATCTCGAATCAAACAGACCGGCGCCTCCTCGTTTTCGTCACCCTCGTCACGCTCCTGCTGGCCCAGCCGGCCGCGGCCTTGTTGGACCTCGGCCCGGAGGAGATCGTGCAGGCGTCGGGGGTCGATCTGGCCGTTCCGGGCTACTCGGTTCCCTCCTTGATCGACTGGAACAACGACACGCTCGAAGACCTGATCATCGGCGAGGGCGGCGGCGGGGTCGCCGACGCCAAGGTTCGCGTCTACCTGAACGTCGGCACGCCGGGCGCACCCTCCTTCTCCGGGTTCTTCTACGTGCAGTCCGACGGCGCCGACCTGACGCTGGCAGCCTCGGGATGCCTCGGCCTCTTTCCCCGCGTGGTCTACTGGGACGGGGACGGCCGCAAGGACCTGTTGGTCGGCACCGCCCAGGGCAACCTGCGCATCTACCTCAACACCAACACCGACGAGGATCCCGCCTTCGACCGCGGCACCGTCCTGCAGGTCGGCCCGATCGGGGGCAAGGTCGACATCGACATCGGCCTGCGCGCCACCCCCACGGTCGTGGACTGGAACAATGACACCCTGCGCGACCTCGTCGTGGGAGCCTATGACGGCAAGATTCACCTGTTCATCAACAGCGGCACCGACACCGACCCTGATTACCTGGCCGAGACGTTCGCCCAGGAATCCGGCGGCGACTTGGTGGTGCCCGGCTATCGCTCCAGCCCTCACGTCGCCGAGCTGGACGATGACGGCAAGAAGGACCTCCTGGTCGGCAACACCAACGGCCAGCTCCTCCTCTACACCAACACCGGCAGCGACACCGCCCCCTACTTCTCCGGCTATGTGGCGGTCGAGGCGGACGGGGTTCCGATAGACCTGGTGCCGACCCGCTCGCGCCCCTTCGTCTGCGACTGGACCGGCGACGGCTGGCTGGACGTCTTGATCGGGGTCAGCGACGGCCTCGTCCATCTCTTCCAGGGTCAGGATCTGTCGGCCGTGCCGCCGGTGGCGACGGTCTGCGAGCTGGCCGCTCCGTGGCCCAACCCGTTCAACCCGCGGGTGACCGTCACCTTCACCCTGACCGAATCACGCCCGGTAAAACTGGCGGTCTTCGACCTCGCCGGCCGGCAGGTCGCCTCGCTCGCCGAGCGCACATTTGCCGCCGGCACGAACCACGTCACCTGGGACGGGCAGGACCCGCGCGGCCGCGCGCTGCCCTCGGGACTCTATCTCGTACACCTGGAAACGCCTGGATTCTCGGCCGCCCGGAAGCTGATCCTGCAGAGGTGAGCCGGGACGCTTCTCCGGCTCAGCCGGGGGAATCGAAGCGCCAGAGCCCCGCCGCCCGGGCGGCGGCGTAGGCCCCCGCGAACTCTTCCCCGCTGGGACGGCGATTGATCTCCCCGTACCGCACCGAACCGTCCGCCAGCAGCCGCCCGACCCGGTGGCAGGGCCGGTACTGGGCCATGACGTTGACGAACGTGTCGGGCGACAGCTCCTCGGCCAGCCAGCGGAAGATCGCGGCCGACTCCTCGCCCAGCCCGGGCATCACCAGATGGCGCACCAGCAGGCCGCGCCGGGCCACACCGTCCTTGTCCATTTTCAGGGGACCTACCTGACGGTGCATCTCCTGCAGGGCGGCGCGGGCCCGCTCCGGGTAATCCCGGGCCCGGGAGAGACGGCGGGCGGTCTCCTCGCGCCAGTACTTGAAGTCGGGCATGTAGATGTCGACCAGCCCGTCCAGCAGACGCAGCGAGGCGACCGAGTCGTAGCCGCCGGTGTTGTAGACCACCGGCAGGCGCAAACCCTTGCCGGCGGCCACCGCGATCGCCCCGACGACCTGGGGTATCACGTGCACAGGGCTGACGAAGTTGATGTTGTGGCACCCCCACTCCTGCAACCGCAGCATCAGGTCGGCGATCTGCTCGCAGCCGAGCTCGGCCCCGTCCCGCCGCTGAGACAGATCGTGGTTCTGGCAGAAGACGCACTTCAGGTTGCACAGGCTGAAAAAGATGGTGCCGGAGCCCCGCCGGCCCACCAGGCAGGCCTCCTCCCCCAGGTGCGGGGCGGCGCTGGCGACGATCGCGTGCTGCCCGATCCGGCACACGCCGACCTCGCCCCGCAAGCGATCAACGCCGCAATCGCGGGGACAGGCCCGGCAATCGGCCAGTAGCTGCCAGGCCGCCACGGCTCGCCGGTCCAGCTCGCCGCTCTCGAGCAGGGCGAGGTAGGCGGGCTCGAAATCGTCCAGCCGGAAGGCTTCCGGATCGTTGTCTCGCCGGTTCACGTCGCATTCATCCCTGGCTCGGTGTGGCAAAGGGCACCGACTCGCCGGTGCCCCGGCAGGATACCACGCCGGCGGCGCGGCCGGAAAGTCCGCCCGTCCGGCTTGACGCTACCCCGCTCGAACCCCTTAATAGGGAAAATCCGACCGGCACCGTATCCCCGTGGCCAGGAGAGTTCGTCGCCATGACCAGGTTATTCCCGCTTTCCGCCCTTGCGGCCGTCTTCCTCGTCCTCGTCGCGCTCGCCGTTGTCCCCGCGGGGGCCGTTCCCGCCCAACCAGCCGCCGGCGAGGTCTTCGACGGGTGCACGACCATCGCCGTGGGCAAGCTCGCCTCGGCCGACGGCTCGGTGATCACCACCCACACCTGCGACAGCTATGACGGCCGGACCTGGGTGGACGTGGTGCCCCCCGGCCGCTTTCGCCAGGACGCCAGGTGCTGGCTCTCGAACCAGACCGACGGGATGATCGCTCCGGGCGACACCACCGGCATGCGCTACGATCACTCCATCCCGCAGGTCCGCGAGACCAACGGCTACCTCTGGGGATTTTACCCGCTGATGAACCAGCACCAGCTGGCGATCGGCGAGGCCACCTTCGGCGGCAAGGAGGAGCTGCACAGCGACGCCGGCCTGCTCAACTGCTACGAGCTGACCCGCCTGATGGCCGAGCGCTGCCGCACCGCCCGCGAGGCGATCGCTCTGGCCGACGAACTGCTGACCGAGTACGGCTACAACGACAAGGGCGAGTGCCTGATCCTGTCCGACCCGCAGGAAGCGTGGGTGTTCGAGGTCGTGGGCCCGGGTGTTGGCAAGGTCGGCGCGGTCTGGGCCGCCAGGCGCGTGCCGGACGACGAGGTCTTCGTCAGCGCCAACATGAGCCGCATCCGCGAGATAGACCTCGCCGACCCGGACTGCCTGGCCTCGGCGAACGTCTTCTCCACCGCCGAGGAGCTGGGGCTCTGGGATTCCGACAGCGGCCAGACCTTCGAGTTCTGCTACACCTATGCCAGTCGCACCTCCATGGCCGGCCGGCGGCGCGAGTGGCGGGTCTTCAGCTTGCTGGCCCCCTCACGGGAGTTCGACCCCAACGGCGAGAACTTCCCGTTCTCGATCAAGCCCGACACCCTGGTCGCGGTGGCCGACATAATGCACCTGTACCGCGACACCTACGAGGACACCCCGTTCGACATGACCAAGTTCATGCTGGTGCCGGACGAGGAAGGCAAGATGGTCAAGAGCCCCTACGCCAACCCGTTCATGAGCTACGACCAGATGCCGCTGTGGAAGATCACCGGCGGCTGGAACGAGCGGGGCGAGCGGACCATCGCGCGGTACTACTGCGTCTACTTCACAATCTGCCAGTCGCGCAGCTGGTTGCCCGACCCGGTCGGGGGGCTGGTGTGGTTCGCCTGGGACAACCCGGCCATGAGCTGCCACCTGCCCCTGTACAGCTGCCTGACCGAGGTGCCGGAATCGTTCCGGACCGGCGGCGGTACCGAGGGGCGACCGCCCTACACCCGGCAGAGCGCCTGGTGGGCCTTCAACCGCGCCAGCGTCATCGCCGCCCACCGCTGGGGAGACATGCGGCACGACGTGGCCGCGGTCCGGGATTCCCTGCTGACCGAGATGCTCGACGCGCAGGCCGAGGTGGAAGCAAAAGCGGTGAAGCTGTTCGAGAAGAAGCCGAGCCGGGCGGTGAAGTACCTCACCGAGTACAGCCTGGAGCGCTGCAACCAGGTGGTGGACGCCTACTGGCGCCTGGGCGACGACCTCTGGACCAAGTACGACCAGAAGTTCTAGCTACTCCAGGGCGGCGGTGATCCTCGCCGCCGCCGACTGGATCTCCTCCTCCAGGGGAGTTTCCTGCTGGTAATCCGGCGGGAACTTCAGGCCGAACCCGTCGCCGCTGAAGCGCGGGATGACGTGCAGGTGGACGTGGAAGACCTCCTGGCCCGCCACCGGGCCGTCCGCCAGGTGCAGGTTGATACCCTCGCAGTCCAGGCCGCTGGCCCGCACCGCCGCGGCGATCTTCTGGGCCGACTTGAACATCTCCGCTCCCGACCCGGCGTCCAGCTCGGCCAGGTTGGCCGCGTGCCGCACCGGAATTACCAGCACGTGGCCGGGATTGATCGGCCTGATGTCCATGAAGGCGTAGCAGTGCTCGTCCTTCAGGACCGCGGTCGAGGGGATCTCGCCCGCCACTATCTTGCAGAACAGGCAATCGCTCATTCTCTGGCACCTCCTGGGTACGATCCCTCTCGAGGGTAACTCATCACCGGAAAGACCCGCCAGCAGCAACTGGCCGGCCGCGCCGGGGCCGGGGTTGCCCCGTGGTCGAGAAGCCGGTACCCTGGTGACCTGACGCAACCGCCCCGAGCCCGGCAAGGAAACCGAGATGTGCGGCCGCTTCACCCTCTCAGTCTCGCCCGAGGTCCTGGCCAAGCTCTTCGAGCTGGACGAGGTTCCCGACCTCGAGCCGCGGTACAACATCGCCCCCGGCCAAGCGGTCGCCGCCATCCTCGCGGGCCGCGGCGAGGCCAGGCGAATCCTGAGGATGATGCAGTGGGGGCTGGTGCCCCACTGGACGAAGGACCCCGGCATCGGTGCCCGGCTGATCAACGCCCGCAGCGAGACGGTGGCCGAGAAGCCGGCCTTCCGGCAGGCCTTCGCCCGGCAGCGCTGCCTCATCCCGGCGAGCGGGTTCTACGAGTGGCAAAACCGCGCCAACGGCAAGCAGCCCTGGTTCGCCCGCCTGCGGGACGAGGAATGCTTCGCTCTGGCGGGATTGTGGCAACGGTGGGAAGGCGAGGACAACCTGGTCATCGAATCCTGCAACATCCTGACCACACCGGCCAACGACCTGATGCGGAATATCCATCCCCGCATGCCGGTGATCCTCCCTCCGGCCGACCACGAACTCTGGCTGGACCCATCGACGGAGGACCGGACACGCCTGCAGCAGCTCCTGCTTCCCTTCGCTGCGGACGAGATGACGGCCCATCCGGTCGGCAAGCAGGCCAACCGGCCCGCCCACGACGCCCCCGACTGCATCCTGCCCTTGCCCCCGCCGGACCAGCCGGGGGATCTCTTTGAGCCAGGTAACTGAATATCTGATAAGGGGTTTTTCGTTTTGCCACGCGGCAAAACGGCCTCCGCCGGCCCCTAGTCCGGATCCTGGGGACCCCTGGGATCGCCCCAGGTTCTCCGGCCGAAGAGGATCGCGGGCAGCAGCAGCGGGAAGATCCCGAAGAAGCCGATCGTGTAGTCCTCGTAGGGGTCGACGTGAACCCGGTACCTCCAGACCAGGAAGGCCGCCGCCCCGAGCAGGGAGCCGACCACCACGACATACAGCTTCCAGAGCCGGGCAGCCGGCCACCGCCATGGACGCAGAACATACGCGATCAGCAGGACCAGGCAGTAGCACAGCAATCCACCCAGGCCGCCGAGAACATCACCCCGGTGCAGCAGCACGCCGCTGACGATCGGGATCCAGACGGTGGCCCCCAGCAGGCCGCCGATCCATCCCCAGCGCGCCCCTCTCTGCTGGCTTCCTGTTTGGTTCATGGCCGATCTTCCTTCCCCACCCACAGTCGCCCCCCGGTGTCGCCCTTCATTCCAGGGGCAGTAGGTCGTTCTGGACGATGGTCTCGAACAACAGCTCGGCGGCGATCCGCATGCCGGCCCGGTTCGGATGCATGTCGTAGTCCAGGAACGGGTTCTCTCCCCGGGCGATAGCCCGGCGGTAGGGCTCCTCGAGATCGATGAACGGCTGGCCGGTGGGCTGCCAGATCTCCCGCACGCGGTCCGCGCAGACCAGGTCCGGGAAATCCCGGCGAATTTGGAACTCCATCGGGAACACCATCAGGATCACCGGCACTCCGTGTTGCTCGGCGGCGGCGGCGATCTGGTGGAGGCGCTCCGCGGTGGCCTCCCAGGAGGCGGCGAGGAAATCGTGGTCGCCCCCGATCAGAGCCTTCTGGTACCTAGTGTAGCGATCCTGCGGGGGATTGAACCGGGCGATCAGCTCCTTCGTGCGAACCACCCCTTGGTACAGCAGAAGGCTCTTGCGCAGCGTGTCGCGCAGCCAGGACGGCAGGGTATGCGGCGGTTCTCCCGGCGCCAGTTCACCGGGCAGCAGGCGGGGGGGCGTCGCCGGGTCGGGCAGCGGCTTCTCGTTGTCGATGATGTCGTTCCAGTAGAACCCGACGGTGATCAGGTCCGGCTCCAGCGCGAGGCCCTCGGCCAGCAGGTAGATCAGCTCCTGGCGGGTGTTATAGCCGGAAACCCCCGAGTTGATGACCTGGAACGGCCGGTCGGGATACGATTTCTGCAGCATCCGCTCGAGCTGCTGCACGTAGAGGTCGTCGAACCGCACGCCGAGGCTGAAGGTGAAGGAATCGCCCAGGCAGAGCACCCGGATCTCGCCCGCCGGCTTGGCGGCCGGAAACTCGTTGTCGCGCAGCCCCAGCGAGTTGACCGCCACCGGCGCGTCGATCGTGTAGGACCGGCTGCCCGGGGGCAGCACCCAGCTCAGAAGCGGACTGCGGAGATGGCGGATCTGAGGTTCGCGCCAGATGGGCGGCACGGCGAAGAAGAAGCGAAGCACCACCTCGGACAGCAGGACCAGCAAGACCAGGCAGAACCCGAGCAGGAGCAGTTTCTTCTTCACGCCCTACCCCCGGGCTAACCCCGCATCGCCCGCAGCAATCCCCTTGCGAACTGGATGGCGCCGAACACGATCGCCCCCCAGGCGACGAGGTAGGTTCCTCCGGCCAGGGCGGCCCGGTAAGTTACCGCGGTGACCACGATGCCGCCAAGGCACCAGACGGCCCCGACGATCATATCCTTCTGACCGCTTTTCGCCGGCGAGGACCGGCTGGGCTCCATCGTCTTCATGAGGTTGAGCGCCGCGCGGCTCTTGACCACCTTGGCCACATCGGCGGGATCCAGACCCTTGTCGATCAAGTGTTTCTGGACTTCCTCGACCGTCAGACCGGCCTGCAGGAGCAAGGCCGCATTCTTGCGAGCTTCCTTGAGACGGATCTCCCCGGAAACATCCGGAACGGTAGCCTGTTCGCTCATGACAGCTTCTCCTCGGATTCTCCCTCAAAAAGCCTGGCTCGAAAAGCCCATCTCGAGGGCGGATCGATAAACCTCGACCACGCCCGGAGCGGGCAGAACCCTCGGCAGTTTCCACTCGCGCCTCAGGACCGGTTCCAGATCCGGATCGAGGTAACCCTCGACCACGACCACGTCACGCTGGTCGTCGAACCCGACCACGAGCTGCTTGCCCGCGGTGGGGTCGGGCACGAGCGGCAGGAAAGCAACGTCCGCGGGCGGAACCGGCACTCCGACAGCCCGCAGGCGCTCGCGATCCTCGTCGGTGTCGAGGCCGCCGGCGCCGGGCCATTCGGCCACGCCCATGTCCGAGAAGATGAAACTGACGAACTGCGAGGGCCGGGGATCGGGAAAGGCCGCCGAGAAGGCCGAACGGGCCAGGTTGTCCGGTTTCATCAGGTGATGGACAACCTCCGCGGCCTCTCTCAGCTCCGCGGGCGGTTCGGGGGCACAGGCCGGCAAGGCCATCGCCAAGAGGACCGGGGCAATCAGAACGAGGCGCCCGGCCAGGGATGGGCAACTGACCTGCTTCATCCAGCCATTCTCCTGACTCCCCCAACCTCTTGCCAGCCCGAATTTCCGGCGGCATCCAGACCCTGCTTCCCCACCCCTCACATGCAAGAATGCGGCCGTCGCCCCCGCGCCCAGTGGCTCATCCACAACTCCTGTTATTTCAACAGGTTCCTGCATCGGCCGGCGTTTCTTGCCGCCTGGAAACAGGGGATGATTGCAGATTCCCCGTTCCGGGGAACGGCGGGTTGCGGACCGGAAAAAAGGTCCGCCCCGCCACGGAGAGCAAGATCCCGCCAGTTGCCGGTCACCGCTACCGGGAAGAAATTACCTGCTTCCGTCCTGCAGTCCAGTTTTGATCTGGCCGGAAGAAAAACCCTCAGCCCGGATTATTCATGGATAATCAAGGTAAGGCCCGGGGGGCCAGCGACCGGATCGGCCAGTCCCCTCTGAAAGTCATGACCGCTGGCCACCGGCCACCCCGGGTTAACGGTCCGGGTCGGAATATCCAGAATGGCCAAAAAAAGTCGGGGAAGTTCACCCGGAAGTTCTCGAGAACCCCGGGTAAGGTGGGGTCGGGGGCCACCAAGAATCTACGGAGGCCGGAACCGCGAGGCAATACTGTTGACTAGATCTGCTCGGCCGGATATCCCCAGGGGGCGGGGAAATGCCCCCTGGGGTGAGGGGGAACCACCGGCGCCGGGCACGTCACATTCCGAGCCGAGGTTCTATCTCCATCATGAACTCGAGCCAGCCAGCCACGAGTGAAACCGTCCTGCACCTCGCGGGGCTGGCGGTCGCTGCGGGCGGCCGGCGGTTGCTGACGGGAATCGATCTGGCGCTGGCCCCTGGTGAGCTGGTGGCCCTGAGCGGCCCTTCCGGCTGCGGCAAGACCAGCCTGCTGCGGGCCGTCTGTGGTCTGACCGACCCGGACAGCGGGCGGGTGCGGCTCCAGGGCCAATCCCCGGCCGGGATCGGCTGGCCGCGGTTCCGGCGCCGGGTGGTCCTGGTCGACCAGCGGCCGGCTCTGTTGCCAGGCAGCGTGTTGCAGAACCTCGCGCGGCCCTTCCAGTACGCCATCGCCACCAGCGCGTTCGATCCTGGCCGGGCCCGCCGGCTGCTGGAGCGCCTGGGCCTGGCGACGGACCTCCTGGACCAACCTGCCCGCACCCTCTCGCAAGGGGAACAGCAACGGGTCTGCCTGGCGCGGGCTCTCCTGCTCCGCCCCCCCGTGCTCTTGCTCGACGAACCGACCAGCGCTCTGGACGAGGCGGCCCTGGCGAAATCGGAGCAGATCGTCCGGGAGCTGGCCGAACGGCGAGGCGTCGCCGCCTTGATCGTCACCCACCTCGCCGCCCAGGCCGCCCGGTGGTGCGACCGGATCTTCCACCTGGAGCCGCACATCGTCACTCCCGCCGGAGAAGCCGGCCGGCAGGAGGTGAAGAACTGATGCCCGCCACCGCAGGAGCCATCCAGCTCTCGGCCGGCGATCTGGCGATCGCGTCGGTGCTCGTCCTGGTGGCCGGAATCGTCAGCTTGACCCTGCGCTTGAACCTGGAAAGAAGGCTGGCGCTGGCCGCGGTGCGCACGGTGGTCCAGCTCCTGCTGGTCGGTTACGTCCTGAAGACGGTCTTCGGGTGGGGCACCCTGCCCGCCGTCGCCGCGATGGCAGCGGTGATGATCGTGGCGGCCAGCCGGGCAGCGGTCCAGCGCTCCAGCCGCACCTTTCCGGGCGCCACCTGGCTCGCGTTTGCCACCCTGGTCGTCTGTGGTCTGGCGACAACCCTGACCGTCACCACCCTGGTGATAGGGGTCGAGCCCTGGTTTCAACCGCGCTACCTGATCCCGCTGCTGGGAATGGTGCTCGGCAACGGGCTGACCGGGATCTCCCTCTGCCTGGACACGCTGCTGGAAAGGCTGGCCGAGCGGCGCGCCGAGGTCGAGATGGAGCTGGCCCTGGGGGCGACCCGCTGGGAGGCGGCCCGCGCTCCGCTGCAGGGGGCGGTCCGCCGCGGCCTGATCCCGATCATCAACTCGATGATGGTGGTCGGCCTGGTGTCGCTGCCGGGGATGATGACCGGCCAGATCCTGGCCGGGGCCGATCCGCTCGAAGCGGTCAAGTACCAGGTGGTGATCATGTTCATGATCGCCGGCGGGACGGCGCTCGGCTGCATCGGGATGGCGCTGCTGGTCTTCCGCCGCCTGTTCAACGAGAGGCACCAGCTGCGGGCGGATCGCATCGTGGAGCGGGACTTGCACGGTCAGTGAGCCCGGTTATCCTGGACCTATCGGCACGTGATCCATAACTCAACCTCCGGGGGCAAGACATGCAACTGACCTTCCACGGCGCCGCAGGCACGGTCACGGGCAGCCGTTACGTACTGGAGAAGAACGGAGCCACAATCATGGTGGACTCCGGGCTCTTCCAGGGACTCAAGAAACTGCGCCTGCTGAACTGGGAAAAACCGGCGTTCGACCCGCGCCTGGTGGACCACCTGCTGCTGACCCACACTCACATCGACCACAGCGGGTACCTGCCGCGCCTGGTCCGGGAGGGATTCCAGGGACCGGTTCACTGCACCCCCGCGACCGAGGAACTTGCCCAGCTGCTGCTGATGGACTCGGCCAAGATACAGGAGGAAGACGCGGCCTTCGCCAACAAGAAGGGCTTCAGCAAGCACCGGCCGGCGCAACCGCTCTACACCAGCAGGGACGCGGAAGCGGCCTTGAAGCTGTTCCGGCCAGCCCCCTACGACAAGTGGGTCAAGCTCAAGGGGCGCGGGAAGAACCGCAACACCGGCATCCGGGCCCGGTTCCACAACTCGGGTCACATCCTGGGCGCCTCCTTCGTGGAGCTGCGCGTCCCCGACGGCGGCGGCGAGACCACCATTCTCTTCAGCGGCGATGTGGGCCGAACCGCCGTCCCCCTGCACACCGATCCCATGCCCCGGCCCGACTGTGACCTGCTGGTCGTCGAGTCCACCTACGGCAATCGCACCCACAACGACTTGCCGGTGATCGACCAGATCCGCGAGCCCTTCGCCAGAACCTTCGCCCGCGGCGGCGTGGTGCTGATTCCCGCCTTCGCCGTCGGCCGCAGCCAGCTCGTCACCCTGGTCCTGCGCGAGCTGATGAACAACGGCGAGCTGCCGGAGGTGCCGATCCACATCGACAGCCCGATGGCCGTCGACGCAACCCTGATCTACAGCCGCCACCTGTACGACTGCAACCTGGACGGCGACCTGGTCCAGGACGGCAGGAGCCGGCTCTTCCCCCGCCAGGTTCACTTCGTGCGCACCGTCTCGGAGTCGAAGGAGCTGAACGGCTTGTCGGGACCGCGGGTGATCATCTCCGCGAGCGGCATGATGACCGGCGGCCGGGTGCTCCACCATCTCGGTCAACGGCTGCCCGATCCGAAGAACCTCGTTCTGCTGGCGGGTTACCAGGCCGCCGGCACCCGCGGCCGGGCGCTCCTGCAGGGGGCCAAGTCGCTGAAGATGCACGGGCGGCAGGTGCCCGTGCGGGCGGAGTTCAGCCAGATCCACGGCCTGTCGAGCCACGCCGACAGCGACGAGCTGATGGCCTGGATCACCTCGGCCGCCACCCTGCCCAGGACGGTGGTCGTCACTCACGGCGAGCCCGACGCCGCGGCGGCCCTGGCCGAGCGCATCGGGACCGAGACCGGGGTACGCTGCGTCGTGCCGGAACTGGGAGATACCCTGGAGGTGCCCGGGTGAAACCAGGTCCCTCCGGCCCGGAAACCATCCCCCTGCCCGAGCCCCGGCCGGACGGGCCGCTGGCGCTGGAAGGGACGCTGGCCGGCCGGCGGTCGGTCCGAGAATTCACGCCCGAACCGTTGACCCTCGCGGAGCTGTCCCAGCTCCTGTGGGCGGCGCAGGGCGTCACCGATCGGGCCGAGGATCTGCGCACCGCCCCCTCCGCCGGCGCCCTGTACCCGCTGGAGCTGTACGTGGCCACCGCCGACGGGCTCGGCCACTACCAGCCCCGCCGGCACGAGCTGTGGTGGAGCGCCATCGCGGATCCACGGCCGGCCCTGGCCAGGGCCGCCCTGAACCAGGAGGGTGTGGGCCAGGCGGCGGCCGTGTTTCTCCTGGCCGGGGTGGTTGCCCGGACCGAGGCCAAGTACGGCCCCGATGCGCGCCGCTACCTGCACTTCGAGGTCGGCCACGCGGCCCAGAACCTCCTGCTGCAGGCCGTCGCCCTCGACCTGGGCGCTTTCCCCGTCGGAGCCTTCGGGGAAAGGGAGGTCCGGACCCTGCTGTCCCTGCCCCGGGACCACGAGCCGCTCTACCTGGTTGCGGTGGGAAAAAGGCGGGGAAATCCGGATTAGTCGTTCACGACCCCGGCCCGGCGCTTCTGCAGGATCTTCCGCTCCTGGTCCATCACGAAGCGGCGGATCTTCTCGAGGCTGCCCGGCGCCTTGCGGCCATCGGCCACCAGCTTGATTCCGAGCTGCAACCCCTGTTCATCCCCCTTCTGGGGCGAGATCAGGCGCTGGACCATCCCTTCGACCTCCACGCGCCCGGCCGGGGCGGCCAGGTCGAGGCGGAGCGAGACCTCGTTCCCCTCGGTGAAGGCCTCCGGGAGGGTTTCCTCGGTCAGCTTCCGGCTCAGCTCCACCCGCGCTCCGACGAAGCTCAGGTCCACCACCCTGAAGACGAGGGCGATACTCTTGCCGCGGCCGGGCTCCTCGGTGCCGGCGTGGCTCAGGATCTTCCCGCTGATCTCCTCCAGCGGGAAGATCCGGAAGGCGTCTCGCCGCTGCCCGGGGCCGATCTTCGTGGGGATCCTCAGCGCCACCAGCGGCAGGTAAGCCTCCTTGCCCATCATCACCTGCGCGATCTGGGTGACCTGGCTCTTGAACTGCTGCAACCTTCCCCGCTGGATGAAGAGGACGGTGACCTCCGTTTTCTCCCTGAGCTGCGGCCTGGGCTCCGCCAGGCAGGGCGAGGAAACGAGCAGGTTGCCTCCCCCCTCCTCGTCGGTGTCCAGGCGCACCGCCGTGCCGCCGAACACGACGTTCCCCTGCCCCCTGGAAGGTACCCGGAGATACACCTCGTCCTCCAGCTTGGCCAGGCGGACCAGGACCTCCTGGATCTCTCTCTCGGACTCCATCTGGGCGTTTAAGCTGTTCTCGCCGGGAATGACCGCCTTGTCACTGAATCTCTTGCGTTTCCGGGCGCCATCGGCGGACACCTCTCCCCCGAAGGCGACCGCGGCCAGGATCTGCAGGTTTCCGGCCTGAGTGGGAATGAGGATGTGGAAGTTGCGCCCTCCGCCGCCGGCCTGGAACAGCCGGGGATCCTTGACCACGAGATCCTCCGCGGCAAACTCGATTCCCAGCTCCCCGGACAAGTAACGCCGGAAGGCCTGGCAGAGGAGCGAGAATCCGCCGGTCGGGCCTTCGGCCGCCGGTTCCTCGACAACCTCCTCCTCGCCCTGGCCATCACCGAAATCCTCGCCGCCGACCAGGACGTAGTCATTTTCCTCTTCCTCGCGCAGGGCCGCGAGCCTGGCCTCTTCCTGCTCGTGGAACTTGAGGGCGTGGTCGGCCAGTTCCTGGTCGCATCCCAGGACCACGCCCTCCAGCGGACCCTGTTCGAATTTGGCCGTCGCGAGCAGGGGGCATTCCAGCTCGATTTCGTCCACCTGGAGAACATGTTCCCCTGTCACCCTCCAGTCGCATTCGGACTCGACCGTCCTCAGGGCGGAACGTAGTACGGATTTCAGTGTCTTCAGCAACATCTCCACGCGCCTCGCTGGAAAAGGGCATCCATCCCTCTGATTCGATCCGCCCGTCCGGCACCGCCCGCACCGGCCGCACCGCCCGACAGGTAATCGCCTCATCCCCGCAGATGATCCTCTCTCCCAATGTCTTCGCTGAATTGGCCAGGATCTTTAGCGGATACCCGTACTCCGGTATCCGACCGGCCGTTCCCGGCCGGCAAGGAGGATTCACTTGCCGGGTAGGTGGAGGTTCGCCCGCTGGCTCCAGTAGTAGACGGCCTCGGCGAACTGGGAAGCGGTGTACGAGCAGGGGGTTCCGCCCGGGCGGGCGAGCAGGTTGCGGGCCATGGTCAGCGGGTTCATCGGCTCGTCCCGAATGCTGCTGGCCAGGAGGCAGACCACCTCCCAGTCGAAGTCACCGGAGCGCACGCCGTCGTTCGCCAGCAGGGTCTCGGCGCTGTAGAGGACGACCGCCGCAAAACGCGCCTCCTCGGGCGCCCCCTCGGCGGTCACCCGGAGGAACCCGTCCTCGCCGGGCTGCCGGCGCTCGAATCGGGCGTGCAGCGGTGTCTCCGGGGTGACGAGAACCGTGGCGCAGACGAACCGGTCCGGCGGAACCGGGACCAGCACGACCTCGGTCAGGTCGGCGCGGCCGGCCCCGGGCCGGCGCTCGTCCCAGTGAGCGCGGACCAGTTCGAGCAGCTCCTCGGGTGTGCCCTCGAAGTAGGCCCGACCGCCACCGGGCAGGTGACGCCCGAGGGCGAAGTCGCTCCAGCCTAGCGACGGGACCGGCATCCAATCTCCTCCGGGCTAACCGGCCAGCCGGCAACCCAGCGCGATCGAGAGGAACTTCGATTCCTCGCTGTCGGCCCGGCTGGTCAGGACGCAGGGGGCCGACGTGCCGACGACCGTGGCGGCCAGACGCCCGCCGGCCAGGATCGTGGCGGCTTTGTAGAACACGTTGCCGGACTCGATGTTGGGAAAGACCAGGATGTCGGCGGCGCCTCCGACGGGAGAATCCAGCCCCTTGATCTCGCACGCCTCGGGCGAGAGCGCGACGTCGAGGGCCAGGGGTCCGTGCACCACGGCACCGGTGATCTCGCCCCGCTCGGCCATCTCGGTGATGGCCGCGGCGTCAGTGCAGGCGGGCATCTTCGGGTTGACCTTCTCGGTGGCCGCCAGCAGCGCCGCCCGCGGCTCCTCGATCCCGAAGCTGTGCGCCGCGGCGATGCAGTAGCGGAGGATCTCGACCTTCGCCGCGAGGTCGGGCGCCGGAATGATGGCCACGTCGGCAGCGAACAGGAGCTTGCCGTGCGAGGCCTGGTAAGCCGGCAGCTCGAACATGGTCAGATGGGTCAGGAGGTTGCCCGCCGGCAGGAGGCCCTTTTCCTTGTCGAGAATCAACCGCATGTAATCGGCGGTGCCGATCAGGCCCTTCATCAGGACGTCCGCCTCTCCCTGCCGCACCAGCGCCACGGCCTCCGCGCCCGCGCGGACCGCGTCCGGCTCGTCCCGGATGGTGAAGGATCCGGTGTCCAGGCCGAACTTCCCGCCCAGGGCCTCGATCCGCTGCCGGTCGCCGACGAGGGTCACCTCGGCAATGCCCTCGCTGGCGGCGCGGGCGGCCGCCTGGATGGTGTGCGGGTCGTGGCCCGCTGCCACGGCCAGCCGGCGCGACGGCTGGTCCCGCAGGCCGGCCAGGAGCTGATCGATGGTGCGGATCGGGTTCACGTCAGGGTCCTTTCGCTCGTGGCGGGCCGTTCACTACCGGGCGCGGTCCGAGGGTTATCAGACAGGGCCTAGGCTCTGTCTGAGAACCCCGGACCGAGCCAGGTGCGTCTGGCGGGCCCGAGGTCGAGGCGCGGATTCGCAGGCGTAGCCGTACCTACGGCGAGAATCCGCAACGAAGAGATCGGGCCCGCCAGACGCGAATGGCGACGGGAGGGGTTTTCAGACAGAGCCTAGTACCGGCGCTCCTCCTCCTTGCCGTCCAAGACGCGCAGCGCGCCCTTGGCGAGGGCAAACATCTCGTTCTCACCAGGATAAGCCGTCACCCCGCAACCGACGGCGCTGACCGCCTGCTCGATGCCCGTCACCAGCAACTCGCTGCGAGCCAGGCCGCCGGTCAGGAGAATCCGATCCACCTTCTCGCCGTCGAAGGCGGGCAGCAGGGCCGTGATTCCCTTGGCGAGCTGGTAGACCATCGCCTCGAATACGGCGACCGCCGCGGGGTCCTTCGCTGCGACCCGTTTCTCCACCTCGCGGAAATTCGCAGTGCCGAGCAGGTCGATCAGCCCGCCGCGGCCCTTGTTCAGCTTCAGCAGGTCCTGCTCGTTGTACTTGCCGGAGAAGCAGAGCCGGATGAGCTGCCCGGGCGGCAACGAACCGGATCGCTGGGGGCTGAACGGTCCCTCCCCGTCCAGACCGTTGTTCACGTCGAGGTAGCGACCCTTCTTGTGAGCGCCGACCGTGATACCGCCGCCCATGTGACAGACGATGAGGTTCAGGTACTCGTAGAAGGTCTCGTTCTCCCGCGCGTAGAGGCGGGCGGTGGCGATCTGGTTCAGGGCGTGGCTCACGACCTTGCGACGCAGTTCCTTCAGGCCGGTGATCTTGACCCGGTCGGGTACCTCGTCGACGACAACCGGATCGACGATGAAGGCGGGCCGGTCCGAGCCGTCCACCAGTTCGCTGGCGATGAGTGCGCCGAGGTTCGAGGCGTGGTCGCCGCCGATCCCGGCGAGCAGATCCTGGCGCATCTGCTCGTTGACGCCGTAAGTCCCGTGCGGGATGGGCCGCAACAGGCCGCCGCGGGCGGAGACCGCGTCGAGGTCGCCCACTTCCAGGCCGTGCCCCGCGAGCACCTTGGCGATCACCTCCCGGCGGAACCCGTACTGCTGGACGATTCGCTGACCCTCGAACGGGGCCAGCTCGGCGGCCGGGTGCTGGATCTCCTCGGTGAACCGCTCCTGGTCCCCCTCGTAGACGGCGATCTTGGTCGAGGTCGAACCGGGGTTGATGGCCAGGATGCGGTACCGGCGGAAGAAGGTGTCCTTGGGCGTCCGGCGCCAGTGGCCGAACCGGTGCAGCCGCAGGACGCAAGCCTTTACGCCGAGGGTGGCGTCCTCGGCGGTGCAGTCCATCGGCAGGTCGACGGCCTGGAAGCGGACCCCGAAGACGACGGCGAACTTCTTGGCCTCGGGATAGCGGGTGGCGTAGAGGTGGAACAGGAAGTTACCCATCTCCAGGTTGGGCGCGATGATGACGTTGGTGCCGCCGTGGAAGATCTCTTCCTGGCCCTTGCGGTAGTAGGTGGCCGACCGCCGGCTCAGGGCGACGCTCACCTTCACCTCGCCCTCGATGTTGATGGTGCGGTACCGCTGGCCGCGCTTGATCCTTTCGGCCAGGATCTCGGGCACCAGGGCCGTGGCCCGGCGCACCATCTCGGGTGAGGGCCCCTCGTCCGACCCGCGGTTGGAATAGGAGACCATCGCCCCGTTGATTTGCGGCAGCACGTCCACCGGGAAGATGTCCCGGGCGACGGCGCAGGTCCCGACGGCGACGTGGGCGAGGATCTCCGGGCTCATGGTGGCGTTCACGCCCACGTCCCCGAAGACCACGATGTTGTGCGGATAGGCGTTGTCGGGATGGGAATCGGGCAGGACGAAGACGCCGGCCTCGCACAGCACTTCCTGCTTGGCCAGCAGGCGCAGCATGGGCCGGAAGAACTCCTTGGGTTCGTGCCTGACCCCACCGACCACCATGTCGGCGTGCCCCTGGCGCACCGCCATGATGCCGAACCGGGCCGGCTCGGACACGAAGCGACGAGCCTGGTCGGGATCGCTCGTCCGGGCCAGCCCCTTCGGAAGCTGCAGGTAGGCCTGGTGGAACTCCGCGATCAAGTCCTCCCGCTCGTCGATGTCCACGAACGTGCTCTCGGCGAGAGTGAACTCGATCCGGGTGGGATCCACGTGGCGCAACTCGTTGGCAATCACGGCCTTGACGTGTTCCTCCGGTGCCAAAAAAACCGGCCGGATGAAGCGCGGCAGGTAGCAGGCCGCCTCGACCACCCGGGCGTCGTAGGGCTCGGTGAAAACGACGGTGGGCCGATTCTGCATGACCGCGAGGATCTGTCGATCCAGGGCTGCATCCAGATCGTACATTGCTGAGGACCTCCTGGGCCGGTCGAGGAACACGGGCGCCGGTGCAATATTCATTCGAAACCGAGCCGTTGGCAAGGCCACAGCCGGACGTTGCCGGCCGGCCGCCGCCGGTGGTACCTTGGCCGGGCATCGTTTTCCGTAAGATCGAGAAGGAGACCGCGATGGCGGCCGAACGTCCCCCGCAACCGGCTCCCGGCAGCAGCGCCGGTGGGCGCGACCTCCTCCGGGAGGGCGCCCGGCGGCTGACCGCCGTTCACGGCCGCGAGACAACGGGCGAAAAGAGGCGCTGGCTCCTGGTCGATGTGACCGAGCAACGCCTGCTGCTGGTCCGGGAAGGCGCGGTCGAGCGGGACTATCCGGTCTCCACCGCGGCCGCCGGCATCGACGGCACGGAAGGTTCACACGGGACGCCCCCGGGGCTGCACGTGATCGAGCGCAAGATCGGCGCCGGCCTGCCGGCGGGGACCGTTTTCGTGAGCCGGGTCCCCACGGGCGATACCTGGCCCGCCGACCGCAATGGACAGGCGAGCGAGGGCGATCTCGTGCTGAGCCGGATCCTGACCCTCGCCGGCCAGGAAGAGGGAGTCAACCGCGGCCCCGGCTGCGACTCGCTGGCTCGCTACATCTACATCCACGGCACCAATCACGAGGACCGCATCGGCGAGCCGGTCTCGCACGGTTGCATCCGGCTCCGGAACGCCGACGTGATCGACCTCTTCGCGCGGGTCGAGGAAGGAGACCCGGTTGTCATCCTCTGACCCCGGCCAGACAGGCGGCGCCTGGTACCACTTTGCCGGCATCGGCGGCAGCGGCATGAGCGCGCTGGCCCAGTTCCACGCCCTGGCGGGCGGCCGGGCCACGGGCAGCGACCGGGCCTTCGATCAGGGGGAACGGCAAGAGACCGCGCGGCAACTCGCAGCCACCGGCGTCGGCCTCTCCCCCCAGGACGGGAGCGGTCTCGCCACCCCGGACGGCGAGGCCTGCGAGGCGCTGGTGGTCTCGACCGCCGTCGAGGAGACCGTGCCGGACGTGCAGGCCGCCCGGCGACTGGGCGTGCCGATCCTGCACAGGTCCGAGCTGCTGGCCCAGTACGTTTCGGACCACCGGACGATCGCCGTGACCGGCACCAGCGGCAAGTCCACGGTCACGGCGATGATCTTCGAGATCCTGCGCGGCGCCGGCCTCGATCCCTCGCTGCTGACCGGCGGCAACCTCATGTCCCTGCAGCGGCAGGGGTACCTCGGCAACGCCTGGGCGGGCGAGGGAGATCTGCTGGTGATCGAGGCGGACGAGAGCGACGGCTCCCTCGTCAGGTACGCACCCTGGGTCGGCGTGGTGCTGAACCTGCGGCTCGATCACAAGCCCCCCGCGGAGATCGCCGCCATGTTCGCAACCTTCGCCGGGCGGACGACCGGGCCGCTGGTGATCGGCGAGCAAGAGAACCTGCGCGACCTGGCCCGGGAAAGAGAGGCGGCGACCAACGTCTGCGGACTGGCTCCCGGCTGTGACTGCCGGGCCGAGAACGTTACGACCGGTCCCGCCAGCTCGGAGTTCTTCGTGAACGGGGTCGGGTTCACCCTGCCCCTGCCGGGCGATTACAACGTGCGGAACGCCGTCGCGGCGATCGCCGCCTGCCGGGCGGCCGGCGTGGAGGTCGCGGAGATGGTCGCCCCGCTGGCCGCGTTTGCGGGCGTGGCCCGCCGGTTCCAGTCGGTCGGCACCGCCGCTGGCGTGGAGGTGGTCGACGACTTCGCCCACAACCCGGACAAGATCGGCGCCGCGCTGGCGGCTGCGCGGGTGCGCGTAACCGCCGGGTCAGCCACCCCCGGCCGCATCCTGGCCGTCTTCCAGCCCCACGGTTTCGGTCCGACCCGCTTCTTGAAGGAAGCCCTGGTCGAGGCCCTCGCCGTGGGCCTCACCGCGGAAGATCGGTTGTGGATGCCGGAGATCTACTACGCCGGTGGCACCGTGACCCGGGACATCTCTGCCGCGGACATCACCCGGGAGGTTTCCGCGCGGGGCGTTCCGGCCGAGTTCTGCGACCGCCGCGCTGACATCGTGCCCCGACTCGTGGCGGCCGCCCGGCCCGGCGACCTGGTCCTGGTGATGGGGGCTCGCGATCCATCGCTGACCGGATTCTGTCAGGAGATCCTGGCGAGGCTGGGCTGCGATCGATAGGACGGCCGGCTCGCTTTTGACCTCTCCCGAAGCGATCCCTTATACTGTTAGTAACTCCTGTTCGGAGACCATCAGGACGGCGAGCAGGTGCGTTGCCGTCGCCTCTCCCCCACGCGGCGGTAGCGAAAGGGGTTCCATCATGAAACGATCCTTCCGGAAACCGGCCCCGATCGGGCCGACGTTGCTGACCTGCGTCTTCCTCGCCCTGGGCGTTACGGCTGTCTCGATGGCCGCGCCGCCGGTCGACGCCGACGCCCCGCGGAACGGGATCGATGGGAAAAGGGCAATCGACGACCATGTCGTCCACGACGTCGGCCTGCTGTGGAATCACGTGACCAACTACGGGCTTATCGGATCCCGACCAACCGTGAGCACTCCCTACAGCGACCAGCCTTCGGCGCTCTGGCCCGGCGACACCGGCGTCGACCATCTCTTCAGCGCCGGACTCTGGGTCGGCGGTATCCTGCTGGGCGAACGCCTGGTCTCCACGGGACAGTACGCGTTCGAGCTCCGGCCCACCGAGGCGCCGGACGACATCATCTACGCCACCAGCCATGGCGAGCCGGGAGGGAACCGCTACCCCTGGCCTTCACCCGATGACGACGGTGACGGCCTGGAGGACGAGGACCCGCCGAACGGCCAGGACGATGACGCCGACAGCCTGGTGGACGAGGATTTCGCCGCCATCTCGCAGCAGCACTACCGCTGCCGCTACTACGACAACACGCAGGCGGCCCAGGAGCAGTACCCCGATCACACACCGCTGAACCTGGAGATCATCCAGCAGTCCTTCCAGTGGACGAGGCCGCTGGCCGACGACTTCATCGGTTACGACTTCACCATCCGGAACATCGGTGTCACCACCATCCAGGACCTGTACGTCGGCATGTTCGCCGACTTCGACGTCCCGGCCGTGCCGGGTGAGGCGGAGGACGACCTGGTGGGAAGCTGGCGAGGGCTCGTCCAGGCCTCGGACTACAGCTGGGTGGCGGTCAACCTGGCCTACATGTGCGACAGTGATGCGGGTGGCCCTGTGCCCGGTTACGCGGGTTTCGTTCTCTGCGGTCACACCACCGACGAGACCGGCCAGACCGCCCCTCTGACCGTGGACATGCGCACCTTCCAGCGCTTCGCGGGCGCACTCCCCTTCAGCCAGGGCGGCGACCCGACCAACGACAACGAGCGGTACGAGGTGCTGTCCCTGGACAGCGACGATCCCGACTCACCGCCCGGGCCAGGTTCCGACTACCGGTTCCTCATCAGCAGCGGGC
>CAZAHC010000007.1:17409-28669 GCA_964484595.1 uncultured Fibrobacteraceae bacterium | reverse complement strand
TGTACGGCGGCACCCAGGACAACAACACCCTTGGCACCAAGACCCGTTCCACCAGCGACCACGGCATCGTCAACAGCGACTGGTTCATCACCCTGGGCGGCGACGGTTTCGAACCCCAGGTGGATCCGGTGAACCCCGACCTTATCTATTCGCAGTACCAGTACGGGGGCCTGGCCCGGTTCGACCGCCGGAGCGGCGAGCGGATAGATATCCGACCCCAGCCGGCGGCCGACGAGGACCCGCACCGCTGGAACTGGAATTCACCCCTGCTGATCAGCCCCCACTCGCCGGCACGGCTCTACTACGCCTGCCAGCGCATCTTCCGCAGCGACGACCGGGGCGACTCCTGGCTACCGATCAGCGACGACCTGACGCGCCGGCTCGACCGCAACCGGCTGCCGGTGATGGGTCGGGTCTGGGGGGTGGACACCGTGGCCAAGAACCGCTCCACCTCCTTCTTCGGCAACGTCGTTTCCCTGGCCGAATCCCGCCTCCAGGAGGGACTGATCTTCGCCGGCACCGACGACGGCCTGATCCAGGTGACCGAGGACGGCGGCGCCACCTGGACCCGTCGCGAAAAGTTCGGCGACGTGCCGGAGATGTCGTACGTCAGCTGCCTGACCCCCTCCTGGCACGACCCCGACTGCGTCTTTGCCGCCTTCGACAACCACAAGCAAGGTGACTTCCAGCCCTACCTGCTCGAGAGTACCGATCGGGGCCGGTCCTGGCGGTCGATCGCCGGCGACCTGCCCGAACGGGGTCACGTCCACTCCGTGGTGCAGGACCACGTCAACCCGGACCTGCTGTTCGTCGGCACCGAATTCGGCGTCTTCTTCACCCTCGATCGGGGCCGGAAGTGGGTGCAGCTCGGGGCCGGGATCCCGACCATCGCCTGCCGCGACCTGGACATCCAGCGCCGGGAGAACGACCTCGCCGTCGGGACCTTCGGGCGCGGCATCTACATCCTGGACGACTACACCCCGTTGCGTCACCTGTCGGCCGAGCGGCTGGCCGAGGAGGCGATCCTCTTCCCGGTCAAGAAGACCTGGCTGTTCATGGAACGCTTCCCGCTCGGCGGGCGAGGCAAGGGGAACCAGGGCCACTCCTACTTCAACGCCCCCAACCCGCCGCACGGAGCCGTCTTCTCCTATTACCTGGCCGAGGGGCTACAGACTCTCGCGGAAAAACGCCACGAAGCGGAAAAGGAGCGGCAGGAAAAGGGAGAGGACGTGTTCTACCCCGACTGGGAGGAGCTGCGGCGGGAGGATCGCGAGGAAGAGCCGGCGGTGATCCTGACCGTCACCAACGCCGACGGCAACGTAGTCAGGCGCCTGTCCGGGCCAACCGGCAAGGGCCTGCACCGGGTGACCTGGAACCTGCGCTACCCCTCCCCGCGACCCGCCTCGCTGACCCCCTGGCAACGTACGGCGCCCTGGCAAAGCGAGCCGGCCGGGCCGATGGTCGCGCCCGGTCCGTACACCGTCTCGCTGGCCAAGAGGATGCACGGCGTGACCACGCCCCTGGGTGAGCCGCGGACCTTCGAGACCGTACCGCTGGGCATGGCCACCCTGCCGGCGACGGATCTGGAGGCCGTGCTGGCCTTCCAGCTGCAGACCGCCCGCCTGCAGCGAGCCGTCATGGGCGCGGTGCGCGCCGCCGGCGAGGCCCAGAACCGCATCGACCACATCGAGCGCGCCCTGCTGAATGCGCCGGACGCCGCCCCGAGCCTCACCGATCGCGCCCTGGCCCTGGACGAAAGGCTGAAGGACCTGCGGATCGGGCTGCAGGGCGATCCAACGATCAGTTCCCGCTCCGAGCCCACACCCCCGTCGGTCACCAGCCGGGTCAGCCGCATCATCTGGGGGGGCTGGAACTCGACCTCCGCCCCCACCGGCACCCAGCGCGAAAGCTACGCCGTCGCCGCCGCGGCCTTCGCCGAGGTCCTGGCCGAGCTGCGCCAGCTTGTCGAGGTCGACCTTACCGCCCTGGAAGCCGATCTCGAAGCAGCCGGTGGGCCCTGGACTCCCGGCCGGATTCCCAGCTGGGAGGACCGGTGACCATGCGGACCGGTCCGGCAGCGTTGGCCTGCTGCCTGCTTGCCGTCCTGGCTGCACTCCCGGCCGCCGGCCAGGAGCCGGGCGCCTCGCCGGAGCCCGCAAGCAACCCGGCCGGCCTCCGCTGGTGGCAGGAATCGGCTCTCGTCGTCGGCGGCGTCGTCCTGCTGATCACCGTCGACGTCGATACCAGGAACTCCGTGCGGGGGAACCTGAACCACAACTGGGAGAACTTCGCGGCGGTAGCCCGGACCTTCGGCGAACCCGTGGTCTGGGCCCCGGTGGGCGCGGGCCTGTTTCTGGCCGGCCTCGCCGGCCGCAGCGAGCGCCTGCAGATGGCCGGCGCCCGGACCTGCGCCAGCCTCGCGGTCGCTGCGCTGCTGTCCGGCGGACTCAAGGGAATGGCCGGGCGCTACCGGCCCGGGGCGGGTCGCGGACACCTGGCTGCGGAACCCTTCTCGGGCCAGACTTCCTTCCCTTCCGGGCACACAACGATGGCCTTCGCCCTGGCGACCTCGCTGGCCGACGAGATCGACCGGACCTGGGCCGCGATCGGCCTCTACCTGGCGGCCGCCGCCACGGGCTATTCTCGCATCGTCGACGACTACCACTGGCTTTCGGACGTCGCCGGCGGCGCGGCCCTCGGTTACTACTCCGCCAAGCTGGTCCGCGCCCGGATCCTGCCCGGTGATCGGCCAGAGCCGGCGGTCGCCATCCTGCCGACCGGCAGTGGCCTGGCCCTCGCGGTGACCGGCAATCTACCCTAACCCGGATTAATGCCCCAGGACGGCAGCCATGAACCGAGACGACCTTTCCGGAACCAGGGCCAGACCGGCACGGGCACGGTGGCGGAAGCGTCTGATCAGGATCGTGCTCTGGCTCCTGGCCGGCCTGATCGTCCTCGGGCTGGGCGGTTTTCTCTGGCTCCGGGCACAGGCGAGGGGTAGCCTGCCAGTTCTCACCGGTGAGATCACCCTGGCCGGCCTGTCGGCGCCGGTCTGCATCGAACGCGATTCGCTGGGGGTGCCCACCATCACCGGCCGGAATCGCCGCGACGTCGGCTTCGCCCTCGGTTTCCTGCACGCCCAGGAACGGTTCTTCCAGATGGACCTGCAGCGCCGGCAGGGAGCGGGCGAGCTGGCCGCCCTCTTCGGCAAGCCGGCCCTGCCGCTGGACCGATCCGCTCGGGTTCACCAGTTCCGCCGGCGGGCGCAGCGAATCCTCGCCCAGGCAAGCAGCGAGGACCTGGCCCAGGTGGGGGCCTACACCAGCGGCGTCAACGCCGGGCTGGCGGCGCTGGCGAAACCTCCCTTCGAGTACCTCCTGCTGCGGTCGGAACCGGAAGCCTGGCGGCCAGAGGATTGTGCCCTGGTGCTGTTCAGCATGTTCATCCGCCTCGCTCTCGACAACGGCGCCGGCGAATCGGTGGCCGGCACGCTGCACGACGTGCTGCCGGCCGAGCTCGCCGCCTTCCTGGCTCCGCCGGGCTGCGAGTGGGACGCCCCGGTCAGCGGCGCCGCAATCCCGACCCCGGACTTCCCGGGCCCCGGAGTTTTCGACCTTCGCCGGGGCCAAGCCCATCCACCCGGCTCACCGCCCCCGACCCCGGACCCCCACGGGTTTGATGAGCCGGATGCGCCCGGCAGCAACAACTGGGCCGTCTCGGGACGACACACGTTCGACGGCCGCGCCCTGCTGGCGAACGACATGCATCTCGGTTTGAGCATCCCCAACATCTGGTTCCGGGCAGTGCTGAAGTGGCCCGATCCGGAAAACGAGAAGGACGGCCCCGGCAACCGCGTCGTCGGGGTGACCTTGCCCGGCGTGCCGGTGATCGTCGTCGGCAGCAACAGCCATGTCGCCTGGGGATTCACCAACAGCTTCGGCGACTGGAGCGACCTGGTGGTCCTGGAGACCGACCCCCAGGACGAAAACCGATATCTCACCCCGGACGGCTATCGGCACTACGACCGGCAGCAGGAGATCATCCAGGTCCGGGACGCTCCCCCGGATACCCTCACCGTGATCACGACCATCTGGGGCCCGCAGATCGATCGGGATTACCGCGGCCGGCCCCGGGTCTTGCGCTGGATCGCGCACGACCCCGAAGGGGTCAACCTCCGGCAGATCGGCCTGGAAGAAGCCTGCTCGGTGACCGGGGCTCTCGATATCGCCTGCCGGTGCGGCGTCCCGCCCCAGAACTTCGTCTGCGCCGACCGGGAGGGGAACATCGGCTGGACCATCATCGGCAAGATCCCGCGCCGGATCGGCCACGACGGGCGGCGACCGACCTCCTGGGCCGACGGGAGCCGTCGCTGGGACGGCTGGCTGGAACCCGCCGAGTACCCCCGGCTCGTCAATCCCGCGCCCGGGATCATCTGGACCGCCAACGCCCGGGTGGTAGGCGGGCCGATGCTGGCCAGGATCGGCGACGGGGGTTACGCCCTCGGCGCCCGCGCCACCCAGATCCGGGATCGACTGGCCGGCCTGGAGAGCGCCGGCGAACGTGACCTGCTGGCGATTCAGCTCGACCACCAGGCGCTGTTCCTGCGGCGATGGCGAGAGCTCGTCCTCTCGGTGCTCACCGGATCGGCCACGGGTGACCGGCCGGATCGGGCCGAGTTCCGTCGCCTCGTCGACCGGACCTGGACCGGTTATGCCTCGGTGGAGTCTGCTGGCTACCGGCTGGTGAGGGCGTTCCGGAACCTCCTGCACCGGCACCTTTACGGCTGGCTCACCGCCCCCTGCGCCGAGGCCGATTCCCTGTTCGACCCGCTGGAGATCACCCAGAGGGAAGGTCCGGTCTGGAAGCTGGTCAGCGAGCGTCCCCTGCACCTGCTGGACCCCGTTTTCCCCACCTGGGAGGACGCCCTGCTGGCCGCGGTCGACAGCACCGTTGCCTACTTCACCCGCGAGGATCGGCCGCTGGCCGCTTGCACCTGGGGCGAGCGCAACACGACCGCCATCCGTCACCCCTTGAGCCGCTTCGTCCCGGGCCTCGGGCGCTGGACCGACATGCCGGCGCGACCGCTGCCCGGCGACGGCCTGACCCCCCGCGCCCAGAGCCCGACCTTCGGGGCTTCCGAAAGGCTGGTCGTCTCCCCGGGGCACGAGGAGGACGGTCTGTTCCACATGCCGGGCGGCCAGAGCGGTCATCCTCTCTCACCCTACTGGGGGACCGGCCACGAGGCCTGGGAAGAAGGCCGCCCTACCCCCCTGCTGCCCGGCGCCACCCGCTGGACCCTGTTCCTGCTGCCGGACGCCTGAAACCTCCCGCCGTTCCGCCAGCATGTTGTCGCGGACTCCGGGGTGGCCGTGGTAAATTGTCCAGGAGACGATCACGCGCCCGCTCCCGGCGCCGCGGTCGAACTGTACTCTACCCGGGAGGTGTCCTCATGCCCCTGTTCGTCCTGATGACCAAGCTGGCTCCGGAGAGTCTCCAAGACGCCAGCGGCCGGAAAGCCATGGGCAAGGAGTGGTTGCAGAAGGTGAAAACAAAGTGTCCGGACGTGAAGTGGCTGGCCCACTACGCCATCCTGGGGCCATACGACTTCATGGACATCTACGAGGCCCCGGGCATCGAGGCCGCCCATCGGGTTTCCCTGCTCTCGCGCACCGAGGGAGCGGTCAGCGCCGAGAGCTGGCAGGCGTTACCCTACGAGGAGCACCTCCGCCTGCTCGAGGACATGGAGAGCTGAGGGTCGGGGAACGCCCTTGACCTCTTCCTGACCGTTTCCGGGGAGGCTCCCCGGGAACGGTCAGGACCTGAAGCCCACCTATTCCACGTCGCGCAGACTCCGCTTTGTGCCACGTGTAAACCAAGCCGGTAACACCGCTTATTTAAATTAGTTATGCCGTTTTTTGTTTCAATCGTTCCCGGTGAGTAAGGCCCGGCGAACCGGGATTTGTGCCACGTGGCAAAAACCCTGATCTAGAGGCTGGCTGTGACCTGGAGATTGTGACCGGCTTCTCGGTTGCCGGACAACCCCCCTGGCCAGGAGGAGGCCAGGGGCATTGTCCGGCAACAACCTACCTGATCAACATCAGCTTCCGGACCGCCACAAGGTCACCCGACTCCAGCCGCAGGAAGTACTGACCCGTGCCGACTGACCGGCCCCTGCCGTCCTTGCCTTCCCAGCGAGCAGTATGGGTTCCGGCCGCCTGGAAACCGTGCGTGAGGACCGTCACCAGCCGTCCCTGCAGATCGTAGACGGCGAGCTTCACCGGACCCGCAGCGGCCAGCTGGTACCGGATGTTCGTGGTCGGATTGAACGGGTTCGGGAAAACCGGCGAGAGCCGGAATGCCGGTAGGGCGTCGCCGCCGAGGCCGGTCAGATCGTCGTACTCGAAGGCCCAGATCTCCACGTCGTCGATGTTCCACCCGCAGTACTGCCAGGCGGGATCGGTGGTCCCCATGGTCCAGCGGACGAAGACGGTGGGCTGGTTGTCAGCCACCGTGGAGAGATCCAGGATCATCTCCTGCCAGCTGGAATCGGTGATCTCGGTCGGATTATCCCAGACGTTGATCCAGCTGGTGCCGTCGTTGCTCACCCGGACCGAGGCGTGGTCGTAGATCGGCTGCTCCACCCCGAGCCAGCGCCAGAAGCGCAAGGTGACATCGTACAGGTTGGTGCAGTCGATAGGACCACAGGTGAGATGCGTCTCGGGCAGGTCGTTGGGGTAATCGCCGTTCAGGTTGTACCCGTAGACGTAGGGGCCGGTGTGGCCGCTGGTTGGATCGGGACCGCCGTACTGGCCGCCGCCGCCGGTCGGCTGGCCGAACGCCCAGTCCCCCTCGGTGGTCCAGCCGGGATCGCTGTCCAGGGTCCACTGGAATTGCAGCGAGCCGGAGCCGATCAGCAACACCGCGTTCCGGGTGGTGTCCCCGAGGTGGTCGGTGAGGTTGGTGAAGGTGATGGGTGCGACGTACACACCCTCCGGCAACGTGTTGGCATTGCTGTTGATCGCGGCGATGACCAGGGCGGTCTCGCCGGGCGCCAGGCTACCCGCGGTGTCGCCGGAGAGGGTCAACCAGGGGGCGCCGGGGCCGGAGGTGACCTCGTAGTTGATCGACTGGTCGCCGCGGACCTCCAGCTCGTAATCGGCGCTGCCGGGCATGAAGGGACCACCGACGTCCCCTTGCGGCGTGAAGGCTCCTTCGGGAGTGACCCGCAGGCCTCTGGGGTTGGCCAGACCCTTCAGGCAGAAGTTGGCGGTCGGCTCGAAGCCGGTCAGATCGGTCCAGACGCCGCCCTCCCGGTAGAAGCTCACCCCCGGACTGGCAGAGGACTCGACGATGACCCGGTAACTGGCGCCCAGCAGCACCGGCACGTCGGAGGTCCGGTCGAAGGGATGACCCCCGGTGGCGAGCTCGACGTACAGGTAGAAATCCTCCCCCGCGGCCAGCGGCACGCCCGGCTCCAGGGCGACCGTGTGGAAGCCCTCGACGGCCTGGATGCCGCTCACGCTCGCCAGCTCGCCCAGCAGCTCGCCCCCCTCGAAGCGATCGTACACCCGGACCGTGAAGGCGACGTTGTCGGCCGCGGTGAAGAAGCTCACCGCCTCGAGCATCTCGTCGCCGGTGGCGACGAAGGCGTTGAAGGCCTCGGTGCAATCGGTCTTGGTGTCGCGCCAGCCGTGGTAGTCGTGGTAGTAGACCACCTCGTAAGCCATCGGCTCGGTGTCCTGGAACGATATCGCTCCCATCTCCGGATGCTGGCAACAGTGCTTGTCGTAATAGGAGATCCAGAAGTAGCCGCCATAGCCCCAGCTACTCCCCCAGCTGTTCTTGCAGAGCCAGGCCCCGGACCCCTGGGGAGCCTGGGTCACCTTGTTATCGTCCCAGCCGACGATGGCGATGGCGTGATTCGGATCCAGGGAGCTGCTGGGCGGCTGGTAATGTATGTAGTTGGAAATGAACGAACCGTCGTAGCACATGCAGGTGCCGATGACGCCATCGCTCATGATCACTTCCTTGATGGCGTCGATGTTACTCAGGTCGGGACCGGCGACGTACCACTCGATGTTCGGCACGTAGAAGTAATGATAGCTGGGATCGCTGCGGGCCGGCGGGGTGCTGTAGGACTGGCCGTCGATGTCGCGCACCGCGCCCTCGCCCCTGGTGAGATAGGCCGACGTAACCCGGTAGTCGCCGCCCTGGTGCACTTCCAGGCCGAAGCCCGAGGGAGGATCTATGTCGTCGTTGTGGTGCTGATTGAAGCCGTTCCACCAGTCGAGGTGATACTCGGCCAGGTCCGGCTCGCCGGTCTCGCCGGCGTCGGCCCAGGCGCCCGTCATCAACAGGTTGCCCTCGATGGCGGCCATCGCGCCGTGAGTCCAGCAGGTGCCGCCGGACTGGCTCCTGACCCCTGTAACGTAGTTCACGCCGCCCACGTCCCGCAGGTCGAAGGAACTCGGCGGCTGGGCGGAAACCGGAACGGCCAGGCAGGCCCAGAGTCCCGTCACGGCCAGGACCAGGAACGAGGCGGAGGTGTGGCGGCGCATGGAAAACCCCCATGATTTCGGAAAAAAACAGGACGGGAACGGGCAAGTGAATACCGGCAAGGTCAATTTTACCACATTCTCGGCGGAAAGGGGAGCATCGCGGGGTTGCCGGGCGTTTCCGCGCTCAGCTTTCCGGCCGCGGGGCCGAAACCTGGGAGGAAATCGAAGCCAGAACCGGGATGGGGCGATCCCAGCGAGGAGGATCTCTCATGGCAGCGAAAACGGTAGTGCCCAGACTCGTTCTCTGTACTGCGGCAGTAGCAGTCCTCCTGCTTTCGGCCGCCTGTGGCCAGCGAGGCTCGGTTTGCGAAAGCGACGGTCCCGAGCTGGTGGCCCTGATGACGGCGGCCCAGGAGGCCGTGCTCGACCGCGACGAGGTCGCCTTCACAGCGCTCTTCCCGGCCGCTGCAACCGCCAACGCCGCCCAGGCCTGGGCCAGGATCGCCGAGATCGGTCGCACCGCCGGCCAGGCCAAGCTGGGTATGCTGGTCACGTACCCCGAGCTGGAGCGCGCCACCGTCGACAAGCACGTCCAGGACGTGGTCCTGACCGCCTGGTTCGATTTCAGCAGCATCTACAGCACCCAGGACCAGGTCTTCCAGACGACCTGGTACTTCCAGCGCGGCGAGGAAAACCCGCAGTGGTTCCTGGGGGACCTGAAGATCGAGCACTCCAGCGTTCACTACGACCCGTTGATCGGCGACCTGTTCATACTGCCGGAGGCTCACTTCGACGCCCTGGCGATGGACTGGGAGGAAGCCATCAACCCGGAGCCGCTGCTGACCCGGGCCTTCCAGGCGATGCTCGCCGAGGACTTCGAGGCGCTGAAATCGTGCAGCGTCGCCGGCTCCATCTTCTACGCCTGGGACCGGCGCATCGACCTGCCGACCGTCGCCACCGACCCCTCCGGCTATGGCCAGGACAACCGGCGCCAGACCATGCGGTTCTTCCGCCAGGAAATGATGGGGCTGCGCAACGTGGCCCGCGAGCTGAAGGTGGACCCGGCCGACCTGCTGCCGTTCTTCAACGCCTACAGCATCAGCGCCATGCCCGAGCGATGCACCAAGCTCGAGCTGGTGGTCAACTTCGAGGGGGCCGGCCTGCCCGAGGCCGTCGCCAGCCTGGCCGTCGGCTGGGGGGCAACCCACCTGAAGGACCGGTGGCTGGTGGAAACGCTGTGGGTCGAGGACGCCAGCATCTGGGAGTACCAGCTCGTATACACGCCTTGACCCGCGTTGGCCAAATAATCTTGACACTCCTGTCAGAGCTGCCAATCGTTGAACCTCCTCGCGCCCGGATTAGGTTATCCCGGCCGGGGGGTTTCGAGCGCCAAGGGGTGAAAACGCCAGGGGTAGACTATGAGCATCAGCGAAATCGGCAAGTCGATCAGTGAATCCGCGACTCTCAGGTTGAACGAGAAGGCCGCAGTCCTGCGGGCCAAGGGCGAGCCTGTCATCCATCTCGGCGGCGGCGAGCCCAAGAGCAAGGCACCCCTGGACGCCCTGACCACTGCCGCCAACCTGCTCAACACCGGCGAGATCCGTTACGCCCCGGCCGACGGTACCCCGGACCTGAAGGCTGCCATCATCCGCTACACCGAGGAATTCTACGGGCGCCAGGTCGGGCCCGAGAAGGTCATGGCCTCCAGCGGCGCCAAGCAGGCGATCATGGTCTGTCTGCAGGCGATTCTCAACCCGCAGGACGAGGTCATCTTCCCCGTGCCCTACTGGGTCAGCTACCCGGACATGACCCGGCTCTGCGGCGCGGTGCCGGTGCCGGTGGCCCCGCAGGACGGCTCGGTCCACCCGCGGCTGCAGGACATCGAGCAGAACGTCTCGAGAAATACCAGGGCCATGATCATCAACAGCCCCAACAACCCCAGCGGCGTGATGTACTCCCGCGAGTTCATCAAGGACATCGTCGAGTTCTGCGAGGAGCGCGGGCTGTACCTGATCATGGACGACATCTACCAGCGCCTGGTCTTCGACGGCCAGAAGGCGCCCAACTGCTTCGAGTTCGCCAAGGACCTGGGAGAGGACTCCAAGCTCGTGGTCATCAATGGCGTCTCCAAGCAGTACGCCATGACCGGTTTCCGGATCGGCTGGGCGATCGCCACCCAGAAGCTCACCGAGGTGATGGCCAACATCCAGTCGCACCAGACCTCCGGACCGTCGGTGCTGCTGCAGAAGGCCGCCGTCGGCGCCCTGAACGGCCCCCAATCCTGCGTGGAAGACCTGCGGCTGACCCTGGAGAACAACCGCAACGTGATGATGGAGCAACTGGCCACCTTCGAGGGCGTGCGAGTGGTCAAGCCCGACGGCACATTCTACTGCCTGTGCGACTTCAGCCACTACGACCAGGATTCGACCCGGCTCTCGAACTTCCTGCTGGAGAAGGTGCTCGTGGCCACGGTGCCGGGCGTGGAGTTCGGCCTGGAGGGTCATCTGCGACTGAGCTTCTGCGGGGCGGTCAAGGACATCACCGAGGGCGTCCAGCGCCTCAAGTGGGCCCTCGATCCCAGTTCTCCCGACGAGATCTTCCTCGGCGATCGGAAAATGGTGAGGGACTGGACATGAGCAAGTACCTGAAGATCGCCTCGCCGGCCCAGAAGCAGGCGGGGCCCCGGCGGCTCGCCTGAACGGGTCAC
This sequence comes from uncultured Fibrobacteraceae bacterium, assembly GCA_964484595.1. Classification (GTDB taxonomy): domain Bacteria; phylum Krumholzibacteriota; class Krumholzibacteriia; order LZORAL124-64-63; family LZORAL124-64-63; genus CAZAHC01. The sequence continues at coordinate 17,464 of CAZAHC010000007.1, read as the reverse complement.
TCAACCCTGGTTTTTCATTAATGACGGTGGGGGGGTCGCGGAAGCGCCCCCGCTC
>CAZAHC010000007.1:8933-17399 GCA_964484595.1 uncultured Fibrobacteraceae bacterium | reverse complement strand
TTTGCTGGGGGGGCCGGGGGGGGGGGTGTTATGGGGTATTTAAACGTTGTTTTTTTTTTATTGTGTGGGGGGGGGGAGCGGAAGCTCCCCCGCTCCCGTTTGGAACCGTTGCGGCAACCGCTGAGCCACCACCGACGTTTTTTTGCCTGCGGCCCAGGGGCAAACGACATGCGAATTTCAAAAATGGGAATTATGGTTAAGTAGGTATCCAGGCAACAGGTTGAGTCTTTTTTGCCCAATTAGGCGATTGGCCATCTGGATGCAAACCCTGCAGAATCTTTCCTGTTTTTCTCCTCAACACAAATGGCGGTGTAAGGCAACGCCCAAGGGGCAAACAACCCGATTGAATTAGCCAGGGCCTCTATCGGCCATACCGAAAGGAAGGTGTCCCCAATGAAGAACCAATACCGCCACACACGCTGTTTCGGAGTTCGCAGCCGATCTGCGAATTCCATGGTGAAGGTCGCGTGTCTCGTCTTCGCGCTGCTGTCACTGACCGCGTGGACCACCAGCCTGCAGGCGCAGATCCCGGTGAACCAGGATCCGCCGCCCCGAGTCCATTACTCCCCGAGCATCACCATCGAGCCGGTTTCCGGCAACCTCGTCAGCGCCTATGTCGACGACCCGAGGGCAATCAACGGCTTCGGCGCGGGCTGGTCACAAATCGGCAGCGGCCTCTGGACCGACAGTAACCTTTTGGGCCCCCCGCCGACCGGCTGGCTGGGCAACATCGTTGACACCTCGATCGCGGCGGACGGCGCCGGAGCAGCGTACGCCTGCTTTGCCCAGTTCGACGCGCTCGTTCCCAACGTCACCGAGATCTACGTCTACCCGACGGTCAATGGAGGGCTCACCTTCGGACCGGCCGCCGTGGTCAGCACCCTGAACGGTCCGGCCGGTTCCATCCCCCTGGAGATCAAACCCAAGGTGGAAGCGGACGACTACGCCGTCAGCCCCTTTTTCCAGAATGTCTACGTCGTCTGGGAGCGTGACCTGATCAACTGGGCCAACAGCGATTGCATGTTCAGCTCGTCTCCTCCCGGCGGCGTCGCCTGGGCCCCGGCGGCCCCGGTCAACGACAACCCGGGGGCCGAGCAAGTGCTCTGGCCCGATCTCGCGGTCGGCTCCGACGGCCGGGTTCACTTCGCCTGGCTCGACAGCCCCCTGTTCCAGACCAACGCCCGGATCCAGGTCGATCAGACCGCGACCGCCAGCCCCCCCTTCGGGGTGGACGTGACCGCCGTCAACTTCTGTGCGGTTCCGATGATGCTCACCGACGTGAACTGGGTTCCCACCTACTCCGCGATGAGCTATCCATCGATCGAGGTTGACCCCTCCAACCCGAACCGCATCGGGGTAGTCTACGCCGGCGACCCGGACGCAGGCATCCCCTTCGAGCGAAGGCTGGACACGGGCGATCAGCCCGCCGGGTCCGCCCTGGCCTGGCTCAACGACTGGCAGCCCGGCGTGGGCGCCTGTCCGGGCTGGGTCTACTCCTCCTGGGCGGATTACCGCAATGGCCCGCTCGGCGACATCTACTTCCGGCGCTGCTCGACTCCCACCGGAAGCTGGGTGGGCGAGGTCAACATCACCCTCAATCACCCCAATACCCACGCCATCGGCTACGGTCCGCCCGCGATGGCGACCAGCGGCAACGGCGTTTTCATGACCTGGGGCGTGCAGGGGCCGGATTCGCCGCCCACCCCCGTTCCTCCCTTCATCCACTTCGCCGGTTCGCTGAACAACGGCCAGAACTGGTTGCCCGTCGTTCACGTCGATCCGCTGGGAACGGGTCAGAACTACAACTTGCCCGTGATCGCGGCCTCCGGAAACAACGTCTGCATCGCCTGGGCGAACTTCCAGAGTTCTTCGTCGGTGCTCACCATCTATGCGAACCGGTCGATCGACGGCGGGATGACCTGGCAGAACCCGGAAATCGTGGTGGCCACCCGCACCGCGGTCGAACACGGTCTTCTGAGCATCGCCGGGACCGGGAACAACTTCTACATCGTCTGGGATGAGCGGTTCGGCATTGCCCAGGATCGCGACGTCTACGTCGCGGTTTCTAGCGACGCCGGCTTGACCTGGGCCAGCCCCATAAAACTCGACTCTCTCGATACCTTAAGCACCAACTGGTCCCAGAACGCGAAGATCTGCTGCACGGCCGCCGGCGACGTCTACGTCACCTGGTACGACGAATGGCCGGGCTCCGGCGCCCCGACCAACTGGGATCCCACCTTCGCCGTTTCGAATGACTTCGGTGTCACCTGGTCGACGGAAGTGCGCCTGAACGACGGCGTCGGCTACGGGAGCTGGCCACCCCCCGCCCCCGCGATCACCTGCAACGGTAACGTTGTCAACGTGATCTACCAGAGCGATCGACTGAATCTCGCCGGCGTCTACGACATCTACGTCAGCCGGTCCACCGACGGAGGCGCCACCTGGCCGCCCACCGATACCAGGCTGGACACGGGCGACGCCCAGGAGGCTAACACCTCCGACATGCCGCAGATCACCACGTCCGGCAACAATGTTTACGCCGTTTACCGAGATGACCGCAACGGAATGACGGACGTCTACGCCAACTGGTCGACCGACGGTGGTGCGACCTGGCAGCCGGCCGACATGCGGCTGGATATCGGCAATCCCGCCGGAGCCAGCCCCGTGCGCGCTCCCTGCGTGGCCGCCGACGGCGCCGCGCCCTGCTACGTCTGGGAGGACGGTCGCAACCTGCCCATGCCCGACATCTACTGTTACCAACCGATCGGCAACGGTCCGGACGAGGGCGACATCTTCTACATCGAATCCCTCAACGGCGGGATCACCTGGAGCGCACCGCTGCGGGTCAACGACGATGCGACCACGAACGACCAGTCCCACCCCTGGCTGGACTTCAAGCCCAACGGCACCGTCGATGTGGTCTGGAACGATAAGCGCAACGACGGCCAGGACCAGATTCCCGAGGTGTACTTCGCTGCCCTGCTGCCCGGCGCAACGGCCTTCACGGCCAACGTGGCGGTGTCGCCGGCACCGATCGTGCCGCCGCCGTTCCCGGGGAACTGGTTCGGCGACTACATCTGGGTGGAGGTCGATCAGACCGACGCCCACATCGTCTACGAGGAGACCATGACCGACATGGCCATGGGCGATATCCACTACGCCATCATTCCCAACCCCATCCCGACGGTCGGTTTCGCGACGCACAATATCAACAACCTCATCGCGACCGTGACCAGCCAGGGCATCCTGGGCTTTATGGACGGCTCGCAGAGCGAGGGCGAGGGCTTGGTCTACCCGGCGGCCGCCGGCATCAACCAGCTCTACCTCGGCGGCCTGTGGATCGGTCTGGACGAGACCTACGTGGCCAACCGGGATTACGACGCTGATCCGGCGAAGGAGTTCGTCGTTTCGGTGGATCCCCCCGGTTATCCGGAAATCGAAACCGGTGGCGATGTGGACCAGCTGATCCGGACCCGTTACACGGACGGCGCCGCCGCCGCGCCGCAAGGTCTGTTCGTCACCCAGGAGTCGTGGGCCTTTGCCTCGCCTCCCTACGATGACTTCGTCATCATCCGCTATCAGATCCAGAACGAGGCGGCGGCCATGCTGACGGATCTTTACGCGGGTGTGTTCCTGGACCTCGATCTCGGCAACCCCTGGGACGACCAGGGCTGGGCCATTCCTGACCACCAGCTGGTCTACATGACCGACATCGAAGGCAACCACGTCGGCGTGGCCAAGCTCGAAGGGCCCGACCCCGTGCCTGTGGCCAACCTGACGCTGGTTCACAACCCGACCTTCGTCCACCCCCAGGACTACGTGCTGGACCCCGACAAGATGGCCTTCCTGCAAGCCGCCGACCCGGCCCACCAGCTCATGGACGGCTCGATTCCCGACGAATACAGCGTCCTGGCCTCGGCCGGTCCGTTCTCCATCGAACCTGGAGAAACCATCGAGGTCGTCTTCGCCCTGGTGGGTGGAGAAAGCGAAGGCGATATCCTGTTCAACGTCGAGGCGGCTCAGGAGATCCTGAACACCATTCTGCTCTCCGGAGCGCCCGACGAGGCCGGGCTGCCGTCCACCCCGACGCAGTTGCGGTCCAACGTTCCCAACCCCTTCAACCCCTCGACCCGGATTCGCTTCCAGCTGGCGCAACCCGAACACGTGAAGCTGGCGATCTACGATGTCAGCGGTCGTCTGGTCAAGACGCTGGCCGACGAACCGTTCGACCGCGGCACGCACAGCCTCGAGTGGGACGGCGGCGACGCCCAGGGAAGGTGCACCGCCTCTGGAGTGTACTTCTGCAGGTTCGAGGCCGGCTCCTACGTGGGAAGCCGGAAGCTGTTGATGGTTAAATAGGCCGTCTGACCGGACGCCGCGGCCAGCGGGCGGACGGCCAGCGCCAGAACGAGGCGGGAGGCTGCAGCTGCAGCCTCCCGTCGTTTTCGTCTCGAACCGACCGCCAGGAGTTCCGCATCCGGCGGCGCCAGTCCGCCCTCCGGCAAAGGCGCCACCAGAACGTAAGAATCCCTCCCGTGGCCAAACAGAAATAGAGAAGTGGATTTCACGCTGATGGTCTGCGTGCCTGTTCCCTATTTCTTGAAAACAGGAGGAAGATCCATGTATCGCCGAAAAGAAACCAGGTCCGAGGCTTTATGGCCCAATGTTCTTCTGATGGTGGCAATGGCCATCCTCTGGTCGGGGTCCTTCGCCCTGGCTGGATCACCCGGCAAGGAAATGGTGTCGAGCGTGGGGGACTTCCTCGCCGCCGGCGGCCGCTTCGATCTCGAAGCCGCCAGGCGGTCAGGTTTCCGGGGCGCGCTCGACCGATCCGGATTCGGTATGCACGTGGATCCGGCGACCGGAGCGCCGATCTTTCGACCGGAACACGGAGAAGTCAGCAAGAGCAGGAACACGTTGGAGTGGTTCGATGGCTTCGGACCCCACGGAGGCGTCACCTTGACCGGAGTTCAGGGCCCCGTCCCGGGGGAGGTGAACGCGTTGGCCGTGTTCTTCGATCCCTCGCTGGGCGGTGAGGTGCTAATCGTCGGCGGCTTCTTCGACAAGGCGGGCGGCGTGCCGGCCAACAGCATCGCCGCCTGGGACGGGCTGACCTGGCGGGCGATGGGATTCGGACCGACGAACGGAGTCCGGAAGGACGGCTGGCTGGGTACGGTCTGGGCCTTCGCCATACATGATGACGGAGAGAGGCTGATCGTGGGAGGAGACTTCGATCAGGCCGGCAACGCCTTCATCGACAACGTCGCCTGCTGGAGCAATTCCGCCTGGTCCTCCCTCGGCGTCGGCCTGAACGCCGCGGTTCTCGCCCTGGCGAGCGACGGTACCTTTATCTACGCCGGCGGCCAGTTCGAAGAACCCCACGTGCCGGGCGAGCTTCCGACCTGGGCGTATATCGCGCGTTGCGACCAGGCAAATAACTGGACCGGACTGGGAGGTCAATCCCCCGACGGTATCGTCTATTCCTTGAACCTGAACGAGGGGGGGAACTCGTTGCCGACCGGCCTCTACGTCGGCGGCATCTTCAGCATGGCTGGCACCCTTCCGGTGGGAAACATCGCCCGGTGGAACCAAGGAACCTGGTACGCTCTGGGTTCGGGATCGCCGCCCGGAACCGACGGCGAGGTCAGCTCCCTCGCCATCTTCGACGATAAGCTGTTCGCCGGCGGCTGGTTCACCATGGTCGACGGCCAGTCCCTCCCGTACCTCGCCGCCTGGGACGGTGTTTCCTGGCAGGACCCCGGCTTCATTCCCGCAGGCTACCTCGGCATCGAGGCGATGACGGTCCACTACGACAGCTACCTGGGCCAGGACGTGTTGATCTGCGGGGGTTCACAGGAAAACGCCCTGAGCTTATGGGATGGGGCCGCTTCGTCCGAGATCCGGCTGTCCGATTCCAGCGGAGGGGTAAGAGCGCTTGCCACCTTCGAGGACAACCTGATCGTCGGCGGCACCTTCAGCGATTTCGTCTACAACCCGGGCACCTCTCTCGCCCGCTGGCACGATGAAGGGGGCTGGGATCCCACCCTGGGAAGAGAGGGCTGGATCCCGTGGGGCCTGGGCCTGGACGGCCGGGTCAACGCGGTGATCATGTACGGCGACAGGGTGATCGTCGGAGGCGACTTCGTCTATGCCGGCGGCACCCTGGTCAATCACATCGCCGCCTGGGACGGCAATGCCTGGTCCACGATCGGGCATCCCGACGCCCCAGGTTTGAACGGACCCGTCGAGGCGTTTCTCACTCTGATGGGAGATCTGTACATCGGCGGGGATTTCACCGCGAACGCCCCTGAAGACCCCGAACCGATGGTGCTGAACTACATCTGCCGCTGGGACGGAACCGCCTGGAGCCCGGTGGGCGGTGGCATGGACGGCCCCGTGGAGGCGCTTACCGTATACCGCGGCGAGATAATTGCCGGCGGTGCGTTCGAATACGCCGGCGGCACCTTGGCCCGCCACATCGCCCGCTGGGACTTCACAACCTGGCAGCCGCTGCACCAGACGGGCGGCGGCCAGACCTGCGGCATGCCCCTGGGCGGTTACGTTCACGCCCTGGAGACCTACGAGGATCTGGCGGCCGGGGAACACCTGCTCTACGCAGGAGGCGAGTTCCGCCAGGTGGAGCCGGAGCTCGGCGACCCGATCCAGGCTTTTCACATTGCCAGCTGGAACGGAGTCACCCAGACCTGGAGCGCCGTGGGTCCTGGCCTGGAATCCTCGGTGTGGGCCATGGAAGTGTTCTACAACGAGCACCAGCATTGCAACGAGCTGATCGGCGGCGGCACCTTCTGGGCCACTGATCAACAGGGCACGGTCCTCCGTCGCATCGGCCGCTGGAACGGGACGACCTGGAAACCGCTGGGCCCTACCGGCTCCGGGGTCCGGGGCGGCGAGGCTCCGGCAGTCTACGCCCTCGAGTATCACTGGCCCTTCCTGTTCATCGGAGGGCGGTTCACCGAGGTCGGAGACATAATGGGTCATACCGGCACCGTGCAGGTCAGCAACTTGACCACCTGGAACGGAATCGACTGGGACGGTGACCTGGGATGGGACGCCGTCGATCTCGGTGGTGGAATCGGAGACGGACATGCCGGGTGCGTGCCGGGCATGGGACCGGTCTGGGCCCTGGCGGGAACGACTTCCATGCCGGGTGCTCCCTGCCGTATCATGGTGGGTGGCTGCTTCAGCGAGGCGGACGACCTGCTCTCGGCGTGCATCGCCAGCTGGGACCAGGCCGGTTTCGGAGACTGGGGAGCGTGCTGCCTCAACGGTGGCAAACGAGCCCAGTGCGTCATCGCCACCTGCGACGAGTGTGACGCCATGGGCGGCACCTTCATGGGCGAGGGGGTCCACTGCGATCCCAGTCCCTGCGATCCCAACCCCACGCCTTCCTTCCTGCTCGAACAGAGCCTGCCGGGCATCGCCAACAGTGACGCCCAGTGGGGAGATATCGATAACGATGGAGATCTCGACCTGGCTGTGGCGGGAAACAGCGACGACGGCCCGGTCACCACGATCTACCTCAACCAGGCGGGGAGCCTGGTCCTTAATCAGGATCTGATCGGAATCCAGAGCACAGGCAGCGGCTGCCTCTCCTGGGGCGACCTCGACGGCGACGGTTTTCTGGACCTGGCCGTGGCCGGGGCGACTGACTCCCTCCGGATCGCCAAGATCTATGTCAATGACGGCACCGGCAGCCTCGCCTGGGATACCCAGCAGGTTCTGACCGGAGTCAGCGGCGCCGCAACCGCCTGGGGAGATTACGACAGCGACGGGGACCTGGACCTCGTGGTTTGCGGCCACGATGGAACACAACCGGTCTCCACCCTCTACCGGAACCACCCTCTGGGCGTGCTCTCTCCGGTCCCAACCCAACCCCTGGTCGGGCTCTACTCAGGCAGCGCCGACTGGGTCGATTTCGACCGGGACGGTGACCTCGACCTGATGCTCACCGGCTTCGACGGCAGCGACCGCCGGACGGTTTTCTACGTCAACGACCCTCTCGGCATCCTGAACGCGGAAGGGGCCAACGGGCTCCCCGGCGTCTATCTCTCCGACGTCGCCTGGGGTGATTACGACAACGACGGCGATCTCGACCTTGTTCTCACCGGGGAAACCGCGACCGGCGGGCCCAGCCTGGCCCGGGTCTATGCCAACGACGGGACGGGCAACCTCACGGCGATGGCCGATCTTCTGAACGTCTACCGTAGTTCCTGCGCCTGGGGAGATTACGACAACGACGGCGATCTGGACGTCGGGGTGTGCGGATACGACGGCGGTAGCGGGTGGTTCACCTTCCTGTTCGAGAATACTGGCGGCGGCACCTTCGTGCAGGACATCACCTTGCCCGGCGTGCGGGAGGGGTCTCTCAGCTGGGCGGATGTCGACAACGACGGCGATCTCGATATCCTGGCCACCGGCGATCACCCTGCCGGCAAGCACGCCGAC
>CAZAHC010000007.1:0-8923 GCA_964484595.1 uncultured Fibrobacteraceae bacterium | reverse complement strand
TCTTCATCAGTTCCGGAGGACTCCCTAACACACTGCCCTCCACGCCCGCGAACCTCGATTTCGATTTCACGAACGGCTTGCATCTAAGCTGGGAACCGGCCTCGGATCTCGAGACCCCCTGGCTGGGAATGTATTACTGCGTGCGTGTCGGTACCGCTCCCGGCGGGAACGATATCATGTCAGGCACCTACGGTTCGCCTTTGATGGGCAATTCCCGGCGCACGAACGATCTGGTTCTCGACCTACAGACTGGAGAATATTACTTGAGCGTTCGCGCCATCGACACCGGTTTTGCGACATCGGCCTGGGCGGCCGAGGTCTTCACTGGCGTTACCCCGGTTTTCCCGGATACGCCGGATGATCTGCCGACCTGCTACACCCTCGCCCCCAACAAACCCAACCCGTTCAATCCGTTCACCACCATCAGCTACGGCATCCCCCGGGAAGGCCAGGTGAGCCTGGTTATCTTCGACGTGGCAGGCCGTTTCGTGCGTACCCTGGTCAATACCTGGCAAGGGCCAGGCAAGTACTCCGTCAGATGGGACGGCCGAGACGACGCCGGTCGTGCGGTGGGTAGCGGTGTTTACTTCTACCGGATGTCAGCGGGAGAAGAGATTTTCACCGGCAAGATGGCGCTGCTGAAGTAATATTGATATGCCAGGCAACCCTGGCAAGGCCCCGGCCGCGAGGCCGGGGCCTTTTTCCAGGATAGAGATCAGAGGGCGGCGACCGCGTTCAGGGTGCCCGCCCACCCGGGTGGCTCGGTTTCGGCGGCGACCCGACCACCATCCAGCACGATAACCCGGTCCACATCGGCCGCGGTCGACCGCCGGTGACTGATGATGATCGCGGTGCGTCCCTGCATCAGCCGAGCCATGGATTTCCGGACCGCTCGTTCGGTTTCCCGGTCGAGAGACGAGGTTGCCTCGTCGAAGATCACGACCTGCGGATCCTTCAGGAGGGTGCGGGCAATGGCGAGCCGCTGGCGCTGGCCACCGCTCAGCTTGGCTCCCCGCTCACCCACGATCGTATCGTACCCTTGCGGCAGCCGGGCGATGAACCCGGCCGCCCCGGCCATGGCAGCCGCCTTCTGGATTTCCGCCCGGGTTGCCGCCGGCTTCGCCAGCCGCAGGTTGTTGGCCACACTGGCGTGGAAGAGGAACGTCTCCTGAGGCACGATCCCTATCCTGGCGCGCAGGTGAGCAAGCTTCACCCGGCGAACATCGATCCCGTCCAGAAAAACGCCTCCCTCCTGCACGTCGTAGAAGCGGCAGACCAGGCTGGCCAGCGTGCTCTTGCCGACACCGCTGGGGCCGACCAGGGCCACCTTCTCCCCCGGCCGGATCAGCAGGTCGAGGTTTTGCAGGACCGCCGGCCCTCCCCGGGCATCGTAACGGAAGGTCACGTTCTTCAGGGCGACCTCGCCGGAAAGGCGAGGTAGGGGGAGGGCGTCTTCGGGGTCACGGATGGCCGGCTGTATGTCCAGGAAACCAAAGATGCGCTCCAGCGCTCCCATCGCCGAGTGCACCTGGACGTTCAGCGACGCCAGCCGCTGCACCGGCTCGTACATCCGGCTCAGATAGGCGACGAAGGCGACCAGCGTGCCCAGGCTGTACCTGCCCTCGATCACACCCCAGCCTCCCAGCGCATAGACGATCACCGGACCCAGGGCGGCCACCAGCAGGCTCAGCAGCCGCGAGAGCGAGCCCCAGATTCCGACCCTGAAGTTCGCCTCCGCGAAGGATGCCAGCCGCCGGCCGAAGGTCTCCCCCCGGCGCGATTCGGCGGCGAAGGCCTTGATCTCCCGGATGCCCGCGATCCCTTCCTGCAGGTCGGCCGAGATGCTCCCGTAGTACTGGCGGCTCGTCCTGGCCGTCTCGACCAGGCGCCGGTTGAAGGCCCGGAAGATGACCACGAGCACCACGAGGGAAGCCAGGCCGACCAGGGTCATCTGCCAGCTCAGCATGAGCATGAAGCCGAGCATCAACAGGACGGCGAAAGAATCGGTCAGCAGCATGAGGAAGGCGTTGGTGGTGAGCACCTGCACCGCGTCCACGTCTCCCATGATCCTGGCGATCGTCTGCCCGGCCTTGGTCCCCTCGAAGTAGTCCAGCGAGAGCCGCAGCAGGTGATCGTGCATCTGGCCCCGCAGATCGCGCACTATGCCGTTGCTGACCTTCAGGAAGAAGAAGTCGGTCACGAACATGAAGAGCATGTACAGCAGATGACAGCCGGCCATCGCCGCCACGAGGCCAAGCATCAGCGTCGAATCGCGGCCGGGGAGTGCGTCGTCGAGCAAAGCCCTGACCAGCAACGGCACCAGCAGCGAGCACCCGGTCCCGACAACCAGGCACAGCAGACAGGCGCCCTGTTCCCGCCGGTAAGGATGCAGGTACCGGAGCATCCGCCGCAAAAGGGCCCGGATCGAGCCGGCACCGGAGTCCCAGCCGGGACCGGGGGGAGCGGGCGGAGGGGGAGCTCCCTTTCGGACACCTTGTTCATCACGAGACCACATGCGACCACCCTTCTCTGGTGCAGCGAGGCTGCGAATCGAGAAATTTCCGCCAGGCGGCGACCAGCTCCTCGAGGGAATTGCCGTAGATCCTCAGGGCGGCCTCCGCCACCCCGGCGCCGGCCGTGGCATACAGGCGCTTGAACCGTTCCCGCTCTCCCCGCCGCAGGAGAAAAGCCACGAAGGACGCCGCCAGCGGATAGGTCAGGAAGGGATCCTCCCGGAGGAAGACGGCATCAACGAACAGATCAACCGGCAGCTCCGGCTCCAGTCCGCCGAGCATTCCCAGGTACCAGGCGTGGGCTGCCTCACCCCGGTGGGCGTACTCCGCCGCACCCTCCTGCAGGACCTTTGGCGGACGTCCGAGGGCACTCAGCACTATGTGGGCGTCCTCATGCGGGCTGGCCAGCCTCAGCCCAGGACCGTGGACAGTGTGTACTTCTCGCCGGCGCGGAAAGACGTGAGCCGGCTGACCGTCTCCGGTGATGAGTTCCTTGTGCAGGCAAGACTCGTAGTTGAAATGGGCGATGGGTTCATTACCCCGATCCCGGACCCGGAAGACTTCCTGGATCTGCCGCAGCCCCTTCTCTCGCTCTACCAGGAGATCCGGGGCTTCCCGGGCGGCGGTGGTACCCGGGACAACGTGCAGGCGAAAGTGGCTTGACTCAGCGACCTGCCACACGGTTCCGCGTCTCAGGGACGCGACGGCCTCGGCCCGACGGCCCAGATAGCCGTGGATCTGTCCCAGCGCCAGATGAGCACTCCAGTCACGGGGGTTTTGCGCCAGACGCTCCTCGATACTGGCCAGAGCCGTACCGGCATCCTCATAACCCAGCGTGTGCACCAGGTGGTCCAGATAACTGGCCCGGGCCTTGCCGCTGCCGGGATCGGACCGATCGTAAAGGAGCGCCAGGACCAGGCGGGCGTCAGTGTCTTGTGGGTTCTGGGCGATGTAGTCCTGACAGGCCGTAATCTGTTTGTCAGGCGTGATCTTTCCAACCGAATCGGGCATGTTTATTACTTCCTGACGATTTCCTGTACATCCACTGCGCATCGGCCGGCCCGGGTCGGCCCGTCTACCGGCCCAGGCCGGCGCTGGCGATCATCTCACCTTCAATTGAGGTCTCTCTCCATGCCATCCCATGCGCCGCTTCAATTCCTGGGATCAGGCGGAAACGGCAGGGGGATGTAAATCGGAGCGCAGAGCCCGACCGGTGGACAGGTGAAGTAGCAAGGCAGGCAGATGTGTGCCCGCTCGTCGACCGGTCGCGAGACCTTCTTCAGATCGAACATCGTGCTCACCTCCATCACGTAAAGATTATACGACTTGTGCACGTTATACCCTCCACCCCCCACAATCGATGGGTGGCCCGGGGATGGGGAAGAACCACGGCCAGCACCAGTAGCAGGGCAGGCAGATGTGCGCCCGTTCTTCGACCGGCCGCGAAACCTTCTTCAGCTCCAGCATCGTACTCACCTCCTTCCCGTTCTCGGGTATCTCCTGCGTCTCGGGAATCGCGACCCGACGCAGGCTCTTTCATTCGCCGGGGACGACACCGCGACCCCGTCTAGCTAAGGTCCTGGAATTCCCCCCGGTAAGGATCGTAGCTGCAGTGCAGCGACTTGGCGGTCAGCTCGCCGGTCGGCCCATAAGTGACGGGCCGGCAGTCGTGGCACGCGTAGCGGTACTCGCAGTCCTGGCAGACCTCGATCTTGTCGTATGAAAGGTCCCAGAACTTCCGGATTCCGTTGGCGATGATCTCCCGGAGGGATCCCCGCCGCACATTGCCAGCACTCTCGTCGCGCTGCATGATGCAGGGGAAGACGTCGCCGGTGCTGCCGATGGCCACCTTCCCTTGCCAGCAGCTGTTACCGTTGTAGCGACGGAGGAAGGTTTCCCGGTCGGTCTGCATGAAATCCGCGCGGGTCCGGTACCGCTCCTTCTTCGACAGCTTGTCAGGGACAAGTTCGTCGTCGTTGCCGCGCCCGGAAGGCCGCACGAGGTCGAAGTAAGGTTTCTTCACGCCCATCTCGCGCAGGAAGTCCATCGTCTCCTCGAGGTAATCCTGGTTGTGCTTCATCGCCGTCACGGCGAATCGCGGGTTGAGACCCCGCTCGCGCAGCCGGCGCACGTTCCGCAGGGTTCGCGCGAGAGACCCCGGGAAACCCGTGATCCCGTCGTGGACCTCCGGCCGCTTCGAGAACAGAGAGCAGGAAACTTTCATCTGCAGATCCAGCATCCTGGTGATCCATTCCTCCTTGAGGAAGGTCAGGTTGCTGAATAGCTCGATGCTCTCGAAACCGAGGTCTCCGGCCCGGTCTGCCAGCTGGAAGAGCCTCTCGCCAAAAAGGAGTGGTTCGCCGCCGATGAACTGGACCGCCCGGCAGCCGAGCGCCGCCGACTCGTCGAGCAGGCGTTGCCACTCGGCGAAGGTCAGTCTGTCGGTGACTCCAGTCCTGGCCTTGCTCATGCAGTAACAGTGGCAGCAACGCAGGTTGCAGTCCTCGCGCAGCTCGAACCAGACGTAGTCGAGGCGATCGTAGCGGCGTTCCAGATCGATCCGCCCCCGTTCGCGAGGGCAAGGCGAGAACCCGCCCAGGCCGGCCTCGGCGATCTGGTGCAGGTAGGCGCAGATCTCGTCCGGGTCCGCTTCAGGAACCTGCCCGGGAATCGCGGCGACCGCTTGCCTGGCCTCGCAGAGCTCGACGACCTTCACGGCGACCGGATCGATGGAGTAAACGTCTCCGGAGGCCAGATCGTACAAGGCGCCCCTCCTGGCCCCCTTGACCAGAAAACAATCCGGCTGGAGAGCGAAGTAACGTTCCGAGTTCCCGGTCTCCATGATTCCTCCTTCGGTTTGTCATTCCCGCACTCACCGGATTAGTTGTGAGAAGGAGGAAAATATTGAACGAAAAAACCGAGAACCCCGGGGCAGCGCGACCGGAGAGGATTTTCCCGAAAGGCAGGCCGGGATGAACCTCGGGGTACGGTCACGTACCGCCGGGACCAGGCGCTCGCTCCCTCCGTCTCTCGCCGTGGTCACACACCTGGCTCACCGCCGGCCTGCCGAAACTCGCAGGGACTTCATAATCGCTTATGCTTCAAGTAATACCTTGACCACCCCGCTTGCCGTTCACCTGCTGCCTATCCCGTCCCTCCCGGACGGTCTGCTTTTTGCCCCATATACCAAACACATGTCGGTACCGACGACAGCATGTCTTATTTCCACCCCAAGGTCAGAAAGGAACGATCGTGAAGAAGCTTACCCTCAACAAGGAGACCGTCCGCTGTCTGCAGGACCTGGAGCTACGGAACGTCAACGGAGGAGGCGGGATTCTGGGCGGCGTGAAGGTGCAACAGCCTGTTGATTCGGATATCACCTGCGGCTCCTGCTTCCCGACCGATTGCACCTGCGTCCCCACCGATTGCATCTGCAACTCATACGGCATGCACCAGGCTTGCCCCTGGTGATCCAGACGAGAGGACGGTCCAAGGGGGCGCCCCGAGGGCGCCCCCTCCTTGCTGCGCGGGGACCCGGGTTGTAGGTTTGCCGGGCTGGCGCCCGGAAGTCCCGGGCCCCGCCTCGCCGCCAGGCTGCTGGTATTTTTGACTTGAACCCCGGGTTGCCAGGCTGATGAACCCCGCCGAGAGAACCAAGAGCACCTCTCGAACCGAATCCGAGCCCGACCGCCCCCACCGGTCGGAACGGCCGCTGAAGCGGATGTTCGACGCCGTGCCCCGGCGATATGATCTGATCAACCACCTGTTCTCCCTGGGGCTGGACCAGTTGTGGCGACGGCGGGCTGCCCGACTCTGCCTGGCGGATCGGCCCGCGCACGTGCTCGATCTCTGCTGCGGAACCGGGGACCTCGCCCTGCAACTCGCATCTCTGGCGCGGGATCCGGTGCAGATCGTCGGGGTGGACTTCTCGCCTGCGATGCTGGCGGTCGCCCGCCGGAAGGCCGCTCTTTCGCGCTCCGGGCAGGCAATTCGGTTCGTCGAGGGTGACGGCTCGGCGCTCGGGTTCCCAGACGGGCGGTTCGACTCGGTGGGGATCGCCTTCGCTTTCCGGAACGTGACCTGGCGGAACCGCCTGCGAGAGCGGGTGCTCGCGGAGGTGTGGCGGGTGCTCCGGCCCGGCGGAACCTTCGTCATCGTGGAAACCAGCCAGCCGGACAGCCGGATCCTGAAGGCCGGCTTTCACGCCTACCTGGACCTTCTCGTCGCACCGGCGGGAGGCTGGATCTCCCGGCACCGGTCCGCCTACCGGTATCTCGCCGAATCGGCGCAGAATTTCCACGATGCGGACGAGGTCGAGGGGATGCTCCAGGCGGCCGGGTTCGCCGACATCGAGGTCACCAGGCTCATGGGCGGGGTGGCCGCCATCCACGTGGCCCGGAAATGAGATGGTGAGACGAGAAAGGCCCCGGATCGAAACCCGGGGCCGGTGTATTTTTCTTCGGAGTGGCTGCCCTACCTCAAGAGCACGAGCTTCGTGCTTTCGCTCCGGCCGTCGGCCACGAATTGCAGGAAATAGACCCCGCTCCCGACCGCGCGGCCCCTGGCGTCGACGCCGCGCCA
Source organism: uncultured Fibrobacteraceae bacterium (assembly GCA_964484595.1). Taxonomy (GTDB): domain Bacteria; phylum Krumholzibacteriota; class Krumholzibacteriia; order LZORAL124-64-63; family LZORAL124-64-63; genus CAZAHC01. Next base: position 1,829 of record CAZAHC010000007.1, on the reverse strand, counting down.
CGAAACCCGATGTTCTCCCTGGGGGAAGACATCGTTAGCCAGCACGGCCACTTCCCTGCCCTGCAGATCGAACACGCCGAGCCGGACCGGGCCCTCGTTCTCCAGGCGGAAGGCCACCGTCGTGTTCGGGTTGAAGGGATTGGGATAGGCACCCACGAGCCCGGTCAAGCTGACCAGGTCGGCAACGCCCGACAGCCCGCCCGTGAGCTCGGTAACCAGGACCATGCCCGACTGGTAGACTTCCTTGGTGGAGTGGTTCTGAAGCCAGGCCACGATGCGACATTCTTCGGCGACGTACAGCCCCATCAGCGTGAAGTTGGCCGAAGCGCTCGCCGTCTGTGGGAATCCGCCGCTGAAAGTTACGGAGGTGCCGTTGTAGCTCGGGAACATGTCCCGCATGACGTGGTCATGAATCTGCGTGCCGTTCGGGGCGTTGAAATAGATCCCGCTCTCGGTCAGACCGATGTGAAGACGCCAGGTGCCGGCGGGAAGCGCCGCATCGGTCGAGGCGGTGACAGTGACCTCGACCGCCCGGGTTGCATCGTCGTAGCTGCCCTCGATGGTCAGGTTCACGCTGGTGGGCACCGCCTTGCGCGTGTTGTAGGCGTTGGTCACCGAGGTGGTGGTGTAGGGGTAGTTCGGCTCCAGGATACCGTCCATCCAGAGCCAGGGAACTCCCCAGATCTCCGTGTAAAAGTTCAGCCGACCCAGGTTATCGGTCGTGTTGTGCACGTAGAAGGGATCGTTGCCCGCCGGGTAATTCGTGTGGAAGGTGATGGCTGCAACGTCGGTGTGACTCGCCACGAAATTGTTGAAGACCGGCTCCGCCGGTGCACACGAACCTCAGCCGGTGTTGGTGAACAGTTCCATCAGCACCACTCGTTCGGCCGCGAAGGCCGGTGTGAAGCAAAAGAGCAGGAGCAGGGCCGCCGTGGTCGCCCCGAGGATGCGTCGGTTCATGGAAATCCTCCTTTTTCCTGTCATCTGGTTCTGTGCCGAAGGTGAAATTATACCACGAATATGTGGTTTTGTAATCCGGTGGTTGTGCCAGGGGAATTGTGTCCGGCCGCTGGAGGGGGCATTGCCCGCGCTTCCGGATCCCAGACCCGGCCTGGGCTCAACAAGTGGGGAAAACTCCAAAATTATTCAATTCCAACAAGTTGGACCCGGCTTTGTGCCACGTGGCAAAAATCCCTGGCCGCGGGACACAATTCCCCTGGCACAACGTTATCGTTGAAATCTGGGCCCCATATTCGGTATCCTGCCCAGCAGGAAATCTCCCCTGGCCTTGAACACCCGACCTTGGTTCTTCCCATCTCCCGACTCGTCTCGGCAAAGGGGCGGGCGAAAAACAAGGGGCGCTCACCATGAACACTCGGCAAACCTGGAAAACGATATGGGTACTCCCCCTCTTCCTCCTGTTGAGCGTGGCTGGCTGCGAGCAGGACGGAAACGGGCCCAACGGAGACGGGACCGGTGAGACCGCGCCGGTGGTGGCCGACACCGACCCGGGAAACGGCTGGATCGAGGTCGCGATCAACGCCCTGCTGACCATCGAGTTTTCCAAGGACATGGACCAGACCACCGCGGCCGGGAACATCACCCTGTCCAGCGGCACGGTGACCGGGACCACCTGGACCGAAAGCAAGACCTTGACCGTCACCCACAGCGACTGGCCGGAGGCCACCGAGATCACCGTCACCGTCACTACAGGGCTGAAGGACACGGACGGCAACAGCCTGAGCCAGGCGTACAGCTTCTCCTTCTGGACCCAGTCGTCCACCCTGGTCCTGCTCGAAAGCGATCCGGCCGACGGCGCGACGGGGACG
>CAZAHC010000006.1:0-31100 GCA_964484595.1 uncultured Fibrobacteraceae bacterium | reverse complement strand
ATCGGCTCGGTCAACGTACCGCAGTGGGTACGCCTCCCTCGCCGATCCTTGCGAGATCGTGTTCTGGCTGGCATTTTCCTCACCCTCGCTACGGTCATTCATGAATAATCCGGGTTAACCCGAGATCAAAAAAGGCCGGCCGGCCCCAGGGGAGCCGGCCGGAAAAGGTGGCGGCTTGCCGGGCGGGAGGGGTCAAACGCCCCCGTCCCTCAGGTACACCGCCTTGAGCCGGGCCTGCGCCCTCTCGGCGGCGATGCGTGCGCGCTCCCGGTCGAAGGCCGTATCCAGCGTGCGCAACCTCTGCGTGGCGCGCTCGACCGCGGCCTTGGCCCGCTCGAGGTCTATCTCGTCGGCCAGCTCGCACGAATCGGCCATGATGTTGACGTTGTTCTGGGAGACCTCCACGAAGCCGCCGCCGATGGACATGAACTTGACCGAGCCGGCCTCGCTCTCCTTGATGGTCACGACGCCGGGCGTGAGCCCGGTGACCAGGGGCGCGTGGTTGGCCCAGATGCCCAGGTAGCCCTCGGTGCCGGGCAAGATCACCGAGATCGCCTCTTCCTCGAAGGCCGTCTTCTCGGGGGTGACGATGGACACCTTGAAGGACTTCGCCATGCCGCGCTACTCCTCGGCTTTCATCTTTTCGTGGTTATCCAGGACATCCTCGATGGCGGCGCACATGTAGAAGCACTGCTCCGGGATGTGGTCGTACTCGCCGTCGACGAGCCCCTTGAAGCTCCGGATGGTGTCCTCGAGCCGCACGTAGACACCCTTGCGGCCGGTGAAGGCCTCGGCGACCTTGAACGGCTGCGACAGGAACTTCTGGATCTTCCGGGCGCGCTGGACGGTCTGCTTGTCCTCGTCCGACAGTTCGTCCATGCCGAGGATGGCGATGATGTCCTGCAGGTCCTTGTACCGCTGCAGGATCTGCTGCACCCGCCGGGCGATCACGTAGTGCTCCTCGCCGACGACGCGCGGATCGAGGATCCGGCTGGTCGAGTCGAGCGGGTCAACCGCGGGGTAGATGCCCAGCTCGGCGATCTGCCGCGAGAGCACCGTGGTGGCGTCGAGGTGGCTGAAGGCGGTAGCCGGAGCGGGGTCGGTCAGGTCGTCCGCCGGCACGTAGATGGCCTGCACCGACGTGATCGATCCCTTGCGGGTCGAGGTGATCCGCTCCTGCAGCTCACCCATCTCGGTGGCCAGGGTCGGCTGGTAACCCACCGCCGAGGGCATGCGGCCCAGCAGCGCCGACACCTCCGAACCGGCCTGGGTGAAGCGGAAGATGTTGTCGATGAACAGCAGCACGTCCTGGCCCATCTCGTCCCGGAAGTACTCGGCCATGGTCAACGAGGAGAGGCCCACCCGCAGGCGGGCGCCGGGCGGCTCGTTCATCTGGCCGAACACCAGGGCCGTGTTCTTGATCACGCCCGACTCGCTCATCTCCAGGTAGAGATCGTTCCCCTCGCGAGTCCGCTCGCCCACGCCACCGAACACGGAGAAGCCGCCGTGCTCCTTGGCGATGGAGTCGATCAGCTCCATCACGATCACCGTCTTGCCGACGCCGGCGCCGCCGAACAGCCCGATCTTGCCGCCCTTGGCGTAGGGGGCCAGCAGGTCGACGACCTTGATGCCGGTCTCGAAGGTCTCGTTGGCCTCGCCCTGGTCGCCCAGGGGCGGGGGAGCCTTGTGGATGGGCCAGCGCTTGTCCGGCTCGGGAACCTCGCCGAGACCGTCGATCGGCCGGCCGAGCAGATTGAAGAGGCGGCCGAGACACTGGTCGCCCACCGGCACGGAGATGGGAGCGCCGGTATCGAGGCCCTTCATCCCGCGAATCAGGCCGTCGGTCGAGTCCATGGCGACCGTGCGGACCACGTTGTTGCCGATGTGCTGGGCCACTTCGGTGATCAGATCGATGTCCCGCTCCTCATCCTTGATGTGGACGGCGTTGAGGATCTCGGGCAGGTGATCGGAATCGAACTCCAGGTCCACCGTCGGCCCGATGACTTGCAGGACTTTTCCGTAGTTCTCGGCCATTTCAATCTCCTTGCGCTCTGCGAGAGAGGGCTCCGGTTCTCTAGAGGGCGTTGGCGCCGCCCACGATGTCACTGAGCTCGGACGTGATGGCGGCCTGGCGCTCGCGGTTACGCTTCAGGGTCAGAGCCTCGATCAGCTCGCCGGCGTTCTCGGTCGCCGCGGTCATGCTGGTCATGCGTGCGGCGTGCTCGCTGACGAAGGCCTCGCTCAGGGTCATGAAGACCCGGTTCCGCAGGTACAGCGGCAGCAGCAGCCGGTAGATGGCCTCGGCGGCCGGCTCCCAGATGTAATCCACCTCGCCGCCCGCGCCGGCCTCCGCCTCATCGGCCTCGTCGGCCCCGGCGGCGATGGGCAGCAGCTGCCGGTCGACCGGGATCTGCCGCATGGTGCTGACGAACTCCGCGAAGACGAGGCGCACCTCGTCGAAGCTGCCGGCGAGGAAGGCGTCGACGACCGCGTCGCCCACCTGCCGGGCCTGGTCAGCGGAGACCTCCCCGCCGAAGTCGATGTCCTCGGCGAAGAGGGCGTATTCCCGGCGTCGGAAGAAGTCGCGCGCCTTCTTGCCGACGGCGTAGACCTCGGTCTCGGCCCCGGCGGCGATCGAGTCGTCGACGGCCTGCCGGGCGAGGCGGATGATGTTCATGTTGTATGCCCCGCACAGGCCCTTGTCCGAGGTGACGACGACGATCAGCCGGCGCTTGACGTCGCGCGTCTCGAACAGGGGGTGCTGGGAGTCCTCATCCCCGGCACCCCGGGCGAGCTGGCCGAGCAGGTCGGTCAGCTTCCGGCTGTACGGGCGCGCGGCCAGCATGCGCCCCTGCGAGCGCTGCAGCTTGGCCGCGGCGACCATCTTCATGGCCTTGGTGATCTGCTGCGTCGACTTGACGGAGCGGATCCGCTTGTTGATCAGTTTCAGCCCCGCACCAGGCAAAGGTCTCCTCCCGGGTGCTTACTCGGCGGCGGCGGCCGCGGACCCGCGGCTCGCCTTGAATTCCTTGACCACCGCGTGCAAGTCCTCGGCGGTCTTGTCGTCCAGCTGGCCGCTCTGACGAATGGCCTGCAGGATGTCGGTGTGCTTGTCGTTCATCAGGGCGAGGAAATCCAGCTCCCAGGCGGCGAGCTCCTCCAGCGGCACGTCGTCCAGGTACCCGTTGGTCCCGGCGAAGATGATCGCGACCTGCTGCTCCAGCGCCATGGGCACGTACTGGTCCTGCTTGAGGATCTCGACCATCCGCTCGCCGCGGGTCAGCTGCCGCTGGGTCGCCTTGTCCAGATCGGAGCCGAACTGGGCGAACGCCTGCAGCTCGCGGTACTGGGCCAGGTCGAGACGCAGCGAGCCGGCGACCGCTTTCATGGCCTTGGTCTGGGCGTTACCGCCCACCCGGCTCACCGACAGCCCGACGTTGATGGCCGGGCGCACGCCGGAGAAGAAGAGGTCGCCCTCGAGGAAGATCTGCCCGTCCGTGATCGAGATCACGTTGGTCGGGATGTAGGCCGACACGTCGCCCGCCTGGGTCTCGATGATGGGCAGGGCGGTCAGCGAGCCACCGCCGTGCTCGTCCGACAGCTTCACCGCCCGCTCCAGCAGGCGGCTGTGCAGGTAGAACACGTCGCCCGGGAAGGCCTCGCGGCCGGGCGGGCGGCGCAGCAGCAGGGAGAGCTGGCGATAGGCGTTGGCCTGCTTGGAGAGGTCGTCGTAGATGACGAGGGTGTCCTTGCCCTGCCACATCAGGTGCTCGGCCATGGCGCAGCCGGAGTAGGGCGCGATGAAGAGCATCGGCGCAGGCTCGGAGGCGCAGGCGGCGACGATGGTGGTGTACTCCATGGCGCCGTGCTGCTTCAGCCGGTTGTACACCCCGGCCACCGTCGACTGCTTCTGGCCGACGGCCACGTAGAAGCAGTGCACCCCGGTGCCCTTCTGGTTGATGATGGCGTCGATGGCCAGCGCGGTCTTGCCGGTGCTGCGATCGCCGATGATCAGCTCGCGCTGTCCGCGCCCGATGGGGATCATCGAGTCGACGGCCTTCAGGCCGGTCATCAACGGCACCTTCACTGGCTGCCGGTCGAGCACGCCGGGGGCCTTCAGCTCGATGCGGCGCGTTTCCTCGGTGGGGACCGGGCCCTCTCCGTCGATCGGCTGGCCCACGGCGTTCAGCACCCGGCCGACGACGGCGTCACCCACGGGCACCGAAGCGATGCGGCCCGTGCGGGTGACCTGGTCACCCTCCTTGATCTCGGTGTCCTCACCGAAGATGGCCACGCCGATCGAGTCCTCTTCGAGGTTGAGGACCATTCCGAAGATGTCGCCGGGGAACTTCACGAGCTCGCCGGCCATCACGTCCTGCAGACCGTAGATGCGCGCGATGCCGTCGCCCACCTGAAGGATCGTGCCGACGCTCTCGACCTCGAGGTCGCGGTCGTACTTCGTCAGCTCCTGCGACAGGATGGAGCTGATCTCTTCAGGTCTCAGTTTCAATTCCCATCTCCTCGTCTGAAGGCGGCCTTGTCGCCGGGGGGACTTCCCGCGCGGCCCGACTCAGCGCACCCGGGCCTTGCCCAGATGCAAGCGCAGCTGGTCAAGGTTGGTGCGCACGGTGCCGTCGATGATCTGGTCCCCGAGCGTCACGCTGACGCCCCCGATCACGGCAGGGTCGACGTTCTTCTCCAGGATTACCTTGGCGCCGGTCAGGCGAACGAGCTTCTCGAGGAGCGCGGCTTCCAGGTCCGCCGGCATTTCGATCGCCGTGGTGACCACCGCGCGCGAGAAACCCTGTTCCTTCTCGACCAGGCCGGCGAATTCCTCGCCGATTTCCTGGAGATACTCGATGCGATTCTTCTCTATCAACAGGTGGAAGAAGCGAACCAGCAGCGGCTCGACGCGGCCGTCGAACAGATCGCTGACCAGTTGAATCTTCTCGTCATCGGCAACCTGGGGGCCCTCCAGGAACGACGGCAGGGCCGGGTTCTGCTCCAGGACGACCACGACCGCAGCGTACGACTCGGCAACGCCGGCCAGCACGTCCTCGGCCTTGGCCGACTCCACGAGGGCGCGGGCATACCTGCTGGCGACGCCGCGATCACGCATTGGGCATCTCCCCGAGGTTGTCGATGTAGTCCTTGATCAGCTTGCGGTGCAGGTCGTCGTCGAGGCGCTCGTCGACCACCTTCTCCGCGGCGCCGATGGCCATCCCGACCACCGTGTCGCGCAGGGCGATCTGGGCCTTGTCCGTCTCCAGGGCGAGGTCGGTCTCCGCCTTCTGGCGGGTGGAGTCTGCTTGCCGGCGGGCCTCGCCCACGATGCCCTCGGCGATGCCCTCGCCGCGCTTGACGGCCTCCTGGACCTTCTCGCGCTCGATGACCTTGATGTCGCCGATCTTCTGCTCGAAATCGTCGCGGAGCTTATCGGCGTCGCTGAGCGCCTGCTCGGCCTCGGCGAAGTCGGAGCGGATCTTCTCCCGCCGGGCGTCGAGCAGGCCCAGGATCGGACCCCAGGCGAACTTCCGCAGGACCCACACCACCAGCAGGAAGCCGATGATGTTGGTCAGTACCTGAGCAATGTCGATGTGCATGTCGAAACCTTCCGAGGTCGACTGTTCCCGGCCCGGAGCGGCCGCGGCTGGGGGCGGATCGGGACCCGCCCCCACCCCAATTCAGTGATGTCCCGGGCCCCTGCGGGCACTCTTAACCGAGCTTGCCCTGCAGGAGGAAGATCACCAGCAAAGCATAGATCGTCAGAGCCTCGATGAACGCGCTACCGATGATCATCGCGGTCTGAATCTGGCCGATGGCCTCGGGCTGGCGCCCCATTGCCTCCATGGCCGAGCCGACAGCCCGGCCGAGACCAAGGCCCGAACCGATCGCCGCAATGCCGACGCCGAGGGGGAGACCCAGTCCTAGCAGTTCCATTTTCTCTCCTTTGCAGGTTTGACTCGCGGGAGGCTCCCGCCGACCACCGGATCCTCATCCGGAACTAATGACCGTGCGCTTCCTCTCCGTGCTCCTCATGGGGGAGCATCAAAGCGATGTAGACGGTGGACAACAACGTGAAGACCAGCGCCTGGATGGTGCTGGTCAGCATGGCCAGGAACACGAACGGCACCTGGAACGGCATACCGAACGGGAGGTGGATCCCGGCGAACAGGCCGGCCCCGAGGACCACCATGGTCGCGATCAGGACATCCTCGCCGAAGATGTTTCCAAAGAGACGCAAGCTCAGGCTCATCGGCTTGATGAACTCGCCCAGCACATGCAGCGGGAAGAGCAGGACCGAGAAGCCCCAGTCCATCGCCGTCTTGGGCGAGCCGGCCATGTGATGAAGGTAGCCGAGGATGCCGTTCTCCTTGATCCCGACCCCCTGCACCAGACAGAAGGTGCAGATCGCCAGCGCGGCGGTGGTGTTGATGGCCGAGGTCGAGGAGTGCATGAAGGGGATCAGGCCCATCACGTTGTTCACCAGGATGAACAGGAACAGCGTCCCGAGGTAGGGGGCGAACCGTCGGGCGGAGGACCCGAGGATGATCTCGAAGAGATTGAAGAGGCCCCCGACGATCAGCTCGGCAAACATCTGCAGCCGGCCCGGCTGCTGGCTGCGCCGCGTGTAGATGCGGGCGAAGAAGATGGCGAGCAGGATCGCCGTCACCCCGGAGAAGATCGGATCCTGGAAGCGCATCAAGAATTGCGCGGCGGCGGTCGGGTGACCTTCCTCGTCCTGCAGGAAGCCGGCAATCAGCGAGACCCAGTTGATGAGGTGGGCGACACCGCCGTGGTCGTCGCCGTGCTCGGCGTGTTCCTCGCCATGGCCCTCGCCGTGCGCGGGCTGAGCCGCGTGCTCGGCTTGCTCGGACGTCACCTCGTGGCCGGAGGTCGTTTCTTCATGAAGATTATGGTGATCGGCCTGGGCGACACCGGCGACGGCCAGGAAGCCGGCGGTCAGGACGAGAGCCGCGGGCAGGAGAAGCTTGGTCAGCCTAGAGCTCATTTCAAAACCCCCTTCGTAACGAAGCTGGCGGGTCTTGCAGCCGGCCGCAGTAGATGGGGGTTTTGAAATGAGCTCTAACCATTATCCCCTCGCTGGGCTGGCTGGTTTCCGCCCCGGGGCAGCGAGGTGACCCCCACCACGACGAGGACGACCAGCAACAGGGAGAATCCAATCAGGTGGCTCGCGGCCGGAAAGGGTCTGGTCAGGACGGCCCAGACCGCGAAACCATAAATCGCCAGCTTGGCGGCGCCCCAGGCGACGATGACCCAGACGTTGCGGCGCGCGCCCCGCGGCACCAGCGCCGCTCTTATCAATCCCTCCAGGACCCGGAACCCGACCACGGCCCAGAGAGCAGTAACAAAAAGCCCCGCTGCGAAGCGCACCGAGACGGCGAAGCCGAGAACCACTGCGAGCGCCGCCCCGGCTACCAGGGTCCACAGCCGGGTCCTCTTCAGAATCGCCTCGTTCAAGGTTTGCCGCCGCCTCGCTTCAAGATGAGCCAGACCTGTCGGGCCGCAGCCACGAAGCCGAAAACAGCGCCGCCGAACGAGGGCCAGGGATCGTGCCCCCATTTGCCCTCGGCGAGGTGCCCGAGGTAATATCCGAGCAGGGGACCGACGATCATCATCATGGGGATCGCCGTGTAGATCCCTATGTCACGAAACTGTTTACCTCGTTGCGAGTCTCGCTGGCCCTTGAACAAGCGGGATCACCCCTTCCCGTTTCGAGGCGGGGATCCGCGTAGCTGTTAGATGAAAAACAGCGCCGCGCCCAAATGAATTAGGCGGAGACCTTAAAGTCAAAAAAAACTTGGGGCCCGGATCATTCATGAATGGCCGTAGCGAGGCTGAGGAAAATGGCCGCCAGAAAACGACCTCGCAAGGATCGGCGAGGGAGGGGTACCCACTGAGGTACGTTGACCGAGCCGGTCCGAGAAGACGTGTTCTGGCGGGCATTTGACCGGCCTCAGTAGGCCATTCATGGATATTCCGGGCCTGCGCCCGGATGAGTGGGCTGGCCCGGTATTCCGGATCGGCCGGCGACCCGGAATACCGGGAGGGATTCGGGGCCCCTACTTGTGCACCTCGGCGGGGGCGGGCTGCTGGGCGGGCCCGGCCGGAGCGGTCTTGCGCTGCCCGCTGCCCATGCTGCAGTTCCCCTCGAAGAAGACGCCCTCGTCTATCACCAGGCGCTTGGTCTTGATGTCGCCCTCGACGTGGGAGCCGCTCTGCAGCTCGATCTTGTTCTCGGCGGTAATATTTCCGAAGAGCTGCCCGCCGATGATGGCGTTCTTGACCGAGACGGTGGCGTGAACGACCCCGGACTTGCCGATGACGAGATTCTCGGGGGTGCCGATGTTGCCCTTGAACTCCCCCTCGATGCGCAGGGTGCCGCGCGCCTCGACCTTGCCGTCGAACTTGCAGCCCTGGGCGACGATCGAGGTCTGGCGGCTGTCCAGATCCTGGTTCTCGGGCTCTTTTCCAAACATGTTCTTCCTCCTCAGCGCGGCGGATCGCCCGGGATGACCTTGCGGGGGTCGATCGCCTCGCCCTCTTTCCAGACCTCAAAATGTAGATGGGGAGCGCTCGCCTCTCCGGTTCTCCCCAGGTAGCCGATGACCTGTCCGCGGTCGACCCTATCTCCCTCCCTGACCGCGTGACGGCTGCAGTGGCCGTAAACCGTTACGTAACCGAAACCGTGCTGAATTTCAACAAAGTTTCCCAGGTATTCATCCCAGCCGGCCCGCATGATCCGGCCCTTGCCCGCGGCGACGATCGGCATTTCCTCCGGGGCGGCGATGTCGATCCCCTGGTGGGGCAAGACGCCGCGGATGGGGTCGCCCGCCCGGAACTCCCGGGTGACGAAGCCGCCGGCGGGCCACAGGTCGGGCGGCGGGGTCAGGACCAGGGCCGCCGCCCGCTCGAGCAGGCCCGCGGTGTCGCCGTCGTCTGGAGCCTCGCCCTCGGGCCAGTAGGCGAGGGTATCGCCGGCCGCCACCGAGGGCAGCTGAACGCCCAGCATCGTCAGCAGGCGCTCCTGCAGGGACCGCATCCGCTCGAGCTCGCGCTCCAGCTCGGTGACGGTCGCCAGTCTCGCGTTGGCCCCGGCCAGCTCACGGCGCAGGTCGGCCGCCTGCCCGACCTCGCCGGCCAGCGACGAGTATGTCACCAGGACGAAGATCACGACCGCCGTCAGGACCAGGATCAGCGCGCAGAGGAAGATCACCATCCGGCGGCTGATCGTGTACTCCCGGCTGGATCGGTCGTCCTCCGGGATCAGGATGATGCGCGTTGTCTTCGGGACACGAAGCGACAACTTCACTCCTCGTCGGCCGCGGGGCCGCCGCCCCCCAGGCCGAGGCCGGGTTCAGGCAGGGACAGGTAGAAGCGAGTGCCCCGGCCGGGTTCGCTCTCCATCTCGATCCTGCCTCCGTGCTCGTGAACGATCCGGGCGACGATCGACAACCCCAGGCCCGTACCCCGACCGTACTCCTTGGTCGTGTAGAAGGGGAGGAAAACCCGCTCGCGATCTTCCGGCGGCACCCCTTCACCGGTGTCGGAAAATTCGATCAGCACCTCGCCGGGCGCCCCGTCTCCCATGACGATCTCGATCTTCCCGCCGTCGGGCATCGCGTCCAGGGAGTTGGCCAGGAGGTTGAAGAAGACCTGGTCCAGCTCGTTGCGATTGCCGAGCACCGCCGGGTCGCGCTCCTGCCGGATGTTGACCTCGACGCCGGCCAGCTTGATGTTCTTCTCCATCAGGTAGACTGTCTCGCGGATCACCTCCCCCAGGTCGAGGCGAATCCGCTCCTGCCCCGACGGCCGCGCGAAGTTGAGCAGCCCCTTGATGATCTTCCGGCATTGCTCGGTCTGCCTGACGATCCGGCTGACATCCTCCACCCCGTCCTCGTCCTTGACCGACTCGCCGAGCATCTGCGCCGACAGGAGGATCGAGCCCAGCGGCGTGTTGAGCTGGTGCGCGATGCCGGCCGCGAGCTGCCCGATCCCGGCCAGCTTCTCGGTCTCGCTCATCTTGGACTGGAGCTGCTTCTCGGAGGTGATGTCGCGGGCGATCACCACGAAGGTGAAGTCTCTCTCTTCCCGCCGGGGCGTGCCGGTGGTGATGAGTGAGATCGTCAATGAGATCTGCCCGTGGGGCCGGCCGCCGCGGGGAAAGGGGTACTCGAAGGTCAGGCTCCGCTGCAGTCGCCTGGCGTCGGCCATGGCCCGCTCGATCTCGACGCCGTAACAGAGGTGGACGTCGCGGAAGGGCCGGTGCAGCACCGCGCGCCGCGGCTCGCCGAAGAGGTTCTCCGCCGCCTTGTTCCACTCCTGGACTCGTCCCTCGGAGTCGAGCAAGAAGATCGCCTCGCCGGCGTGGTTGATGATCGTGCGGTACTTCTGCTCCGAGCGGCGGAGGCGAATCTGGTCGAGCAGGCTGTGGCGCAAGCGCAGCCAGGAGCTCCAGCCCAGGGCGATCACCAGCGCCGGCAGCAACTTCAGGTGGAACAGGGGCAGCGTGACATCGCCGAACGTCCACCGGCTGCCCCAGACGGTCTCGACCGAGGCGGAAAGGAAGGCCAGCCGGAACAGGTCGACCAGCGCCATCAACAACCAGGCCGCCGAGACGCCGACCAGCAACCAGAACAGGATCTTCAGCTGCAGCGCTTTCCGGAAGCGCAACCCTGCAGGCTGGACCATGCGCGCCATTGCCTCCCTCATCGGGTTACGAAAGGTCGGTGTTCACGCCCATGATCTCCAGCAGCCGCTCGAGATCCGAGTCGGAAAAGAATCGGATGGTCAGCGACCCCTTGCCGGTCAGCGGATCCCGGTCGATCCGCACCGGGGAGCCCAGGGCGCGCTCGGCGCGCTCGCGCAGGGCGCGGATCTCCTTGGTCTCGGGGCTGCCGGTGCGCCGGCGCCGGCGGGCCGCTGCACCCCCCGAGGCCACCTGGACCCGGCGCTCGCACTCGCGCACCGAGAGACCGCGGCTGCGGCACAGCCTGGCCAGCCGCACGCGGGCCGCTCCCTCCGGCATGCCGAGCAGCGCCTTGGCGTGGCCGCGGGAGATCTCGCCCTTCTCGAGCATCGCCTTGATCTCGTCTTCCAGGGTGAGCAGGCGCAGGGTGTTGGTCACGCTGCTCCGGTTCTTGCCCAGCATCCGGGCCAGCTCGTCCTGGGTGGCGCCGTACGAATCGAGCAGGCTCTGGTAGGCGCCAGCCTCCTCAAGCGGGCCGAGGTCCTCGCGCTGGATGTTCTCCAGCAGCGCCACCCGCAGCGCCTCGGTTTCCCGGAAGGTGCAGACGATGGCCGGGATCTCCCGGATGCCGGCCAGGCGCGCGGCCCGGACCCTTCTCTCGCCGGCGACGACGCAGTATTCGGGGCCGGTGGCGGGGGCATCGGTGGGTTCGCCGGCCCGGTTCCGCCGCACAAGGATCGGCTGGAGGATTCCGACCTGTTTCATGGAGTCGGCCAATTCTTGTAATTTATTGTCATCAAACAATTTACGCGGCTGGTGGTGGCTGAATTCCAGGTCCTCCACCGCCACGAGGCGGGCCTCCTTGTCGCCGAGCCTGCCCCCCTCTTCGGCGCCGGGAATCAGGGCGCTGAGCCCCCTGCCGAGTACTCGCTTGGGATTCATGAGATCGGTTCCTCCTTGCCGCCGGCCTGCGCCTGTAGCGACTTGACCTCGCTGGTCGGCGCGGGTTCTTCCGGAAGTTCCGCCCGTTCTGGAACCTGATTGGCGGAGATCACCTCGTTGGCCAGTTTGAGGTAGCTCCTCGCCCCCGCGCAATCGACGTCATAGAGTATTATCGGTTTCCCGAAGGACGGGGCCTCGCTCAGCCGCACGTTGCGTGGGATCTTGGTCTCGTAGACGGTGTCGCCGAAGAAATCGATGGCCTCCTCGGCGACCTGGTTCGACAGCCTCAGCCGCTGGTCGAACATCGTCAACAGGACGCCCTCGAGGCGCAGGCGTGGATTGTAGCTCCTCTGGACCAGCTGCACCGTGCTGAGCAGCTGGCTCAGGCCCTCGAGGGCATAGTACTCGCACTGGATCGGGATCAGGACCGAATCAGCGGCGGTAAGGGCATTCAGGGTCAAGATCCCGAGGCTGGGCGGCGTGTCGATGATGATGAAATCGAAACGCTCCCGGAACGATTCCGCTGCCCTGGCCAGGTACTTCTCCCGGCCCGGAAGGTCGACCAGCTCCACCTCCGCTCCGGAGAGCCTGCGGTCTGCAGGTAAAACCTCGAGGCAGGGAAGCTCGGACTGGCGGACCGCCACGGAGAATGGCGAGGAGCCGACCAGCACCTCATAGCTGGTGGCGGCGCCGGGATCGGCCCCCGCCCCGCTGGAGGCATTGCCTTGGGGATCGAGGTCGAGCAGCAGGGTTTTCTTCTCGGCGGCAGCGAGGCTCGCGCAGAGGTTCACAGCGGTGGTGGTTTTCCCGACCCCGCCCTTCTGGTTTGAAATGGAAATGATCTTGCCCATCACGCAGAGACAGCCCTTTCGGTGTTCGAGGCGGGTACTGGCATTCGTAAGGTATGGCCTGTCCGTCTGTTGCGTCGGCGGATGCCTTTTCTGGCCCCGGCAGCGGCCCTTCGGGTCTTAATTCCCGTTACGAGCTGGTAAGTAAACCTTTTTCCGTGACGGTTGTCCAGCACCTTTTTGAGGTGCGGCTGCCATGTTCCACGTGGAACATGTCCGGGGAGGGAGGAGAGAATCCGGGAGAACCTGGAGCCCGGATGTTCCACGTGGAACATCCGACCGGGGGAAGATCAGGGAAGCCCGCCCGGCCCTGAGTACCCGGAAAGAAGGAGGCTGCCAGTCGGACTTCCTTCCGGGCCGACCGGAATCACACAGCTCCGATTCGCCGCCCCGACAGCCCGGGCCGCCGGACCGGTTCCCGGGGGAAGTCCGAGCTTCGCGAGTTCATGTTCATCCAGCATAAAACCGGGCCGCCGGAACCGGAGAATCGCCACCTGATCCTGGTCGCCGAGCCGCGACATTCCGGTCAACTGCCGCCAACCGGTGATGACGTCCGGATCCGGAAGGGTTAGCGCCCGGAGCGAAACCAGCCAGACAACACCGTCTTCCCGGTGGCCCTCCTGGCCGCCCCCGGTAACCGAGGAGGTGGGCAATCCAGGGCAGTCCCCGGCAGCCCCCAGGTCCCCCCAGCGACGATTGACGACCGTAACCCCTTGCAAGCCAAGCTGCCGCACCGCCCGGGCCAGGAACCAGGCTCTCCTTTCCCGGGGCTCGAACAGGTATGTGGCCAGAGCGTGGCTACGGGCCCCCACCCCGCCGCCCAGGGCCCCCTGTCGCAATCTTCGCTCCAGCCAGGCGTGCCAGAGGATTCCCGGCAATCCGGCGCCGGATCCAATATCGAAATACCTGACCTTGCCGCCCGCGGGCGTCCCGAGGTCGGTCCGGCCAGGGAAGCTACCGGGAAAAAGAGCCCGGAGGGCCGAAGGGATGGCGGCGGCACCGTCCAGACAAACCCTGACCATCTCCCGGAGATTGGCCTCGGTGCTGACCCGCGAAACAAGGTTGATCTGCTGGTTCCAGCGCAGGATCTCGCCGCAGAAGGATTCGACCAGGGTTCCCATTCCCCCTGGCGGTTCGCGGCCGGTCGGTTCCCCGGGTCCGGAATTCACGGCTCTCGTGTCTCCCTTTTCCGGGCCGGGTCACCGGTGTACCCAGGGCGACCCTCCGACCCCTGGGCCCGGAGCTTCTTCAGGTAAACGGTCAGCACCGCCAGGTCCCCCGCCCGGACTCCGTCGATCCGGCTGGCCTGGCCGAGCGTCACGGGCCGGATCCGGGCCAGCTTTTCCCGGGACTCGAAGCTCAGGGCCTCGATGCCGGCGTAGTCGATGTCCTCGGGAACCTCGAGGTTGTCCAGGTGCTTCTGGCTGGCGAGGATCCGCTCCTGCTTGGCGATGTATCCCGCATACTTGATGTCGGTTTCCGCCTGGGAGAAAACGTCCCCGGCAAACCGGGCGGCGCACTCCCCGCCGGATTCCGGCTCCCTGCCGTCCAGTTCCCCCTGAAGCGCCTCCCGCAACGATTCACCCTCCGGGCAATCCCGGAAAAGAGATTCCAGGTCCACCTCGGGCCGACGAAGCAATTCGCCGGCGGGTGGGCGGTCGATCTCCCCGGGGACGGTGACCCTGAATCCGTGCAGGCGATTCCTGACCTTCTCGGCGCCGCGGGCCCGGCGCCGCAGCAGCGAGAGCTCCTCCGGCCGTAGCACCCCCAGGCGCTCCGCCTGCCCGAGAAGGCGAGTCTCGACATTGTCGCACCGCAGTGAAAGCCGAAACTCGGCGCGAGAGGTGAACATTCGGTATGGCTCGCTGATCTCCTTGGTCACGATATCGTCGATCAGAACGCCGATGTAGCTCTCGGAGCGGCCAGAGATAAATGGTGGTTGATTTCTGAGGGAGAAAACGGCGTTCAACCCGGCCACGAAACCCTGAGCCGCCGCCTCCTCGTAACCGGAGGTGCCCAGGATCTGGCCGGCGAGGAACAAACCATCAACCATGCCTGATTCCAGGGTGTGCATGACCTGGCAGGATGGGATGCTGTCGTACTCGACCGCGTAACCGTAACGAACCAGCTCTGCCTCCTCGAGCCCCCGCACCGAGTGCACGATCTTCTCCTGGACGTCGGCCGGAAGGCTGGTGGAAAGGCCGTTCACGTAAATTTCCTCGCTGTCGCGCCCCTCCGGTTCCAGGAAAAGAAGGTGGCGGCCCTTGTCCGCGAACCTGACCACCTTGTCCTCTATCGATGGGCAGTATCTCGGCCCGGTACCCTCGATGATACCGGCATACAGCGGCGAGCGATGCAGGCTCTCCTCGATTTGCCGGTGGGTCCGTTTGTTGGTGTAGGCGAGGTGACACATCAATTGATGTGGATGGAATTCGCCGGTCCGGAAGGAAAATGGCCGGGGATGCTCATCTCCGGCCTGGGCTTCCAGCGCGGAAAAGTCGATCGAGCCCCTGGCCAGCCGCGGCGAGGTGCCTGTCTTGAGCCGTCGCAGCTCGAAACCGAGCCGGGCGAGGTCTCCGCTCAGCCCCTCCGCGCTGGCGGCCCCTTCCCGGCCGCCGGTGATCTTCTTTTCGCCAAGATGCATCAATCCTCGCAGAAACGTCCCTGACGACAAAACCGCCCTTCGGCACTCATATTTATTTCCATCGCTGCATCGGACGCCGATTATCCGCTTCCCGCCCTTTTCGCGGGATTCGGTGAGCAGGCCGGTAACCTCGCCTTCCTTGACCGTGAGGGTTTCTTGCCCCAGGACAGTTTCTATCATGTACCGTTGATATGAAGCCTTGTCGGCCTGAGCGCGCGGTGAACGCACCGCGGGGCCCTTGCTCCGGTTCAGGAGCCGGAACTGGATCCCGGCGGCGTCGATGGCCAGGCCCATCTGCCCGCCCAGGACATCCAGCTCCCGCACCAGGTGGCCCTTGCCGAGTCCGCCGATGGCGGGATTGCAGGGCATCCGCCCGATCTCCGCCAGCTTGTGCGTGACGAGCAGCACCCGGCAGCCCAGCCGGGCGGCCGCCAGGCAGGCCTCGATACCGGCGTGCCCGCCGCCAACGACGGCCACATCGTAGGTCCTGGAGGTGGAACAACCATTGTTCATTGATCATTTCCCCACGCAGAACCGGGAAAACACCTCGTCGAGAAGCCCCTCGCTGAAAACCCGCCCGGTTATCTCACCCAGCTCGGCCAGGATCCCGGCCAGGAGGGTGGCGACCACTTCCTCGCCGGGACCTCGAGAGCCGCCAGGGGCCTCGCGGTTCAAGTCGACAACAAGGTCAGCGAGCCTCTCCCGGCATCGAATCAGTTTTGATTGATGCCTTGAGTTCAAAAGCACCCCCAGCGAGGAAACCTCTTTCAGTCGATCCCGGTCTGCCGCGGCCAGGATCCGGTCCCACAGCTCCTCGATCCCGAAACCGGTAACGGCCGAGGTGACCGTGGCCTCCCCGGGGCCGGCCTCCTCGTTCAGCTCCGGCACCAGGTCGACCTTTGTCCAGACCCGAAAAACGGTCTGCCCCTCGCTCTCCGGCCACCCGGCCGACATCCCGTCCTCCCCTGCCCCGGCGAGTCCGGCCTCCTGCAACAGAAGAACGATGTCGCCCTCGGCGCAGGCCTTTTCCGTCAGCTCCATGCCCATCTTCTCGACGCGGCCGCCGTCGGGTCGGAGCCCCGCGGTGTCGTGCAGGACGAAAAGAACGCCACCTCGCCGCCGCCGGCCGGTCACCACATCCCGGGTGGTGCCGGGCTCATGATCGACCAGGACCCGCTCCTCGCCCAGCAACGCATTCAGCAGGGAACTCTTGCCGACGTTCGGGGGACCGGCCAGGATCACCTGCACACCCTCGCGCAGGTGGCGCCCGGCCGGAGCCAGATCGAGCAGGTACTCCAGCCGGGAAAGGGCGTCCTTTATCACCTGCACCTGTCGGGCGGGCGGGATCTCGATCCGCTCCTCCTCGGCGAACTCGAGACTGCCTTCCAGCTCGGCGAGCAGCTCACGGAGCGGGCCCTCGATCGCGTCGAGTTCCCGGTCGAAGCCACCTTGCAGCTGGCGCAGGGCCGCGGCCGCGGCCAGCTCGGCCTCGGCGTCGATCAGGTCGGCGACCGCCTCGGCCTGATCGAGGCTGAGCTTCCCGTTCAGGAACGCCCGCCGCGTGAATTCGCCGGGCCCCGCAGCCCGGGCCCCGCAGAGCAGGCAGGCTTCTACCACCAGCCGGGCCGGCATCCGACCGCCGTGACAGAAGAACTCCACGACATCCTCGCCGGTGTAGGAGGCCGGGGCCAGCATCGGCAGGACGACGACCTCGTCGATCGCGGCGCCCGCCTCCCGGTGACCCGGCGGGGACGAGCCCGGCCAGATCACTACCCCACGATACGCATGGTGGGTCTGCACCTCGCCCGCGAACCCGTCACACCGGAAGATGGTGCCGGTGATCCTGACCGCCTCCGGCCCACTCAGGCGCACGACCGCAAGCCCGCTCTCTCCGGCGGGGGTGGCCAGGGCAACGATGGTGCCTTCTGGGATCATGGCGCCCGTCTCTCGACAAAAAGAGGGCAGCGCCCGGGCGCCGCCCTCCTAGCCCGGATTAATCATGAATGGCCTACTGTCGCGTCCGGGCGGGCATTTTCCCCACCCTCGCAACGGCCATTCACGATTTATCCGGGCCAAAAACCACGCAACTCCTCACCCGGATCATTCGCGATCGGGTGCCGGGCCGTCGCGCCCGAGCCCGTCCTCCGGGTCCGCGTCGCCCCCGGGAACGTGGCTATTGACCGGGGCGGCCCGGGGGGAATCCTCCGGGGCCACCTCATCGAACCGGGTCGCTTCCCGGGCCGGAGCGGTCTCCTCCCCCGGTTCCCCGGCCGCCACCACCACGTGCTTGCCGCTCGCGGTGGGGACCGTGTAGGTCCTCATCCCCTCGATCTTGGCGACCTCGAGATGGACGATGCGTCGCTCGCGGGCGCAGAGCGGTTCCATGTGAACCTCGCGGCCGGTCCGGCGCACCTTGCCCACGATCTCGTCGACGCGCATCACCAGGTTCTCCTCGCGGCGGCGGCGGTAGTTGTTGACGTCCAGGTTCATGTTCACCCGCTCGCCCGCAGCCTGGCTGGCCATGCGCTCGACCAGGTGCTCGAGGGCGTCGACCGTGGTGCCGTGCCGGCCGATGAGCATGCCGGCGCTGCTGTCGTCGGTGACGATCTTCACCAGGTGGTACTCACCCTCCTGGACCTCGCTGCGGCACGGAAAGCCGGCCAGCCGCATCAGCTCGGCGGCGATCCCGTCCAGGGCCGCGGGGGCGTCCGCGATGTCGATCCCGCGCACCGGTTCCGCCCTCGTGACCGCCTTGACCTCCGGTCCTACCGGCTGGGCCCGGCCGTCGACCTCGGCGGCCGAGGTCGCCCGGCCCGCCGGCTTCGGGCCGCCCCGAGGCTCTTGCCCGGGCGACTGGGCGGACCTGGCCCTGGGGCCCTCGGGCTTCCCGCGTTCGGGCCTGCTTCTGTCGGGCCTGCCGCGGGCGGGCCTGCCCCGGTCGGATCGTTCCTGGCGAGACCGGTCCTGGCGGGGTCGGTCCTGGCGAGGTTGTTCCTGGCGAGGTCGGTCCTGGCGGGCTCGTTGCGCATCGGGCCGGCCCTTCTCGGACCTGGCCCGGGAGGATCGCCCGCCGCGGCGGCGGCCCCGACCGGCGGACTTGCGGGTGACCAGGACCCGGGCGGGCTTGCCGCCGAACATGCCCAGGAAACCGGTCTTGCCCTCGTCGAGGATCTTGATGTCGACCTCGTCGACGCGGGCTCCCATCTGCAGCAGTGCTTCGGACACTGCCTCCTCGACGGTTCTTCCCTTGCTCTCGATGTTGTCGCTCATGCTGCTTTAGCACCTCCTGTCGTGGGTGCTGTTTGATGGATCCGCCAGGTCTGGTAGATGGTCATCAGGGTGTTGACGAGCCAGTAAAGGACCAGCCCGGACGGCATGTTGTAGAAGAAAACGAGCATCAGGATGGGCATCATCGTGTTCATGATGGCCATCTGGCCGCCGCTGGCGGCCGTGGGGGTCAGCTTGGTCTGGAAGTACATGGACAGGGCCAGCAGGATCGGCAGCAGGTTGAAGTTGGCGCCCAGGATCGGCAGCGCGATCGGCAGCTGGAACATGGCGTCCGGCTGCGCGAGATCGTCGATCCACAGGGCGAACGGCGCCTGCCGCAGCGCGATGGTGTTGCGCAGGGCCTGGAACAGCGCGATGAAGACCGGCGACTGCACGAGGATCGGCAGGCAGCCCGACATCGGGTTCACCTTCTCCTCCCGGTACAGCTTCATGGTCTCCTGGCTTAGCTTCTCCTTCTTGTCCTTGTACTTCTCCTGCAGCGCTTTGATCTTCGGCTGCAGCTCCTGCATCTTCTTCATCGACCTGGTGCTGGTCCTGGTCAGCGGGTAGAACAGGATCTTGGTCAGCACCGAGAAGAGGACGATTATGACGCCGTAGTTGGGGATGAACTGATACATCCAGACGATGAACGTCAGGACCAGCGAGGCCAGCGGATGGAAGATCTTCAGCGGGCCGAAGTCGATGGTCCTTTCGAGGCCGCAGCCGTAGAGCTTCAGCAGGTCGACCTCGCTCGGGCCGACGAAGAGCTGCAGCTGCGAGGTCGCCCTCAGCTCGGAGCCGGTGCCGACGTAGCGGCAGGGTAGATCGACCGCCCAGGTCAGCTGGTTCCGCTCCGGCGCCCCGTCCAGGTGGATGCTGCCGACGACCGGCTGCCCCGGTTCCTGCGCCACCAGGCCGGCGACCAGGAAGTACTTGTTTTGCAGGCCGGCCAGCTGGACGGTGCCCTGGAACGACTCGCGGACCTTCTCGGGGTCCTTGGCCAGGTCCTGGCGCTTCTTGAAGGAGATGTCCTCGCCGACCAGGGCGAAGGACCGGAAGCTGCCCGCCTCCATCTTCTTGTCCTGCTCGGTGCTGGCGATCCCCTCCTGCCAGGCGAACCGCACCGAGACCGGGTCACCGACCCCCAGCAAGGCGTTCTGATCACCTGCGACCTCGACCTCGAGGCCGATGTCGTAGCGCCCGGAATTGAAGGTGAAGGTTTTCCGGATCTGCAGCCCGGAGTACGTCTCGGCGACGAAGACGACGCTGCGCTCCTCGTCGTCACCGACGAGAACAACCTCGGCCGGGCTGTCGGTCGTGTAGACGGCTTGCCCCAGCTCCAGCTCCCGCCGCTGGAACAGGATGGCGTCACCCCGGGCGGGCAGGATGTCGGTCCCGGGGATCAAGCTGACCGGTCCGCCCTCCGGGCCCGGGTACTCCAGGCCCAGCCAGCGGGTGATCCGAGCCCCTGCGGCGGAGAGCTCCAGCTCGTACAGGGGCGTCTGGACCACGACCGTCGCCGGCCGGCCAGCCACCGGAACCGGCTCCAGCATGTCGAGGGGGCGGGCCTGGTCGTCGGGAATCGCCGGCGCCACCTCTGCGGCTGTAGGCGCGGGCTGAACCGGCGCGGGCCGCTCGTACCGGGAGGTGGTCGGCTCGGCCGCGGTGTCCGCTGCGACCGCGGCGCTGTCGGCCGCAGCCCCGGGGGGCTGGCGGTAGTTCTTCTCGTAGAATTTCATCCAGCCCATGTAGACCAGAAAGATCAGGGCGAAGGCCAGGACGGTCCGCTTATCCATTACTCCGTTCTCCGGCGGTGGAGGTGACAGGGAAATCCTCGCCCGGCGGCACAGGGTCGTGCCCGCCCGGGTGCCACGGATGGCACCTGGCGAGCCGACAAACGGTGAGCCAGGCGCCCTTCAGCAAGCCGTGTGACCTGAACGCCTCGGCCGCGTAGGCCGAGCAGCTCGGGGTGAAGCGACAGGCGGGAATCAGCAGCGGCGAGACGAGTCGCCGGTACAGCAGAACCAGGAAAAATGGCAAACGCCACATGTTGTCCCCACAAAATACCCTGCCGGGCGGCAGCAAGCGCCGCAGCCGCAGGTCAGGGAAACGCCGGGCGTGGGGGAAGAAGGGAGGTGAAGCAGGAAAAGACGAAGCGCGCCACTCTATTGGAGAAGTTGCTGAACTTCGCTGCGGACATCCGCGGACTTCGCGGCCAGGATCTGATGTCGAGCAATCGCAACGATCCACAAACCGCGCGCCTGGTCTCTACTTGCTTGTTCGCTGGTGCGAGCCGGGAAAAACTTCTGGAAAATTCGCGCCTTCAAACCGGGCCCTCCGATCGCCTGGTCGGAGATGGCTTCTCGCATCAGTCTCTTGGCCCGGTTGCGCTGAACGGCGCCGCCAACCTTCCTGCTGGCAACCACCGCCCTGGCATCGTCCTCGGCCGGTAACAAGTACAGGACAAGGAAACGTCCGACTCGCTTGACTCCTTCCCCATAAACCCTGTCGAAATCGGATCTTCTAGACAAAGACCGCATGGCAGGCCCACGTCCTCGCCGGCATCGGCTAGGCTGAAACCCGCTTGCGGCCCCTTGCGCGTCGTCTCCTGAGAATAGCCCGGCCCGCCCGGGTCGACATCCTCTTCCGGAAGCCGTGCCGGCGGGCTCTCTTGACGTTACTGGGCTGAAATGTCCGTTTCACGGAGTCCTCCCTTTCGTTCCAAGCCGCCAAACATTAGTGAAGGAGGCCTTTAATGTCAAGCTATTCCAGACCTTGCCGGGGTCGATTTCCCCCCTTTCGAATCCCGGGCCGACCTCCGACCCAGCCCCGGAATCCCCGCCTTTGTTGGGTTTCCGGTCCTGAAAAAACCCCAGGGGGGTGGGGGATAACTTCTCGGCGGGCAGGAGGAAGTCATCAACCGCGTAACCATTTAAAACCAAAGGAGCTATAAAAAAGTTGCCTGCCGCCCAGAAAAACGCTTGCACCGGTCCAGGCCGCGTGATAGTTTTCCGCCGAGTCCTTGTTGATAACCTAAAAAACAGAAAATGAAATTTTCCACAGGTTTCTGTGGCGGTGGATAAGTTTGATCAAATCTGGAGGGAGGGTTCGTAAAGTACTGCATTTTCGCCGCTTAGGAGATTCTCCCTGGAAGGGGGAATCGAAGGTAGCTGGCCGCCCAGGACCGGGAAAGGAATCTTCAGCCTTCGAGATGGATTCTATTAATACATACTGGTCGGAAATTTTAAATATCGTTCGACAGAAAGTTCCCCAGCAGGCATTCGACACCTGGTTCCTTCCGCTCAAGCCGGTTGGCGTCAACGACGGCGAGATCAGGATATCCTGTCCCAACCGCTTCTTCCTCGACTGGTTCAGCGAGCATCACCTGGCCATCCTGAACGACGCCGGCACCTCCTTCTTCGGCAAGCCGACGACCTTCTTCCTGCTCGTCACCTCCGGCGCCGACATCCCGGCGGAGGAGCTCTTCGTCCCGCCGCCTGCGGACCAGGCGGCCGCCAGCCTGGACCCGAACGTTCCGGCGGGTACTCCCGCCGACGGCCCGGCCGGCGGCGGCCCCGATGTTTCCACCTTCAACCTCAACGGCGATTACAGCTTCGACAACTTCGTCGTCGGATCGGGCACGGACCTGGTCTACGCCGCTTGCGTCGCCGTGAGCAAGAAGCTGGGCGACCATTTCAATCCCCTGTTCATCCACGGCGGGGTCGGCCTGGGCAAGACGCACCTGATGCACGCCATCGGCAACGCGGTCGTCGAGAACTTCCCGGGCCGAAAGGTCTGCTACGTCACCGCCGAGCAGTTCATGAACGACCTGATCTTCTCCATCCAGCAGAACCGCACGCCCGACTTCAAGCTCAGGTACCGCAGCGTGGATGTGCTGCTGGTGGACGACGTCGCCTTCCTGGCCGGCAAGGAATCGACCCAGGAGGAGTTCTTCCACACCTTCAACGCCCTTTACGACGAGAAGAAGCAGATCGTCCTGACCTCAGACCGGTCGCCGAAGGAGATCACCACCCTGGAGGAGCGGCTCCGCTCGCGCTTCGAGTGGGGCCTGATCACCGACATCCAGCCGCCGGACCTGGAGACCAGGATCGCCATCCTGAAGCGGAAGGTGGAAACGAACAATATTTACATCTCCGACGATGTCATCCAGTACATCGCCGAGAATATTACCGATAACATCAGAAGGCTCGAGGGAGCGCTGATCCGCTTGCTGGCGTTCGCCAGCCTGACTGGCCGTGACATCAACCTGGAGATGGCCTCCGAGGTTCTCTCCTCCTTCTTCCAGGTGGATGCGGCAAAGCCGGTGAAGATCGCCGACGTCATGGACGTGGTCGCCAATTACTATGACGTCACCGTGGATCAGTTGAAGTCCAAGAAACGCACCCAGGACCTGGCCTTTGCCCGTCAGGTTGCCATGTACATCGTCCGCGAAAAGATCGGCGCTTCCCTTAACCAGATCGGCAGGGCATTTGGAAATCGTGACCATTCAACGGTTTCTCACGCTATCCAGAAGATCAAGAAGCAGTACGACAGCGAGCCACGTTTCAAGGGGACCATAAAAGACCTCCTGGCCGAGGTGTAGTCCAGTAATACTCTTGTTCGGTTCCGGGTGGTTCCCGGGGATGCTCCCTGGCCACCTCCTGTGGCCGGGTTCGCTCGACATCCGGGTCCCTCCGCCCTCCTTGGCTCTCGGGACCCTCCTGACGCCCCGGGAACCACCTGGAACCGGCCAAGAACATCACCAGACCAACCCCGGACCAGGATATTACTTTCGATAAGTGGTGGAAAAAACCTGGAGACAAGGTGGAGAAAACCGGACTTTTGAGCAGGTTGTGGATTAAGGCCGAGTTCTGATTGTTTTTTCGCCCTTCTTTCCACCACTCCAAGAGAAAGGAAACCAGGAAAAGGTGCCGCTCGGAAGGGAATGAACCGAGATATCCACCTTTTCCACAGGCTCTTCTACAACGTCCACCTTTCAATCTTCTTCTCTTGAAGGAGAGCCAGGGATGACCTATCATGGCTGTCCCTTGAAGCGAGCCGGCACTCAAGCCAACCGGAGGACCAGAAAGTGAAGATCGAGATCCAGCAGGAGGACCTCCAGAAGACTCTTTCCCTCGTCTCGAGCGTGGTGCCCGCCAAGACCACGCTACCGATCCTGACCTGCATCCTGGTCGAGGCGAAGAAGAAGGAGCTGAAGATATCGGCGACCAACCTCGATATCTCCGTCGTCACCACCACCGGCGAGGTGAACGTCAAGAAGGAAGGCCGGCTGGCAATCCCGGCGGCCAAGTTCGTCACCTTCGTGCGCAGCCTGGCGCCGGGGACCGTGGTCCTGGAGGAAAGGAAAGGAAAGATCTCGGTCACCTCCGGCAAGGCCGGGCTCGAGGAACCGACCATGAACGTCGAGGAGTTCCCCGCCCTGCCCGAGCTGGCGGCCAAGAAGGCCCTGCAGGTCGATGCCGCCACCCTGGCGGGGATGATCCGCAGCACGTCCTACTCCGTCTCCCGTGACGAGACCAGGCCGGCGCTGATGGGTGTGCTCTGGGAGGTCAAGTCCGACGGGCTGGCGATGGTCGCCACCGATGCTCACCGGCTGGCACGCTGCCAGCAGAAGCTGGACTGGGAAGCTCCGGGCGATCGTGACCTGATCGTCGACACTCACGGGCTGTTGCAGTTCGTGCGGCTGGCCGAGGGCGAGGAAAAGGCCGACGTGCACATCGGTGAGAACCAGCTCAGCTTCCGCGCCGGCAGCACCGTGCTGCACACCAGGCTCCTGGAGGGTCCTTTCCCCGATTACGCCGCGGTCATCCCCAAGAACAACGATAAGCAGCTCACGGTGGACCGCGAGCAGTTCAGCCAGGCCATCCGGCGGGTGTCGATCACCGCCGACCGGATGACCTGCCAGATCAGGCTCGGCATCGAGAGCGGCAAGCTGGAAATGTCGGCGACCGGCACCGACGGCAGCCGGGCCGAGGACGAGATTCCCGTCTCGTACGAGGGCGACGCGGTGGAGATGGGCTTTAATTTCAATTACCTGCAGGACATCCTGAAGAACATTGACGCGGACAACGTGGTGATGTCCTTCAGCGACCCGCAGAGCGCAGCCCTGATCCAGCCGGCCGGCGAGGAGGGGCAGGATGGCGAACTGCTGTGCCTGCTCATGCCGCTCAGATTGACCTCGGACTGACCCGGCGCCGATGGAACTTACATCGGCCAGGCTCCTCAACTTTCGCAACCTGGAGGAGACCGAGGTCTCCTTCTCGCCGCACATGAACCTGTTTGTGGGCCGCAACGGCCAGGGCAAGACCAATCTCCTGGAAGCGCTGAACTACGTCTCGATCGGCCGCTCGCACCGCGGCGGCCGCAACGAGGACCTGATTCGCCTGGGCGCGGACGAGCTGCACGTCCGCATCAACGCCCGGGACGACGCCGGCGAGCCGCTGGTCCTGGAGTACGGCCTCGGCCGGGGCGGCAGCCGCCGCTTCCGGATCGACGGCGAGGCGGTGCGGCGGCGCGTCGACCTGGTGGGCCGGCTGCCCGCCGTGTTCTTCAGCCCGGACAGCATCGGGCTGGTGCGCGGCGGTCCGGAGCGGAGGCGCCGCTTCGCAGACCAGGGGCTCTCGTCGATCGACCGGGAGTATCTCGCACACCTGGAGGCCTACCTGCGGTCGCTGCGACAGAAGGCGCGGCTGCTGCGTGACCTGGGCAACGGGAGGGTTCCAGGGGCTCCCGGAGGGGTGCGCGCCGAGCTCGTCGCCTGGAATCGCGAGATGGCTCCTCACGCGGCGTTCATCTGCGAACGCCGGGCCGAGTACGCCCGCTGGATCCGGCCGCACGCGCGGCGCGCGTATGTCGAGCTGTCAGGCGAAGATACGGCCTTCGAGTTCGTCTACCGGCCCAACCTGGCTGCGGCGCAAGAATCGCCCGCAAGCGAGGTCGAAGAGAGCCCCGAAACAGGCCATTTCGAGAAGGAAATTCTGACCGAATTCGACTATATTGTGGAGGATGAAATCAGGCGCGGCAGACCACTTTCCGGCCCGCATCTGGACGATTTCGAGGTCCGGCTCGCCGGCCTCGATCTGCGGGTTTTCGGCTCTCAGGGAGAGACCCGGACGGCTGCCGTCGCTTTGATTCTGGCCCAGAGCGATGTCGTCCTCGAGACCAGGAACATCCGTCCCGTTCTGTTCTTCGACGACATCTTCAGCGAGCTGGACCGGGAGCGGTCCCGGCAGCTCCAGGAAAAGTCGATCCGCGAGCACCAGGTCTTCATCGCGACCGCCCGGGGGGAGGACGTCTCCGAGTGGCGGCCGGAAGGTCTGCGCTCCTGGCGGGTCGAGCAGGGCCGGCTGGAGAGCCTGGCATGAGAGATGATAGACGCCGGAGCCGTCCCGAGCCCGTCGCCAAGATCCTCGACGGCGTGCTCGACCAGCTGGGTCTGAAACAAAGAATGGCCGAGCGCAAGCTGCTGCTGGCGTGGCCCGAGGTGGTGGGCGAGAAGATCGCCCGCTTCTCCCGGGCGATCGACATCCAGGACAGCGTGCTGACGCTGCAGGCCGACCACGCCGCCTGGCGGCAGGAGCTGACCTTGCTGATGCCCAGGATCATCGAGAAGTACAACGAGCTGTTCGGCCCGGGCACCGTCCGGGAGATCAAGTGGGACCGCCGGCTGCCACGCCGCCAACCGGATGACAACGGAAATTGACGGCCGGGGGCGATGGCAGGCTGGGCCGCGGTCCGGGTAAAGGGAAGACCCCGAAACCCGAGGGTCCGCCGCCGGTGGAACGGCGGGACAGGCAGGCCCGGGGCGACAAACCAGAATCACGAGGACGTAACATGGACGCTTCGGCGGCATCCAGGGAATACACGGCCAAGGGAATCCAGGTCCTCAAGGGGCTGGAGGCGGTGCGCAAGCGCCCGGCGATGTACATCGGCGACACCGGCGCGCGCGGCCTGCACCACCTGGTGTACGAGGTGGTTGACAACGCCATCGACGAGGCCATGGCCGGCTACTGCGACGAGATCGAGGTCAGGATCGACCCGGACCACGTGATCGCGGTGAGGGACAACGGCCGCGGCGTGCCGGTCGACATGCACCGGACCGAGAAGAAGCCGGCGCTCGAAGTGGTGATGACCAGCCTGCACGCCGGCGGCAAGTTCGACAAGAACAGCTACAAGGTCTCCGGCGGGCTGCACGGCGTGGGCGTGAGCTGCGTCAACGCGCTCGCTGAGTGGCTGAAGGCCGAGGTGCACCGCGACGGCAAGATCTGGTTCCAGGAGTACAACCGGGGCGTGCCCGTGGCGCCCCTGACCGAGATCGGCGCCTGCGACCCGGACGAGACCGGCACCACCGTCACCTTCACCCCGGACCCGGAGATCTTCCCGGAGATCGCCTTCAGCTTCGACACGCTGAAGAGCCGGCTGCGCGAGCTGGCCTTTCTGAACGCCGGCGTCAGGATCGAGATCCGCGACGAGCGGCCCGACCGCGAGCGCGAGCAGACCTTCTGCTACGAGGGTGGCATCGTCGAGTACGTCCGCTGGCTGAACGAGGGGCGCAACGTCGTCTGCCGGCAGCCGGTCTACTTCGAGGCCGAGAAGGACGGCGTGCAGATCGAGATCGCCCTGGACTACAACGACGGCTACAGCGAGAACCTGTTCACCTTCGCCAACGGGATCAACACCACCGAGGGCGGCAGCCACCTGTCGGGGTTCCGGGCCAGCTTGACCCGGACGATCAACGCCTACGCCCACAAGGCCAACCTGCTCAAGAAGGTGAAGGGCCTGTCGGGCGAGGACGTGCGCGAAGGGCTGACCGCGATCGTGGCGGTGAAGATCCCCGAGCCGCAGTTCGAGGGCCAGACCAAGACCAAGCTGGGCAACACCGAGGTGAAAGGTCTGGTCGAGCAGATGATGAACTCGCGGCTCTCGGAGTTCATGGAGGAGAACCCGCGCGAGGCCAAGAAGATCATCCAGAAGTGTCTCGGGGCGGCGCAGAGCCGGGAGGCGGCGCGCCGGGCGCGGGACCTGGTGCGGCGCAAGTCGGCGCTCGAATCGACCAACTTGCCGGGCAAGCTGGCCGACTGCAGCAGCCGCCAGCCGGGCGAGTGCGAGCTGTACCTGGTCGAGGGCGACTCGGCCGGGGGCTCGGCCAAGCAGGGCCGCGACCGACGCTTCCAGGCGATCCTGCCGCTGAAGGGCAAGATCCTGAACGTGGAGAAGGCGCGCCTGGACAGGATGCTCGGCAACGAGGAGATCAAGACCATCATCGCCGCCCTGGGCACCGGCATCGGCGAGATCTTCGACCCGGAGAAGCTGCGCTACCACAAGATCATCATCATGACCGACGCCGACGTGGACGGTTCGCACATCCGGACCCTGATCCTGACGCTGCTGTTCCGGAAGTTCCGCGAGCTGATCGAGCGGGGCCACGTGTTCATCGCCGAGCCGCCGCTCTATCGGGTCAAGAAGGGTAAGAAGGAGGCCTACTGCTTCAGCGAGGACGAGAAGGACCGCCAGGTGGTGGAGATCGGCGGCGAGAGCGGCACGGGCGTCTACGTGCAGCGCTACAAGGGTCTGGGCGAGATGAACCCCGAGCAGCTCTGGGAGACCACCATGAACCCGGAGCGGCGGACCATCACGCGGGTCAACCTCGCGGACGGGGCCGAGGCGGACTTCGTGTTCAAGACGTTGATGGGGGATGATGTGGAGATGAGGAGGCGGTTCATCGAGGAGAATGCCGGGACCGTCGATCTCGACGACCTCGACATCTGAGCCCGCCTACCCTGGGTGCTCCTGAGGTCATACCCGACCGCTCTCAGGGGCGCTCGCTGGCCACCTCCTTGTGGCCAGCGAGCTCGACTTCCGCGGCCCTCCGCCCTCCATGGCTCCGGGCCGCTCCAGACGCCCTGATAGCGGTCAGGTACGACCTCAGAAGCAGCCAGGCCAGGCCGGTCCAGGATTCAAGGCCGCCGAGATGGTGGTGGCCGGCCAGGCCGGGTCTTGGTGGGGAGGTGGTTGCAAATTGTGACCACCTCGGTAAGATGAATGATTTCAGAGCGTTGCCGATCTCGAGAGCCCGAAAAAGTACACGTGTACTTTTTGGAAGCGGGGCGAAGAGGTGATTGCAAATTGTGATCACCTTTGGAAGAAAAGCGATTTCAATGGGTTGTCAAGGTGGCCGCAATTTGCGGCCACCTCGGGAAACTGAATAAAATCAGCGGTTTGTCGAGGTGGTCACAATCTGTGACCACTTCATGAAACCTGAAATAATCAGAGGAAGGGCATGACAGAGGAACGCAACGAGACCGTGGTCGATGTCGACATCGAAGAGAAGATGCGGGAGTCGTACCTCGAGTACTCCATGAGCGTGATCATCTCCCGCGCGCTGCCCGATGTGCGGGACGGTTTGAAGCCGGTGCACCGGCGGGTGCTGACCGCGATGAACGACCTCGGCCTGGGGCCGGGTAAGCCGTACCGCAAGTCCGCGAAGATCACCGGCGACACGACCGGTAACTACCACCCGCACGGCACGATGGCGGTCTACGACACGCTGGTGCGCATGGCGCAGGACTTCAGCCTGCGCTACCCGCTGGTCGACGGGCAGGGGAACTTCGGGTCGGTCGACGGCGACTCGCCGGCGGCCGAGCGGTACACCGAGGCGCGGCTGACCAAGATTGCGACGGAGGTGATGCGCGACCTCGAGAAGGAGACCGTCGACTTCGTGCCCAACTACGACGGCTCGCGGATGATGCCGTCGGTGATGCCGTCGGTCATTCCGAACCTGCTGGTCAACGGCGCGGACGGCATCGCGGTGGGGATGGCCACGAAGATCCCGCCGCACAACATCAACGAGATCTGCAACGGGCTGCTCGCGTTGCTCGACGAGCCGGACCTGCCGGACGAGAACCTGCTCGATCACGTGCAGGGGCCCGACTTTCCGACCGGCGGGATCATCCATGGCCGCCAGGGGATCCTCGACTACTTCGGGACCGGCCGCGGCCGGGTGATCGTGCGCGCCCGCACCGACGTCGAGATCGAGGACAAGGGCCGCACCAAGATCGTCGTCAGCGAGCTGCCCTACCAGGTGAACAAGTCAGCGCTGATCGAGAAAATCGCGGCCCTGGTGCGCGGCGGGGTGATCGAGGGCATCAGTGATCTGCGCGACGAGTCGGACCGCGAGGGAATGCGCATCGTCATCATCCTCAAAAAAGACGCCTACCCGCAGGTCGTGCTGAACAAGCTGTACGCGCACACGACCATGCAGACGACCTTCGGGGTGATCAACCTGGCGCTGGTCGAGAACCGGCCCAAGGTGATGAGCCTCAAGGAGACGATGCAGGAGTACCTGATCTTCCGCGAGGAGGTCGTGGTCCGGCGCACCCGGTTCGAGCTGCAGAAGGCCGAGGAGCGGGCGCACATCCTCGAGGGGTACATCAAGGCGCTCGATAACATCGACGAGGTCGTCGAGCTGATCAAGAACAGCGAGTCGCCGCAGACGGCGAGCGCGGAGCTGCAGGCAAGGTTCGGGCTGACGGAGAAGCAGGCCGAGGCGATCCTGGCGCTGCGCCTGGCGCGCCTGACAGGCCTGGAGCGCAAGAAGATCGACGCCGAGTACCGCGAGCTGATCGAGAAGATCGCCGAGCTGAGAGCGATCCTGGACAGCCGGGACCTGGTCCTGGGGATCATTCGCGAGGAAATAGAGGCGGTCCAGAAGGCGTACGGCGACGAGCGCCGCACCGAGATCGTGGACGAGGAGGGCGACCTCGACCTGGAGGACCTGATTGCGGACGAGGAGATGGTCGTCACGATCAGCAACCAGGGCTACATCAAGCGGATACCTGTGGACACGTACCGCCAGCAGGGCCGCGGCGGCAAGGGTGTGACCGCGATGGGCACCAAGGAGGAGGACTTCGTCGAGCACCTGTTCACCGCCTCGACGAAGCAGTACCTGCTGGTCCTGACCGAGAAGGGGACCTGCCACTGGCTGAAGGTGCACCGGATCCCGAAGGGCAACCGGGCGGCGAAGGGCCGGCCGATCGTCAACCTCTTGCAGGTGCTGCCTGAAGATAGGGTGCACGCGGTGGTACCGGTCAAGGAGTTCAGCGAGGACCAGTTCCTGGCCCTGGCGACCAACCTGGGCGTGATCAAGCGCACGCGGCTGGTGGACTTCAGCCGGCCGCGCTCGGGCGGCATCAAGGCGATAAACCTGGACCTGCAGGCGGGCGAGCGGCTCATCGGGGCCCGGGTGACCGACGGCACCGGCGATATCGTGCTGGCCTCGACGGGCGGCATGGCGATCCGGTTCCCCGAGGACCAGGTGCGGCCGATGGGCCGCACCGCGCACGGCGTGCGGGGGATAGCCCTCAAGAAACGCCAGCAGGTGGTCGGCATGGTCGTGGTGCGCGACGACGAGGATCACCTGCTGTCGATCACCGAGAACGGCTACGGCAAGCTGACCCCCATGAACGAGTACCGCCCGCAGCGCCGCGGCGGCAAGGGGCTGATCACCATCAAGTGCAGCGAGCGGAACGGCCCGCTGGTGGGCCTGCGCAACGTGCGCCCGGGCGAGGAGCTGATGGTGGTGACCCGGCACGGGATCATGATCCGGATCGCGGTGGATGCGGTGTCGGTGCAGGGGAGGACCACGCTGGGGGTGCGGATCATCTCGTTG
>CAZAHC010000005.1:8223-32057 GCA_964484595.1 uncultured Fibrobacteraceae bacterium | reverse complement strand
AGGCACAGGAGGTATCTGGCGCGAGTCCCAGGAAGGGGCCGGGAGCAGCCTGGGAGCGTTGTCTAGCCGCCCAAGGGCCGGACACAATCTCCGAGGCACAACAAATGGTTTTGGGGAATTACACGTGTTGTGCCGGGGGAACTGTGTCCGGCCATGTGGTTGACGGGCAAGGCCCTTGGTCGAATCCTGGCCGGTTCCGGGGCATCAGGAGGGCCTTCGAAGCCACTGAGGGTGGAGAGGCCCGGATGTCGAGCGCCCCGGGTACGGGAGGTACCCGGGGCGCGTCCCCGGAAAAGGCCAGGATCGACCAGGGGCTACTGCGGCCCCCCCTCACCCTCGCCGACGGTCGGATCCTCCTCGCTCCACTCGATGTTCGGGTCGTACGGAGGGTCCTCCGGGATGTACTCCGGGGGCTGGACCATCCCGTACCGGACCACGAACACGTTTCCGCTCTGGTGACCCATCAGCAGGATCTGGTAGCCGGACATCGGGGCGACCGCCTCGCCCGATCCATCGGACCCGAGCAGGATGCTGTGCGGGGTGAAGAGGATCTGGGAATGGCCGACTCGCCAGCCCCGGCCGACTTCATAGTCCAGCTGCCCGCTGAGGAAGCTCATCGGCGGCAGGTTGTCCGGGCGAACCGGCCCCGGGCCCGGATCAGCTATCTGTGGTTTCCCCTTGGCGAGGGCGCCATCCGGCCACCCGAAGCCGCCGCAAATGATGGACAGCAGAAAGACCAGTACAACCCCGGTGAACCGGCCGCTGCAGCTTCTGGTGCTCGCGCCGAGTCTGATGATTGCTTTCATCTCGGTACCTTCCTAGGACTCGGGTGGTTGCTCCGGCGGCGGTTCGACCACAAAATCGAAGTTCTCCTGCCAGGAGCGGACATTCAGGTGGAAGAACGAAGCGCCGATGTCGCCGACCGTGATGCCGGAGTCACTGGACTGGACGATGACCTCCTCGTTGTTGATGTCCACCACCGGTTGCGAGGCGACCCCGCCGGGGACCTCCTCCTCCCGGGGAGTGGTGTTGCCCTCTTCGTCCTCCAGCTCTCCACCGTCGTCGTAGGCCAGGCGCCAGAGCCAGGAATTGCCGCCGGCGCTGCAGACCTCCATGCCCGGGGCGAAGGAGGTGAAGAGCACGGCGCCGGCCACCACGACGGCCGGACCGGTCGCCCTCTCGCCGTCCTGGTGCCAGAGGTCCACGTACCAGCCGTCGGCGTTTCCGATGTCCTGGATGTCGTAGGTCTGGTCCACCAGGTCCGAACGCGAGTGGCTGCCGCCGTCGTGGGAATCGTAGACGCAGTAGAAGCTGTTCAGGTCGGCGGTCAGGAAATCGTCCTCGGTCAGGTAAGCACCGGTTCCGAAGTAAACGTGGATCTTGTTGTCCTCGCCGTAGGCCGGCACCGTGGGGGCGGTTATCGGCCGGGAACAGGAAAAGAGGAGCGACCAGTTCCACTGGTTGGGATTGACCTGACCCTCGACCGCGGCCCGCCACACGTTCCCCAGCATGTCGGCGCAGTAGACCAGGTCGGTCTCCCCGTCCAGGTTGAGATCCACCGCCTTCGGCCGCGTGGTCTTGTTTCGCTCCTGATTATCCGAACTGAGGAACTTTGCGCCGGCCAGGCTGCCGGTTGCCAGCTCGTAGACGTAGAGGTTGGCCTCGCCGTCGTCCTCGTCGAGCCCCGAACCCATCACCACCACGGGAGTGTTGTTGATCCGGGCGAACTCGGCCTCCGAGGAGAAGGACACCCCGTCCGGCAGGGCGGCTTGCCAAAGGAGCCCCGGCGTGGAGCCCTCGGTGATGTCCAGGGCGAAGTACCCGCAGCCCCCTCTGCCGCCCCCGCCCACCAGGACCGTGCGCCAAACGCCGTTGAGCTTGACGTCGCGCACCGACGGGGTCTGGTCGCAGGAATAGACGTGACAGTAGTTGGAGTCGGCGACGGTCTGCAGCTTGGGCAGGGCGTACTCGGGGACGAAGGCCCACTCCTCGAAGCCGGACTCGGCGCTGAAGGCGTGGAGCATCCCGTCGTTGGCCTCCACGTAGATCAGCCGCGGGCGCGTGCTGTAGTACTCCATGAACGCCTGGTACTGCTCGTCGGTGCTGAAGTGACAGGGCGGGCCCACCACCACGGGGGTGGAGTGGACGATGTCTCCCAGCTTCCAGTCGTTCCGGTTGCGATACCCGAGCACCTCTTCCCCGCGGCTCCACTGGATCAGGTCGGCGGCCGTGCCCGCGTCTCCCACTTCCATCGGGCTGGCCAGCTCGCCCGCGTAATACAACTCGAACGGCAACATCGTCGGTCCCAACGCGGTGAAGATCAGGCGATTGCTGGCGCTGCGGTCGGCCAGCATCTGCCCGCTGTCCCAGATCGGAGCCTCGCCGTCTTCATAGGGCAGCGCGTACGCCTCCAGGTATCCTTCCCAGCTGCCGGGCATGAACTTGCCGCGGTACAGGCGATCGTCGTCACTCCCCTCGGAGGAGACGACCGCCACGGCGCTACCGGACGAGATTCGCATCAGGATGTCCTGCATCACGAGATTGAAGGCCTCGGCCAGCTCCGCTGCGTTCTCGGCCAGGAAGTACAGGCCGTCCCCGTTCTCGGCGGTCTCGGCGAGGATACCGGCGTCGATCCCGAAGCCGATGGTGTAGGTGACCATGTTCTGCCCCTCCGGCCCGGATTCCCCCGGCTGTCCCAGGTCCGGCCGCAGGTCGTTCTCGTACATGTAGAGGGCGATGTCGTCCATGTGATCGCTGCAGTCGTTGTAGTTCGGGTAAGGGGCACCGATGGTCGTGCAGCTCCCGGGGTCGTTGCCGTCGTTGTCGTAGTCCACCAGGTAGGAGCTGACGTCGAGATCCATGGTGGGGTAACCGTCGGTCATGATGACCAGGAAGTTCTTCTGGCAGGACTCCTGGATGGGCGCGCTCGGCAGGTCGCTGCAGAAGTAGTCGAGGATGGTCTCCATCGACTCCGCGATCGGGGTCCACGTCAAGGCGGTGATCCCGTTGACGATGGCGTGCAGGGCGTTCCGGTTCATCCCCACGTGGCCGATGATGTTGCCGGGACCGTAGATGTGGAACTGGGTAATCCCGATACGAATTCGCTCCGAAGTGCGGTCGATCAGATCGTTCACGACGGCCTTGGCCACCTGCACCCGCGTCTGCCGGGGAATGGCGTTCCGCTGCTCGTCGCTGGCGTGGAAGTAGATCCAGTTGAGATAGTTGCCGAAGTAACGGCCCTTCTTGCCGTTGTCCGAGTTGACCAGGTAGACGACCGGGTTCCGGGGCCAGCGGCGGTTGAAGTTCCGCGGGCTGCGGAAGCCGTCGCTCCTGACGTAGTAGATGTCGTCGTTGTCGAAATTGCCCGAGTAGGTCGTGAACGGATCGTAATCGGGGTGGTACATCGCCTCGTTCATCGACCCGGAGTTGTCGAACAGGAACATGACGTTGCCGTCGGCCGCACTCTGCTGGATGAAGAGAGGGACCTCGCAATCCTGGGCGAAGCCGGGCGCAGGTACCGCCAGGCCGAGCAGCATCGCCGCCACTGCGACCAGGCGCCCCATTACCTTTCCCCCTGCTATTTCCGCACGGGTGTTCATGTCCGTTTCCCTTCGCTGAGGCCAGAATCGGTGGGCGACCATCCCCTTCTCGCTCCGGACGGTCGCCGTCGTCCCCCGCTTCTCAGTACCCTTCCCGGAAAAGCCTGCTCGCCACCAGGCGCACGGCGCTCCGGCCGTCCTGCGACGCATTCCCGTTGGACGCGACGGCGTAGTCGTAGTCCAGGAACTCCAGCCCCCAGCCGGGCCGCGGCCGCTTCTGCAGGAACTGGCAGGTATAGTCGTAGGTCTGCGTCCCCTGGATCGGCGTCGTGCCCTGGCTATGAACCGTCATGTCGCCAAAATCGATGATCGACGGGGGCGAAGGAACCAGGCGCAGGTAGTTGATCCCCGCCTCCCCGCCGGCGTCGGCGGAGAAGGTGGCGCTGATGTGCACGCCCTCGGCGAAGCTGGTGCGCTTCTCGGTGGTGGCCAGCCAGGAGGCGCCCACGGCGATGACCGTCAGGA
Source organism: uncultured Fibrobacteraceae bacterium (assembly GCA_964484595.1). Lineage (GTDB taxonomy): Bacteria > Krumholzibacteriota > Krumholzibacteriia > LZORAL124-64-63 > LZORAL124-64-63 > CAZAHC01. The sequence goes on along the minus strand of CAZAHC010000005.1, from coordinate 27,993 downwards.
CCAGAATGATCAGCAACGTCGTGGCCAGGGCGAATCCTTCCCGGCCCTCCGCACGTCCCCGCTCGTTGGGCTGCATCAGCGACTCCTTTTCCACGGTCCCTCCGTCATCCGTTGCGAACGTGCACCCTTGTCGTGTAGCTCACGGGTTCGCCGCGGTCCGACTCGCCCGCGATGCCGATCTCGATGGCCCGGATCTGCTCCCGGTCGGCCTGCGACAGGGGCGGCGGCCCGAGCGGGTCGCCGTCCGTGTCGAAGTAGGAGAAGGTCAGGTTGGTGACGTTGTTCAGGAATACCTGCCAGGGGGCTCCGGCGCCGTTCCGGCGCTCCACCCGGCCCTCGTCCGGCAGGAACCGGTAGTTCACGTCCTCGGCCGGTTCGGTGATCTCGATGGCGCCGTCTCCGTCCAGGTCCATGCGAAAGCGGACTTGCCCGCTCTCGGCCTGGGTGAAGCGCTCGAAACCGGCATCGGTGGGGTCGCAACCGGCCGAGCGGATCTCCCGGGAAAAGAGCGAAAGCGTTGCTCGCATTGACTGCTGGTATTCCACCCGCTCGCTGATGTTCGAGTAGTTCTGCCTGGAGTTCACGAGAAAGGAGAAGAGCACCACCATGGCCACGCTGAAGATGGCCAGGGCCACCAGCATCTCCACCAGGGTCATACCCCGGCGGCCGGCCCGCCTGATCACTCGTGGTTTCTCTTTCACCCGTTCCCTCCCCGACATCGGCGGCCTGGCAATCAGCGCATGGAGACGAGGTCGGAGACCTGCAGGGCCTGGTTGCGCGCGCCGTCACTCCAGGTGACGGTCACCTCTATGCGATCCAGGCCGAAGGCCACGTTCTGGAGGTTCGTCTGCCACTGGATTTGCCCGACCTGACCGGAATCCGGCGCGGCGCCGCCGAAGCCCTCTCCCTTCATCGTCTCGAGCTGGGCCTGGGCGACGGTGATCGCCTGCGTGTAGCGGTCGGACTTGCTCACTTCCCGGCGCGCCCGCGTCTGGACCATGGCCAGCGGGATGATCCCGACCGTGAGGATGCCCAGCACCACCAGGATCTCCACCAGCGTGAAGCCGTCCCGGCCCGGCAAGGGCCCCTGCCAGGGGCGGAGCCGGCCGCGAGGTGCAGTTTTCAACCGCCGTCCCATGCTCAGTTCACCTCCACGACTCCGGTCGGCAAGATGGTGATCGACCGTGAACCCACGCTACAGTTCAGGTCCAGGGTCGCCGCGTCGGCCATCCCCCACGGGAAAAAATCGACCGAGGCATTCCCGACCAGGTTCACATCGGCATCGAATTCCCGGTCCCTTACCGTTTCTCCGGAGAGCGGATCGAGGATCGTGTATCCAGTTGTCGCGGCGTTCAGCCGGTAGACCCGCCCGTTGGAGATGGCCATGGTCCGGGCCAGCTGGATGTCGGCGGCGAGGCGCTCCGTGTTGGTGGCCAGCTGGTTACTCCGCACATATCTGGTGAAGGCCGGGATCGCCATGACGCTGACCAGCCCCAGGATCCCGATCATGACCATCAGTTCCAGGAGGGTCATCCCCCGTCGGCCCGGAAGCCTGAATCCCCTCGTGCTGCGCATGACAACGTACCGATCCTTTCCGTCCGGCTTCCCGAACCCCCAAAATGCCGAGACCGATCCCCCCAGGTGTGCAAGGGCTATGCCACCGGTTTTGCCGAAAACCTGGTGAAATTCAACAAGTTACGGGCGGGGGAGTCGGGGGAATCGGGCAGGATGCCCACCCGGGGCCGGGGAGCGGGCCGCCGAATGCAATGCGCCGGGTGGAGCGTGGACAACCCGCTCACTTAGTGCTCGCGGCGCCGCAAGCGACGCCACTCGCAATGCGTTCGCGGGCAGCCCTCGCTCCACCCGGGAACGGGTTCATCTGGGCCTCGTCCACCTCAGGGGATTAACACGTGTGCAGGCCGCCGGTAACTTGGTGTGTCTTAATTGGTTATGGCCCAGGAAAGAGTTCCGGTTATCTGGTGATCAGGCAAAGGGCGTAACCGGGCCGCCAGATAACCGCCTCAGGCCTTGCCGGCCATCTCCCGCGGCTCGGCTGGGGCGGCCGGCTCGCAGGCGATCGCCGGCCGAGCGGGTACCGCGGCGAGGCGCAGCCAGCCCACCAGTCCCACCACCAGCTCGAAGAGGCCCGAGAGCGCCAGCACCAGGACCACGCCGACGGCGTCGGCGGCCACCGCGCCGGCGAAGACCGACACCAGGGACAGCGGCCCCATCAGCGAGCCGAGCCAGCCGAAGACGCGGCCCCGCGTCTCGCGGGGAGCCTCGCGCTGCAGGAAGGTGGCCAGGCTGATCTGGGCGACCGTCCCGATGGCGCCGAACAGGCCGAACAGGGCGAGCGCCACCAGGAAGTTGACATTGACCGCGAAGGCGACCAGCAGCAGGCCGTCCACGGCCAGCAGCCAGGTCACCGTTCGCAGCGGACGCTTGCCGGCCCGGAACATCCCTCCGGTCAGGGCGCCGACGATTCCGCCGAGGCCGGCGGCCGACAGCATGAAGCCGAGGTCAGGATCGCCGCGGGCGAGGATTTTCTTCAGGAACAGGACCACAAGCGGCGTCTGCATGGCCGTGACGAAGACCGTCGCTCCCATGAAGAAGAACGCGAACCGTAACCGCGGCTGCTGCAGCACGGTGGCGGCGCCCTGGCGGATGCCCTGCCAGGCCCGCAGCAGGACCCGACCCTCGGCGCTCTTGCCCCCCGGGACCGCCGGGGTCCGGCGAGTCAGGTAGACGAAGGGCTGGGTGATCAGCAGCAGAGCCGACGCCAGGAAGGTGGCGGCGTCGGCCCAGAAGGCGCTGCTGGTGCCGCCGAGCGCCACCAGCGCCCCGCCGGCCGCGGGCCCGAGCAGGAGCACCACGTTGCGGGTGGTCATGGTCAGGGCGTTGGCCTTGTCCAGCTCGCCGTCGGGCACGATGTCCGGCAGGATGGCCAGGCGGGCCGGGCCGGCGAACTGCCGGCCGGCGGCCAGCAGGCCGGCCAGCAGGTAGATCTCCGCCAGCGTGGTCGCAAACGGGAGGGTGGCCACGATCAGGGCGCTGCCCACGTCGCTGACCACCAGGACCTTCTTGCGGCTGTATCGATCCAGGATCAGGCCGGCCACCGGGCCCAGGAAGATGGCGGGCAGGATCTGGACGGCGGCCAGCAGGCCGAGATCGACCGCCCGGCCGGACAGGTGGTAGACGACCAGGTACAGGGCGACGATTGCGATCTTGTCGCCGAGGCCGGAGACTGCCGAGGCGGCCCAGACGGAGAGGAAGCTGCGATTCGAGAACAACGATCGCAACTGGTTCATGGCTCCTCCATCGTTGGCCCCGCCAGGTGGTTCGCCGCGCGATCCTCCCGACCGGGCGTGCTCATGACTCCTTCACGAGCTTGATTCCTGGCTCGGTGGCCAGCAATCGCTGCAACTCCTCCTCGCGCATGCGGACAGTCGCGATGCAGGAAGAATCCCGGAAGTCCTGGTCCAGGACCCCTCCGGTCCGGTGAAAGACGGCCAGGCAACCCATCCGGTCGAGGGGCAGACGCAGTCGGAAGACCTTCTCCATCTCGCGGCAGCGGGCCAGGATCTCCGCGCGCACCGCTGGCGGCCCTTCCTCGGACACGGCCGAGATGAACAGCGCCCCGGGGAAGTGCCGGCGGAACCGGTTCTCGAACAGATCGTGGGACACCCGGTCCATCTTGTTGAAGACGTAGAGGGTCGGTTTCTCCTGGGGGACGATGTCCGCGAGCACCCGGTTGACCGAGGCGATCTGCAGGTCGGGATCGGGACTGCTGGCATCGACGATGTGGACCAGCAGATCGGCCTCGACCACCTCCAGCAGGGTGGCCCGGAAGCTCTCCACCAGGTGATGGGGTAATCGCCGGATGAAGCCGACCGTGTCGGTCAGCAGGAAGCGTCGCCGCTCGTCCGACTCGACACGGCGGGTCGTGGCGTCGAGGGTGGCAAAGAGCTTGTCCTTCACGTAGACGCCGGCCTCGGTGACGCCGTTCATCAGTGTTGACTTGCCCGCGTTCGTGTAGCCCACCAGCACCGCCTGGAACAGGCCTTCCCGGCGCCGGCGCCGCACCTCCTGCCCGGTGACAATCTCCCGCAACGACTTCTTGAGCCGGGTGATGCGCCGTCCGATCAGGCGGCGATCGGTCTCGAGCTGGGTCTCCCCCGGGCCGCGGGTGCCGATACCGCCCGCTTGCCGTTCGAGGTGGGACCAGAGGCGACGCAGGCGGGGCAACAGGTACTGCAGCTGGGCCAGTTCAACCTGCTGGCAGGCCTGGCGGGTGTTGGCGTGGCGGGCGAAGATGTCGAGTATCAGCTCCGTCCGGTCCAGGACGTTGACGTCCAGCTCCTTCTCGAGATTGCGCCCCTGGGCGGGGGAAAGCTCGTTGTCGAAGACGACCAGGTTGGCGTTGCGGTCCCCGACCAGTGCCCGCAGCTCTTCCAGTTTGCCCTTGCCGATGAAGGTGCGGGAGTTGGGTCGGGCGAGCTGCTGATGGATCCGGCCGACCACCTGGCCGCCGGCGGTCTCGGCCAGCAAGGCGAGCTCGGCGGTGTCGGCCTTTCCGCCGAGACCGCCGTCGAGGGAGTCCGGCAGGTGGACGCCGACCAGCACCGCGCGCTCTGCGGGCGCGCCCTGTTCCCACTGCCAGAGGGGGCGTTCGGTTGAACGCGGCCTGTCCGTGGCGTCTTTCACTTAATCGCGCTCCGTCGCCTCAGCTAGTTCCTGGTTCCACTTTTCCCACAGCTCCAGCTTTTTCGCAAGAAGTCCCTCGATCTCGGTGAAGCGGTTGCTCAGTTCAAGACGGCGGTCCGGAGGGACATCGCCGGCCGACATCGCTGCCAGCAGCTCCTCGCGCTCGCTCTCGAGGCCAGCGATCTCCTCCTCGGCCGCGGCGATCCAGGCCCGCCGCCGCGCCTGCTCGTTCTTGCTCAGCCGCGGCCGCTCGGCGCGGGGGGCGGCGCGGCGGTCGTTCTTCCCTGCGCGAGCTGGTTCCCGGTCCGACTCCGGCTCCGCAGCGGCCGGCCGGTCGTCCTGCTGCGCCTGCCGGCGATGGAATTCGGCGTAGTTGCCCGCAAACTGCCGGACTTGACCGTCGTCCGCCTCCGGCCGGAACACCAGCAGCCGGGAAACGATCTTGTCCAGGAAGCGCCGGTCGTGCGAGACGACGACGAGCGTGCCGGTGAACTCGGCGAGCGCATCTTCCAGCGATTCCCGGCAGCGGACGTCGAGGTGGTTGGTCGGCTCGTCCAGCAGCAGGGTGTTGTGACCTTCCTTGATCAGTCGCAGCAACGCCAGCCGGCCCCGCTCGCCCCCGGACAGCCGCCCGACGGGGCGATCGACCATGTCCTCGTCGAAGCCGAAGGCGCCCAGGAAGGTGCGCATCTCCCCGACGCTGGCCGCCGGGTCCACCGCCGCCACCTCCTCCAGTACCGTGTGGTGGTCGGCGACGCTCCGCAGCTCCTGGTCATACAGGCCGAGGTCCACGTGGTGGCCCCGGATGACCGAGCCGGCGTCCGGAAGCTCGCGGCCGGAGAGGACGCGCAGCAGGCTGCTCTTGCCGCAGCCATTGGGCCCGATGATGCCGATCCGGTCCCCCCGCGAGACCAGCAGATCGAGATCCGCGAAGAGGACCTGGCCGCCGAAGCGCAGGCCGAGGCCCGTCGCCTCGAGCACCATGCGGCCGCTGGTCCGGGCCGCCTGCAGCCGGATGTTGTACTCCGGCGGCGGGGCGACCGGTTTTTCCTCTCGCACTCGCTCGAGCCGGGCGAGCTGCTTGCGGCGCGACTGTGCCTGCCTGGTCTTCTGCCCGCCGCTGGCCATGGTGCGGCGGATCAGCTCCTCCGCCTTGCGGATCTGGTCCTGTTGCTTGTTGAAGGTGGCCAGCTGCAACTCCCGCCGCTGCCGGTAGGCCTTCTCGAAGAAGGTGTAGTTGCCGCTGAAGGAGGTCAGCTTGCCCGCTTCCAGGTGCAGGGTGCGGCCGGCGACCCGGTCCAGGAACTGGCGGTCGTGCGACACGAGGACGGCCGCCCCTCGGTACTGCTGCAGGAAGGCTTCCAGCCACTCGCACGACTCAAGGTCGAGATGGTTGGTCGGCTCGTCAAGCAGCAGGACGTCGGCGTCGCTCAGGAGGATCGCGGCCAGGGCGGCCCGCCGGCGTTCGCCCCCGGACAGCCGGGACAGGGGGCGGCTCCAGATGTCCGGCCCCAGGCCGACTCCCCGCAGAGCCGTTTCGAGTCGCGGTCGGAGGGAGTAACCGTCCAGCCGCTCGAACTCGGCCTGCAGCTTCCCCTGGCGCTCGACCAGCTCGTCCCGCTCGGACCCGGCGACGTCACCCGCGGCCAGGGCGGCGGTCACCCCGTCGAGGGCCGCCTCGAGTTCCAGCTCCCGGCCGAAGGCGGCCTCGGCAACGCTGTCGTACGCCGACCGCTGCGAGCCCTGGTCGACCTCCAGGACCGTCTCCTGGCGCAGCATCCGGATGCTGGTTCCCCCGGTAACCTGGCGAGAGCCTGCCAGCAGGTCCAGCTCGCCGGCCAGCGCCGCGAGCAGGGTCGTCTTGCCGGCCCCGTTGTCCCCGATCAGGGCGTACTTGACCCCGGCGAAGATGGTGGCGTTGACGCCGTCCAGGATTTTTTCCCGGCCGTAGTCGAACCCGGCCGCGTTCAACGTGATCAATGACATGGTCAGCCTCAGCTCCCGGAAGGGGAAGAGCCGGGCGGAAAAAAGGCCCTCCCCGCGGGAAGGGCCGGGTTATCAGGGTCTGACCTGGCTCACGCCTGGCTGTTGGGGTTCTTGCGGAACTTGAGCGGCGAGAGCCCGCAGCGGTCCTTGAAGGTCCGCGAGAAGTGCGCCAGGCTATTGAAGCCGCACTGCTTGGAAATCGCCTCCACCGACAGATCGAACCGGCGCAGCAATCGCTTGGCGTTCTCGATCCGCACCTGGATCAGGTAGTCGCTGAAGCTCATCCCCACCTCGGCCCGGAACAGGTTGGAGAAGTAACCGGGCGAGAGGTTGACCATCTCGGCCATTTTGTCCCGGTTGATGTTCTCCTGGAAATGGGCCAGGACGTAACGGCACGCGTACTCGGCCCGGTAGTCCTGAAGGGTCGCCGCGGCCCGGACCGAATTGCCCTTGCTGTCCGCAAGGACGATCTCCGGAAGGCCCTCCTGCCACAGCAGGGCCTCGTCGCCGGCGGGAGCGGCAATTGCGTTGCCGGCGGCCGAAGAGCCGGCCGGCTGGGTTTCTCCCCAGTTCCCCGTAGCCGCTTCGTTGGGGGGTAGGACTGCTCTGGCCAGGTAGTCGGTGACGAGCTGGGCGGACTTAAGGACGTTGGACTTGTGCGAGATCAGGATCGGAGCGTTTACCCTCACCCGATAATGGGAGACGATGTCGGGCAAGGATGCGGGGGTCTCCGCCGCGTAGACGAAGACGAACCGCGCCCGGGGCAGGCTCTCCGTACCCGCCTCGCGCTGGAGGCGGTTGATCAGGATCTGGCTGCCAAAAAGGGCCAGGCAGAGGTCTGTCGGGTTCTCCTCCTGAGTCGGGCACAGGAACAGGATTCGCTGAGTCTCCTCGTGGCCACGAGAAGCGATTTTCGGATAGGTAGGGAACTCAACTACGAAGCTGTTCCAGGCTTCCTGTAGGGCTTCAAGCCTTTCTTCCACAACATTTCCCCCAAGTGCGAGGCTCCACCTTGGGCAAATCCACAGCTGTGACTCTTCCTAAAAAAATCCACTGCTTTCTGAACAATTACAATGATACGACGATATTGCACCCCTTGTCTATGGCCAACAAGCCTCATCCTTCACTTTTTTTATCACGGATTCGGGACAATTGCGAGTTCAAAATTGAGGAAATGGAGCCCGAACAGCGCTATCGAACAAAGATGAGCCTCTTTGTGACCGACCAGTTCTCTATCTGTAATTTACAAAAATAGGTCCCTGAGGCAACAGTCCGGCCGCTCGCATCCGCCCCGTTCCAGACCGCCTCGTGGAAACCGAGGCTCTCCGATCCGGTGAACAGGGTGGCTATCTCCCGGCCGTCGAGGCTGTAAATCTTCAGTGAAATCGTGGGCGGGATGGACTGGTACGGGATGTTGCTCTGGGGGCTCAGCTGCGGGGCTGCGCCCTCCTCCCAGACGAAACCCTCCTCGATGGTGCGCGGAATGTGGTAGCGGATTCGCGTCTCGTCCTGGAAGGGATTGGGGAAGTTCTCCAGCAGCTTCGGGTTCAGGGAGGGTGACCTCCGGCCCTGAAGCTGGGCGTACGAATCGGCCTCGCCGGGGGTGGACCCCTGCGGGGCAACGGCCTGGGGAGCGGCGATCTCCAGCTCGGCCCGGAACGGTTTTCCCTGCAGGTACCTGCCGCCCAGGACAGCGTGTATCGGCGCGTTCGCCTGGGGCCCGCCGGTCTCGAACTCGAAGACCAGCTCCCCCTCGCCCTCGCCCGCCTTAAGATCGGCCCAGCCGTGGTAGGGATCGAGCTCGGATTCGGCCAGGAGATCGAGATCCTCCGGGACCCTTTCCTGCCAGGCCCGTCGGGAGGGAGCGCCGGCTGCCGACCCGCTCCGCCCCGTCCAGCGGATCGAGCGGGGCGAGCCCAGGGGAGAGTCGTCGAGGGTGAAGAGGTCCGGATCGAAGAGAGCGTTGTCACCGGGGAAGACAGCGAAGCGAAGAGTCAGGCTGCGCCGACCTGATCGTTCGCCCCGGACAGCCGGCTCGGTGCCGGTGCGGTAGGCGAGAGACGCGGCCGAGACGATCCAGGCGACCTCCCGGCGGCCGCCGAGATCGCAGGCCCCGTGGAAGACGCCGTGGGCCGCGGCCAGGTTCGCCTGCAGCTGCGACAGGGTGGGGGCGACCGAGATGGCCAGGCTGGCACCTTCGGAGTCCAGCGGGATCTCGAGCCTGCCGCCGGCCAGACGTATCCGCCGCAGCTCGGCCGCCGAACGGGAACCGGAGGTGGTCAGCGGGGTCGACGCCAGCCAGAGCAGCGAGCCGGGAGTAGCCGGGTCGGGCACGGCGGCGACGTAGGCCGTCCCGCAGCGCGGGCCGGCGGTCGTTTCGAGAGCGGCGGCGAGGTCGTGGTCGGCCGCCCCGTGGCTGCCGGGGCAGGTCACGCAGGTCCGCCGCCAGTCGCCGGCCTGCAGTTCCACCACCACCTTGCTGTCGCGACCCCGGTCGGAGCTGTCCGCCTGCCGCAGGAAGAGGGCGACGGTGGAGCTCAGGTGGGAATAACCCCAGTGGTAGGCCTCGAGGTGCTGCCGGCGGCCGCCGGCGAGGCGGGCGACCACGGTCATGGCGTCGCTGACCGCGGCGAAGTCCTCGTCGAAGAGACCATCGCCGTCGTTGTCCAGACCGTCCAGGCGATCCTCGTCGATCTGGCCGTCTCCGTCGTCGTCGGCGTCGCGAGCGAAGCCCCGCCTGCCTCCGGGCGCGCCCTCGGCCAGGCGAGCGGTGAAGGCCTCCCCTTCCGGACCGGCAGCCCGCCTGGTCACGGGCAGGGGCAAGAAGACCCGCAGCAAGGGGCTGACGGTGGCACCCACATCCTGCTGGAGATCGAAGCTGCAGTCGGGGCGTACCAGGCCGTGGACCTGGGGCAGGAGCTGATAGTCACGGACGGATTCGTCCTGGTCGGCCAGACCGGCGACGGGAGCCGCCAGGAAGGCGGCCGCCAGTAGCAGCGGGACGACAGGCGCCAGGGCCCGCAAGTTCGTGCTGGCGATCCGGCGGCCGCCAGCGAGGCTTCCCTCGCGACGGGGCCGGATCACCCCGGCAGTAGAGATCAACATATCCTGCGTCTACTCTCCGTGGTCCAGGCATCCCGACCGGCGGCGGATCCATCCGCACCAGCCGGCAGGTGTCGAACCGAGATCCGCTCCGTCGGTCCTTGCCGGGGGAGGAATACTAGAGGTTCCGGCCATCCGTGGCGAGAAAAATATTGTCCCGGGGGCCGGAAGCCGGGGAAGATAGACCCCTCCCGTAGCCTCGTCAACCCGAAAGGCCAGCAAGCATGAAGGACAGGGACTGCGTTCGATTCCTGCAATGGGCGCTGCCGAGGCTTGGCCTGCGCTGGCCGGGGTTCCGGAAGGTCCGCAAGCAGGTGGGCAAGCGGGTGGGCCGGCGAATCGTCGAGCTGCGCCTGGCCGGGGTCGACGGCTACATCCAGCACCTGGCTGCCCATCCCGACGAGTGGGAGATCCTGGACGGGCTTTGCCGGATCACGATCTCTCGCTTCTACCGGGACCGCCGCCTGTTCGAGGACCTGGGCCGGGAGATCCTGCCCGGCCTGGCGGCCGCCCTCCCTGCAGGTCCCGCCGGCGAGGAACCCGTCCTGCGCTGCTGGTGCGCCGGGTGTGCATCGGGCGAGGAACCCTACACGCTCCGCCTGCTGTGGAACCTGGTCCTGCAGAAGCGGCACCCCGGCCTCGAGTTCGCGATCCTCGCCACCGACGCGGACGACCACTTGCTCGAGCGCGCTCGCCGCGCTCGCTATCCGCTCAGCTCGCTGCGGAACCTGCCCGCCGACTGGAAGCGACGAGCCTTCCTCAGGAAGGGAAACTCGTTCGCCCTGCTGGCGGAGCACCGGCAGGGGGTGGAGTTCCGGCGCCAGGACATCCGCGCCGAGGTGCCGGCCGAACGTTTCCAGCTCGTGATGTGCCGCAACCTGGCCTTCACCTACTTCGCCACGGACCTGCAGGTCGAGGTCCTGCAACGCCTGTGGGAGAGCCTCCGGCCGGACGGGGTGCTGGCGATCGGAGCCCACGAGAGCCTGCCGCCCGGCGAGACCGGGTTTGCCCCGGCGCCCGGAACGCGGGGTATCTTCCGGCGGAAGGAGTGACCTGTGACGACTGTTTTCGACAAGGAGATTCAGCCATGAAGTCTCACACGACCTACTTGAGCTTCAATGTGCCGGAGAGGATGGGCTTCGTTCACATCACGCCGGCGGTAGAGGCCGAGATCGCTGCCAGCGGGGTCAGCGAGGGCCTCTGTCTCGTCAACGCCATGCACATCACCGCCAGCGTCTTCATCAACGACAACGAGCCCGGCCTGCACGAGGACTACCATCGCTGGCTGGAGGATCTCGCTCCCTTCGACCCGAGCCCGGAACGCTACCACCATAACCGCACCGGCGAGGACAACGCCGACGCCCACCACAAGCGGCAGATCATGGGCCGCGAGGTGGTCGTCGCCGTCACCGGCGGGAAGCGGGATCTGGGCACCTGGGAGCGAATCTTTTACGGCGAGTTCGACGGCCGCCGCCAGAAGCGAGTTCTCGTGAAGATCATCGGCGAGTGAGCCGCGACGCGCCTACTTCAAGAGCAGCATCTTGGCCGACACCCGTTCCTCCCCGTGGCGCACCTCGTAGAGGTACACGCCGGCGGGCACCGGCTTGCCGGCCCGGTCCCTCCCGTCCCAGGTCCAGGCGAAGGTGCCGTGGCTGTCGTGCCACTGGCGCAGCGTGCGCACCAGGTCTCCCGAGGCAGCATAGACCGAGAGGACTACCTCGCCCGGCTCGGCCAGGTGGTACTCGATGGTGGTCCGGGGATTGAAGGGGTTCGGGTAGTTCCCCACCAGGCGCAGCCGGGAGGGAGCGAGGCCGGTTTCCCGGGCGCCCGTGGGGCCGGGCACGCGGTAGAAGACGACCTGGGTCTCGAGCTTGTAGTAGGCGTGGCCGGGACACTCGCACGACGGGGTGTCCACGCAGTCGGGGTTGTTGGGCCGGCACCAGTTCGTGTAGGGCTGCACGTTGAAGTCCATCAGGCACGTCTGGCCCGGGACCACCTCACCGGTCAGGTCCACGTCCCAGGCCTCGGCCTTGTCGCCGGGGCACCAGCCGGCGCGATCGTACTGCCAGGTGCCGAGCTGGGGGCTGCAGGGGTTGTACTCGCAGTCGTCCCGCCACAGGTAGTGCTGGGTGTACATGTCGTCCGCCAGGATCCCCTGTAGCTTCATGGAGAACTCGGCCGCGTTGTCGGTATTGAGAAAGCCGTGCCCGGTGGAGAAGGCGCGGAACTTGGTCCAGACCGCCTCGGCGGGGATGTCCACCGAGACGGGCGCCAGGAAGTCCTCGGGCGGGTTGTCCGGATCGCCGTAAACCAGGTAGCCGGTGGTCCACAGCCGCTCGACGGCGAAGGGTTCCCGCTCCGGCTCGCCGTGGATCATCTCGAACCGGACGGTCAGCAGCCAGCCGTTGTCGTTGCCCATCCAGGTCTCCACGTACAGCAGCAGCGTCACCTCGTCGTGCAGCAGGAACTGGTAGTCGCTGACGTCTATCACCCAGGAGCAGGTCTGCGGTCCCCCGGCGAAGGTGATGTCGTAGGGGGTGATGAACCTGGCGATCTCGTAGTCGACCCAGGTCGTATCGCTCTCGAAGTGGCGCAGCCGCAGGTTGCCGAACCGATCCCAGGGGTCGCAGTCGGCCGGCGCTGCCGGGCAACCGATGGTGATGTGGCAGTTTACCTGCTCGTAAAGGGCCGGCGCCGGGAACTGGAAGGTCTCGGCATGGGTCGTGGCCCAGTTGATGAACTCGTTACGGAAGGTGTCGATCCACGTGGTCTCGCGCTCGGCGGCGTGCGCGGCGGGCAGAGCGAAACCGGCCATGAGTGTCAGGGAGCAGACAAGGCCAAACAAGACACGCCGTCCGAGCATGGGGGGTCCTCCTGAGGGGGAGCCGGGTAAGTGAAGCCGGGTGCTGACGGCGCCGATTATAGCACAGGTCCCGGCCGGATCGGCAGCCTTTGTGGCGGCCCGCGACCCCGATCTCACTGGACCCGCACGCGGATCCGGAGGTCGAAGCTGGGACTGTCCCCGCCGCTGGCGCCGTTGAAGGTGCCCTGGGGATTGACCCGAACATGGGTCACGCTGGCATCGCAACCGTTCCCGTCCGGAACGGGGGTGTAGTCGAAAGTCGCTCCGCCATCGCTCGAGAAGTCCACGTCGTCGGTCGTGCTGCCAAGGCTGGTAAAAGAGTAGGTCAGGCCGCTGGCGATCGCGCCGTCGGTGAAGAGCACCGGACCCGAACCGGCCCCGCCCAGATCTCCGACGAACAGCTCCGAGCTGGCCGGAACGCTGTCGCTGACGATGACCGAGTTCGCGTCCGGCGATCCCTCGCCCTGGTTCGTGGTGGTGATGGAGTAATCGACGAAGGCCCCCGGGATCGCCTTGGGGTTGGTCGTGCCGTTGATCGGATCGGAATAGGTGGTTTCGGTCTTGGCCGAGACGATATCAGGCGACACCCCTGAGGCCGGCCGGAGGGAAATAGCGCCGATGGACCAGTTGGCATTGCCGGCCAGGGACCAGGACATGGTCACCGACGATGCTCCGGGCTCGGTGCTGCCCCCGCCGCTGATCTCGTTGGCGCCTCCCTGCGTCCGGCCGTACCAGTACTGGGTCTGCCCGGCCCCGGCGGAGGCGGAGGAGGCGTTCCCGGCGGCTTGAAAGGTGTCCAGGACCAGCTCGTCCGCAGCACTCGAGACGGTGATGGTCGGGGTGTCGTCGCCGCCGTCGGCCGCCGTGAAGGACCCGTGGGGGCTGGACTGGTCCACGCCGGAAAAGGAGATGGCACCGGCGATCACCTTCACGTTGGCCGAGAAGGAGAGCTGGACCGTTGCCTGGCAGACGGCCGGGGCGAGCAGCTTGTACATCGCCACGCGGCCCACGTCGGCGTCGTCCTTGTTGTCGATCAATTCCAGGGCCGTACCCCCGAAGGTGATGCTGTTTAGGCTGTTGGTGTTGCTGCGCCACGACACCCCCACCACCAGGATTCGATTCGAACCGGCCCCGACCGTGTGATCCCAGGACAGGCTGGTGACTTCCTTGCCCAGGGCGCTGCTGGTGTCGTCCACCGCGATCGCCGCTCCGGCCGGATCCACCCGCAACAGGCTCCCAACGAGCATCAGCGCAAGGGACAGGCCCGCACCTTTGGCCGTGATCTCATTCTTCATAGCTCACCCCGTGCGAACGGCCCAGGATCGAGGCCAGGGTTTCCTGGTCGATCTTCAGCCGGAACCGGAGGAACGGCCCCTGGGCCGTGTAGCTGCCGCCGGAGAAATCCGCGTCCCGGAACCCGGCGAAATTGTAGCCCAGGCTGGTCCAGACGTTCTGCAGGAAGTTGAAGCCGACCGAGGCGCCGGCGCTGCGATCGAGCTGCCCCGACCGCCACGAGTGCAGGATGCTGTGCTGGAGGCCGATGTCCCAGCGCCGGCCCAGGTTCTGGCGCAGCTCCAGGTTGACCAGGTCGGTCCAGCCGCAAAAACTCCTCCCGCCCAGGTCCTCGCGCCGGTACTTGGCTCCCAGGTGCACCGCCACCTGGGTGTGCCGCCGCGAGTGGTAGTTGAGAGCCAGGTTGTTGACGACCTTCCAGCCGCGGCCGCCGGCGTCGGGCCCCTGGCGGTGGAGGAGAACCAGCGCAGGCGGTTCAGGACGGTCCACCGCGTGTGCCGGGGGCGGACCGCCAGGCCGAGCCGCAGGTCGGTGTCGGTCCCCGGCGCGCTCCCGCTGGGTTCCCGCCTGATCATCCGGGCGGTGGCGGCCAGGCCGAGGCCGGCCTTCGGCTCGACCAGCACACTCGGAACCACGCTCCACCTGTCTTCCTGGTCAGAGTGCAGGATCTCGAACCGGTTGTTCCATTGCCACTTCCCGGCCCGGTAGTGCGTGCCCAGGGAAGCGGCGGTGAATCCCTCGGGGCTGCCCGAAGCCGGCGGCACGTTCTCGTTGAAGCGCCTATGCCCTGGTCCGGTCTCGGCCCGGCTGTGGTCCAGCCCGACGTCCAGGTTCCAGCGGGAACCGACCCGGAAGAGCTGGCGCAGACCCAGGTTGGCGAAGACGCGGCTGCCGTTCTCGGAGTACCGGCGCTCGAGCGAGGTGCTGACCTGGCCGCCGGTCCAGGGGGACGCCCGGAGACCCACCCGCGCGCCGTGGGTAGTCTCGGTCGCCCCGCTGGTGAACTCGTACCGGCTCAGCAGGGTCAGATCCTCGGTCACCCGGTAATCCGCACCCAGGCTGGTCCGGGTGGGGAAGTCGGCGTTCCGGTCCCGGTCCGGCAGGGATTGCTCGTGTTCGACCAGGAGCTGGAGCCGCTTGCGATAGGCCCACAGGCTGGCGCCGGTGGCGATCTGGTCGGACTGCCGCTCGCTGCCGTCGGCGAAACGATCGCAGGCGTACCGCCAGCCGATGTGGGCCGCCAGGTTCGCCCGCCGCCACTGCAGCCTGGCCTCGGCGAAGTCTCGCTCGGCGTCGGTGCTCAGGTTGAACTGGCGGAAGGCCTTGCCGTCCCAGTTCCAGGCCGAGCCGAACTCGTAACGCAGATCGAGACCCACCTTCCGGGTTCCCGACTCGCCCAGGTTCTGGTGGCCAAGGCCGAATCCCGACTCCTGCTCGCGCAGATAGGCCCGGCCCTGCAGCCGCCCGGCCCGCCGGGCCAGCTCAGCCAGGTAGGCTTGGTGCCGCGCCGCCAGGTCGGTCTCGCTCTGGACGTACTCACCCTTCAGCTCGGTCCAGCGGTCAAGCCAGAGGCGGGCGTCGCAGCCGAGCAACTCGCCTTTCCCGTTAAACTGTTCCTCGTGGACGAAGGTTGCGCCCAGCTCCAGGCGGCGCTCGCCGAAGGTTACCGCTCCCCGGCCACCGAAATTGGCGAAGCTGTCCACCTGGCCGCGCGTCTCGTAATCGACGACCACGAAGACCGGATTGAGCTGGGCGTCCTTGCTGGGAACCGGCTCCTTGCAGAACAGGGTGCCGGAGTCGTAGTCGATGTTGTAGTCGAGGTGGCGAGTCAGGCGGCGGCTGGCCAGGATCACCTCACTGCGGAACCGGTCGCGGGTCTCGAGGAAAACCTTCTCGGAGTTGAGAACGACATCCCGGCGCGACAGCCGGTACAGGCCGCTCGTGCCGTCGCCGCGGATCTCGTCCCGGACGAAACCGTGACCGGTCTCGCTGGCGAACAGGTTGAAGCCGAGACGCTTGCTCCGCAACTCGGCCTTGAAGCCGTTGAGGCTGCGACTGTAACGGGCCAGCTCGTTGACCGTCAGGCCCGTCTCGAAATCCCCGAAGAGGGCGTAGAACTGCCGGCGCTCCAGCTTCAGGTAGAGCTTGCGGGCGCTGGCGGCGTCGTGTTCCTGGCGGGTCGCGTCGCCGTAGAGGGTGTAGTAGGTGTCCGGATCGATGACCTGGTGCAGGCTGTTCCCGTCGGTCTCCCACTCCTTCCGCGAGTCGAAGGCCACGGTCAGCAACCATTCGCCCTTGATGCGTCCCTTGGCGTAAAAGGCCAGGCGGCCGTCCTCGTAGTAATCCTCCTCGTGGCCCCCGGCTGCCAGGTTCTCCAGGTTGCCGCTGAGGGTGTTGTAACCCACGGTGCCCTCGGCCAGGCCGACCAGGATCCAGTCGCGTTCCCCCGGCTGCAACCAGGCGCGAATCTCCTGTTCCTGCTCGGCGAACCGGAAGTGCAGCACGGCCTCCCCGGTGCGGGTGGTGGCCTGCAATTCGACCTGGGCGATTCCATCTTCCCTGACGACGTAGGTCGGACTCCGGCGCGGCAGGCCGGCCAGCGGATCGCGCTGGAAGGCCGCCAGCTCCTGCTGTGTCCGGTGGGGCGGATCGACCCGCACCTCGCCGATCACTCCTTCCCGGACCGGGAAGCCGTCCCGGTCGGTGAGCAGGACCGCGATTTTCGGCGCGGTCTTGCCGTCGGCCACCAGGGTGGACTGCCCGGGCAGGAACTCGGCGAAAACCGGCGGTCCCGAGTAGTGCACGACCCGCTCCAGGCGCCACAGCTCAGTTCCCTGCTGGTCCCTCGCGACCACCGTCAGGCGGTTGTCCCCCTCCACCAGGTCCACACCGGACCAGACGCTGACCGCCACCCCGCGCTGCTCGTCCTGCCGGACCCCGTCGTGGTTCAGGGGGGAAACCGGTTCCCCGCCGAGCCACAGCTCGAGGACCTCGCGCGGATGGTGCTTCACGGCCAGCTTCAGGCTCGGGATCGGCGGCGAGAATTCCGGCTCCGGCCAGAGCCACTCCCGCCCCGGCCCCGCGGTCGCCAGCCAGGCTTCGTCGAACGACGGCACGGCCGGCGAGGCGGCCGCCTGCGCTTGTTCGGCGGAGATCGGCTCGGGGACCGGATCAGGAACCGGCTCCGGGAGGCGGCGGAGATGGAAATCGCATCGCCACAGGATGCCGCCCGTGAGGTCGACGAACCGGGAAAATGCCGAACCGGCGAAGCGGCTGTTGTCCAGGCAGCGGGTGGGCTCGAAGCCGTCCGGCAAGCTGCCGAGGTCCAGCTGGACGACGTGGCTGCCCGGGGGAACCCCCTCGAAGTGATACATCCCCAGCTCGTCGGTCACGGCATAGGTGCCGTCCTCCAGGTAGATCCCCATCCCGGGCAAACCGTCCTCGGCGGTGGTTGGCCGGTCGCCGCAGTTGTCGACGATCACCCGCCCGGCGATGAAGCCGGCGTCGCTGAAGAACGCCTCGCGCACCCGCGACACCGCCCGGGCCAGGTTGGAGGCGACACCGGCATCGCCCGTGGCCTGGGCCGAGTTGACCGCCTCGCCGACGCGGGCGCCGGCCGCCACCTCGACGACGTAACGGACCGTCACGGTCGCACCCGGCAGGACCGTGCCCAGGGAGAAGGTGAGGGTGCCGCCGTCCGGGGCGATCTGCGGATCCGCAGCCGGCGCCTCCGCGACCAGCACCGAGCCGGACTGGAACCGGAAACCGAGCGGCAACCAGTCCGCGATCGCGACCTGGAGCACCGGGCCCTCCCCGTGATTTTCCAGCCGCAGGCAGTACTGCAGGAAGTCGCCGTGGGATACCAGCTCCCGGTTGACCGTCTTTTCCAGGGTGAGCTGTTCGGTGGCCGGGGCCGGGTCCACAGGGACGTCCAGGTGTATCGCCGGTCCCGGGTTCAGGGAGAACGGTTCGCCGCGCGAGCCCGGCTCGGCGATGGCGAACGGCCCGCCCGGCAAGGCCTGCAGCACCGTGGTCGCCACCTGCGAGGGCGCGGTGAATCCGGCCGGGGGCGCAACCTCCAGGCGATAGTCGCCCGGGTTCAGGAAGGGGAAACGGAAGCCTCCCGGTGGGAAGTCGTAGTGCCGACCGCCGGCGTCGGTCACCTCGCCTCCGGAGACGATGGTGGCGGGAAAGTTGCTCAGGCCGTCGTCGCCGTGCACGGTGGCGGGTAGACCGGTCGTGGCGTCCACCAGCGTGACCAGGGCGCCGTCTACCGGCTGGCCCGTCGCGCTGTCGAAGACCAGGCCGCACGGGTCCACGACGATGGCGGCGCCAGAGGCGTCGCTGCCGTCGGCAATGTCAGCGTAGGAGGCCTTCAGGGCGGCTCCCTCGGCCAGCTGGAAGAGCCCGTCGAAGGGTACGGGAGACATCCCGGCCGTGGACTGGATGTATCCCGCGAAGATGCCGGCCCCGGGGGCGACCTCGCCGAGCCGCAACAGCTCGCTGTCAGCGGGGTCGCCGCTGGATAACCTGACCAGAACCGTCTCGGCCGCCAGCGGGTCCAGGTTCTGGTCCGGGTCGGTCAAGCGCACGAAGATCGGATCACCCTGATGGAAGACCGTGGCCGCCACGAGTGGCACCGGTTGCGCCAGATCCAGCGGTTCGCCACCGCCCGGCGGCTCAGGAGGAGGCAAGGTTTCGAAAGGACCCGCGTCGGTTCCGCTGGCGCTGTAGGCTGGGGCCGGGACCACCACTGGTTCGGCGCCGGCGGCAGAAGGCGCGTACTGCAGGAACTCCAGGACCGACGGCGTCCGGGCGACCATCGTGACGACCGTCACCGTGTTGGACGCGGAGGTCAGGCCCGTCACGGTTCCGGCGCTGTAGGTGGCAAGGGCGGTGTTTGGAATCTCGGTACCCGGCGGGGTCTGGGCCAGGCTGGCGACGGGAGCCAGGATCGACCCGGCGGCCTGCAGCAGGAGCAAGAAGACGAGCGCGGCGGGGAATGGCCTACCGACCGACACCCTCCACCGATACCGGTTGGGTCTCGGCTGCCACTCGGGTTGCGCGCCTGGCCGACGGCAGGACCTTTCGCCCGGCTTCTCCGGGCGATCCCTGCCCCGGCGAGGCCCGTCCCATCGCTGGGCGGAGCACGCCACGACTCTCCTCGGCTTCCCGGCCTTACTCGACCATGACCTGGAAGACCACCTGACCGGAACCGCCGTTGGCGATGCTGGCGAACGTCACCCGGCAGTGCGTCACCGCGGGATCGGTCCCGTCGCCCCCGTCGGTCGGGGTGTACGTCCAGGTGGACCCGGAGTCGTTTGAATACTCCACGGTCGGCCCCGAAGCGGGGGTGGTGCCCACCGACCCCACCACGAAGCTGGTGTTGACCGGGATCGCATCGACCACGGTCACGCCCGAGGCGGTACTGCTGCCGGTGTTGCTCACGTCGATGGAGTACTCCACCGTGGCTCCCGGTATCGCCTTGGGATTCGTGCCGCCGTTGATCGGGTCGCTGTCCACCGCGGAGCTCTTCGTCGCCGTGATGGTGGCCGTGACGACCTGGTAGCCGTCCTTGCTGGAGTGCTGGCCGTCGTTGGCCGCATCGGTAGTCCCGGCGCCGTCCGCGAACACGATCTGCACGACGGCGGGATCGTCCGCGACACCGCTGTCGTCGGCCGTGATGTCCGCCCCCTGCGATCCCGCACCGCCGCCCTGGGCCGTCGTCGCCGTCAGGTCGTAGGAGGCGACGTCGCCGTCGACCGTGGTCAGGGGGATGTCGGCAACGACGAACACGTACTCGGCCGCGTCGGCGACCAGCT
>CAZAHC010000005.1:0-8213 GCA_964484595.1 uncultured Fibrobacteraceae bacterium | reverse complement strand
GGTGTCCGTGCCGTGGTCGTAGGCACTGTTGCCGTTGGTGTCGACGAAGACCCTCACGTTGTCGGCGTCGCAGGACTCCGTCTCGCCGAAGGCGCCGATGGCCGAGGCCGTGGCGGCCAGCGAGTAGTCCTGGGTCGTGTTGCCGTTGTTGGTCACGGTGAAGGTAAGCACCTGGTTCACCGCGCCCGGTACGACGCTGACGATCGCCGCGTCGATGGTGGTCACGGTCAGGTCGACCTTGTTGTCCACCAGGAAGGTGGCCGTGTTGCTGCTGACCTGGGTCTGGTCGACTCCGCCGACCTGGTAATCAACCGTCGCCGTGTTGTTGATGGTGGTTCCGGACGCGGTGCCATCGGCGCGCGCCGGCGGCGACAGGCCGGACAGCAACAAGCTGCACAGCAGCGTCGCTCCGGCCAGGAATTCATACCGCCTCTTCACTCTCTACCTCCTCTTTCCGGCCTTCCGGTCACTGCAACTGTGCCCGGTAGACCACGAAACCCTTCTCGCCCGGCGCCACCGGCGCGGGCAGAGTCCACCGCAAGTGGGTGTAGTCGTGAGCCTCGGCGGGCCGTTCCCCGCTCTGGTCGTCGGTAACGACGAGGTTCCCCGGCAAGTCGTAACGGCCGCCCCCGTCGACGGAGATCGTCACCAGGGCACCTTCGTACCCGCCCTCCAGATCGCGAAAGAGCATGTGTTCCGGGATCTGGTCGGTGATGACGACGTTCTCCGCGGGTTCGGACCCGACGTTGGCGAAGTGGATGGTGAAGATCACGTCGTCACCGGGAACGACCGTGGCGGCCTCTTCCCGGAGGATCTCCCTCACCCCCTCCTCGTTGACAACCTCTAGCTCCGTCTCGGCCACGGTCCTCAGCTCGATGGTGCCTTCGGCGGCCAGAGCCGTGGACAGACCGGCTGCCGCCAGCAGCGCGGCCGAGACGAGAATTCGCAGCAAGCTCTTCATCAGTGCCTCCCTTCGATCAGTCGATCGTCACCGCGAAGGTGATCGTTTGGCCAGACGAGGCCTCGGTCAGATCGCCGAGGACCACGGTGACCGTTTCCGGTGTCGTCCCGCCCACGTCGCCGGCGTCTGCGTCGGCGTCGGCGGTCAGCGGAACCGAGTTCAAGGTCAAGGAATCTGCGTGATACGAGGTGCTCGGCGGGATCGGGTCGGTGATGATCACTTCCCGGGCGGTTCCCGAGCCGGCGACCGAGACGATGATGGTGTAGGTTACCAGCGCCCCGGGGACCGGTTCGGCACCCCCGTCGAGATCGAGCACCGTGGCCGATTTTTCGACCGCGACCACGACCGCCGACACGACGTAGGAGCCGCGGTCGGAACCGGTCCCGCCGCTGGTCCCGACCATCGCGTCGGCGCCGCCCTCACCCGCCCCCGGAAACACGGTGCCCGGGGGCCCGGTGCCGATGTTCCCGTCGGCGCGGAGCTGGCACAGCCCCAGCTCGCCCTCGCCGGTCGCCAGGGGGATCTTGTTCAGGGCGAAGACGGTCAGGGCTTCGTCGGCGGCCAGGAAGGGATCGTTCTCTCCCGCCACGTACCGCTCGTCCGTGCCCAGGTCGTAGACCCCGTTCCCGTCGGCATCCAGATAGAGAGCAACCGGAACCGGGTCGAAGTCGTCGCCCCCGAGCTCGGGGTTCCCGGTCAGGGTGAAGGTATCGCCGCCGTTGCCGGTGTTGGTCACCAGGAAGGTCAGGACCCGGGCCGGATCCCCCGGGTTCACCGTCACCGGGGATGCGTCCTGCCAGGTCAGGGTAACGTCCAGGAGCTGAACCACCTTCAGGGTGGCCAGGTTGCTGATGGTGCTGAAGGTGTCCGCGTCGACGGTGAAGGTCACCGTGGCCTGGCTCGTGATGTCGAACCCGGCCGGCGTCCCGGCGGCCCCGGCGCTGCCGGCTGCCAGGCAGACTGCTACCCCGATAGTCGCGGACACAAATAGGCGTCTCATCCAACTCCCCCGGCAATAGCACACCGGCCGGACACCAACCTGGAAATGACAGCCCGGCTCACCGGGCTCGCCCGTAGCGCCCCTGCCGGGCACACGGGTGGTCCCCTTGCCACTGATATTGGCTACTCAATTGGATCGATTCGGGGCGGGATGACTTGAGGGATTCCTGAAAAACCCGGCGACAGCGAACCAGGCCGCAGGGTACCATGGGATCAGGAGGTCGTTTCCGGCCCTTACGGGCCGTTTCCGGGCGATTATCGGCTGGCGGAAAGATCCGGGGCGATCTCTTGAAATCCTGCGGGGATCCTTGTTCCCCGGGCGGCGAACGAGGTCATCGAGACCCGCCAGCCCCACCTGAGAGAGATGGATCGAGCTGACGCGAGGAACGGCAAGGAGACGCGATGAAGGGCAAGACCGATTCCAGCCACCGCTTCGAATGCGTCCAGCCTGAGTTGGGCGAACAGGTATGGCGCTGCGGGCTTCCCGATTGCGATCCCGATTTGCAGCGGGAACTGGACCGGCACCTGCAGGTCTGTGACGCCTGCCGCTTGCAGCAATTTCTCCATGTCAAGCTCGATGCCTGGGCCCGCGCCGGGCGGATCTCCATCGAGGCGGACCGGGAGCCCATAGGGGAACCCAGGGAAGAAGGCATCTGGTTACGCCTGCTTTGGAAGCGGCCCGTCGCGGCCCTGGCCTCGGGTGGAGGACTGGCCCTGGCGGCGTCGCTGGCCCTAACCGTGTTGCTGTCGCCCACGGCCCCCGGGCGGGATGGCGCTACACGCGGCGGGCCAGCGGCGCCCGGATTCGAGCGGCCGGTCGAAGGAGAGGTGATCCGGGAGGCAACTCCCACCCTCTCCTGGCGGTCGATCAGCGGGGCCACCGCCTACCAGGTAACCATCGATAACCTGGACGGATCCTTCAGCTGGAGCGGGCGCACCGAGAACACCAGCCTCGAGATCCCGGCTGCTGTTTCCCTGCCTGAAAAGGGGCAGTACCGGGCGATCCTCGAGCCCGTGCCTGCGGATCTGGCGCCTCTGGGGGGCATCAGCGTTACCTTCCGGCGGGCCGACCTGGCCGGCTTCCTGGCCTATCGCGTCCAGGCGGCGCCCTTGCCGGTGCACCTGCTCGGCCTGCTGGGGATAGCAGCCTTGCTGACAACCTGGCCCGTCCGGCGCCGGATCCGGGCGGCCGTACGACAGCTGGCCGAGACAACGAACGACAACAGCTGCGGCGCTTCACCGGGCACCGGGACTTGACGCCTGCTGCCGCGAACTGTTAGAATAACCAAGGATAGCCGACTTATTTGGAAAAACCAGGGAGCTCATTGTTCCCAAAAAGGAAGCAGAGATCACAAATCCGAAGTCCGTCGGTAATGCCGATTTCACTGGGGGGTCGAAAGGTGAAACGCAACGCGATAGCACTCCTGGCCAGCGCCTCGCTGATCCTGCTCTTCAGCGCCTGTGGCGATCAGAACGGAAACATCGTCCGCCCTTCTTCAGATACTCAAGCCGACCAATTCACCGTCGCCGAGTCCATGTCCACGGACGTGAGAATCCAGCTCATGAGCGAGCCGATCCAGGAGCTACTGCGCGAGCTCTGGGAGGCCAGCAACCACAGCGACTGGGAAGTCCTCTCCGGGGATATCTACCCGCACCTCGGCGGCACGATCTCGGGGGTACCGGACTCCTGGGCCGCCCAGGGTTATCCCGACTACGAGTTCAGGGTGGAAATCCCCGCCTTCGCCCTGCCCGAGATACCGGCCGAGCCCGTTCCTCCCGCCCCGCGCGGCGCGCCGGATGATCCAGAGGGCCGCGCCATCGAACTGGCCGGCCGTAGCAGAGACGAAGCCCTGGAAACCGAACCGATCGAGATCTCCATCTGGATACCCCGCTACGACGACAGCTTCGGCGGGGGAGTCGGCTATCCGGCCGTTTACCTGCTCGAGCCGCACGGGATGCAGTTCCAGCAACCGGTGACGGTCACCCTGTGCTATCCGCCGTGGTTGCCGTCGTCGATGAGGTACGACAAGTTCTACTTCTGGCGCCAGTGGCAGGGAGGCGACTGGACCTATTTCTTCTCCGACCTGGAGACGGTGACCGGCGGCGGTGATCCGCGCACCGAGATCACCTACCAGACCTGGCACTTCTCGCGCTGGGGCATGCAGAACGGCACGGGAGGCAACGGCAAGACCGCCCCGTCCGGAAAGGGCGGCTTCCCCTGGGGGAACTAATCCGGGTCAACCGGCAGCTCCGATGATCCGGTAGAACGACCAGTAAAAGGGATGTCGCCATTTCGGCCTGGCGGCACGCAGTTCGAGCTGGGCGGCCCGCAAAGCGGCCGCCTTGCTCTTTCCGGCCAGCCAGTGTCCGTAGAAGTTCCGGGCCAGGGCCAGCGAGGCCTCGTCGTCCACCCGGATGGACGAGGCGATCACGGTGCGGGCGCCCGCGGCCAGGAAGGCGCGCGCGAAACCGGTCAACCCGGCCCCCCCTCGGCTCAGGCGCGCTCCCTCGCAGCAGGACAGGTAGATTAGATCGGCCTGCAGGTTCAGGTCGGCGATTGACCGGAGCGTGAGCGGGGTGTTCGTTTCCGGCCCGGCGAGCCGCAGGGACGCCCGCTTGCTCGCACCCTGGTGGACCACCGCGTGCGTGGCGAGGTGCAGCGCCGATACCCGGTCCAGGCCGGTGGCCAGGACGCCGGCCCAGGAGGCCTCGCTGCCGGTGCGCAGGACGGCGCGGCCGGCGGGCCAGAGGGCTGCCACGGCCGCCGCCTCGGCCTCCGCGTGGCGCAGATCGCCGAGGCCGCCGTCACCGCCGGCATGGCTGTCCAGGCCCACCGCCAGGAGCGTTCGCGGGGTCGGGGCCGGAGCGGCAGAAGCCTTCCCTCCGGCCATTTCGGCGATGGGTCCACGCTCGAGAGCCGGCGTGCCGTCCGCGTCCAGGGGCAGGGCGGACCACGGCAGGGCGTGCAGCAGGTCGTCCGAGGAGATGCGCAAGAGCCCGCCCTCCGGCCAGGACGGCAGGACTTCATCCAGTAACAACGAGGCCAGGGCGCCGGCGGCGCCAGCATCGACGGCCCGGCCGGGAGTCGACAGGTCGGCCAGCACCGGGGCGATCCGCCGGCTCAGCTCGTCCCGTCCCGGTAGGCGATGAACCGACAGGACCTCGCCCGCTCCGACCCACAGGTAAGAGTTTTCCCGCCCGACGAAGAAGACAGCCAGGCACGAGCCGTCCTGCGGCCGGCCGGCGGCCCGATCCTGCTCGCGCAACCCCAGGACCAGCTGCAGCGAGTGCTCGATCGCCTCCCCCCCGGGGGCCAGATCCGGGGCGCCGAGGTAAAGATCGACCAGGGCCTCGGTAACATCGCGCCGGATCTCCTCGGTGAACGCCTTCAGCTCCGGAACGATGGCCCGGGCCTCGGCGGCCAGCTGGCCCCTGGCCGCCAGCAGGGCAGCCCGGGCGGCGGCGGGCCGGCCGGTCGCGGCCAGGGACCGCGCCAGCTCGTATTGCACCTGGGCGGCCAGCTCCGGCGGTGAATAGGGGGTGAGCAACGACTCGGCCCGGCGCAAGTGAGCGAGGGCCTCGAGGTGCTTCCCTTCCAGCGAGAAGGACCGGCCCTGGAAGACGAGCGCCGAGAGCCGGGTCCGGAAGCGGCCTCCGTAGCGCCCGGTGTCCGGATCGGCGGCGAAGAGCTGCCGCGCCTCGTCCCAGCTCTGCATCCTCAGCAGGCTGTGTCCGAGATGGAACCGGCTGGTGACCTGCTGGTCGGGATTGCCGGACTGCCGGGCCAGCTCGAGGCATTGCTCGAACTCGGCCCGGGCGGTCGGCAGGTCGTCCCGCCGCAGCGCCAGCTCCCCCGCACTGCGATGGTAATCCCAGGCCTTGTTCTCCCCACCGCCCGCGGCGACCGCCTCCCGGGCTCGATCCAGGGCCTCCCGGGCCAGCACGAACTCGCCCTGGCCGGCCAGGAAGTCGGCCGTGGCGATCTCGAAGTCGGCCACCAGATTCTGGTCGGGCTGCTCATCGTGCAGGACGCTGCGCAGCTCCGTCAGGCGCTCGATGGCCCGGTAGGCCAGATCGGGCTGTCCCATCTCCAGCCCCTGGCGGATCAGGCCCAGCAGCATCCGGGCCTCGTCCACCGCCAGGCTGGCCTGCGAGCTCCTGGCCTGGGCCACGGCCAGCAGGGAGTCGGCTGTCGCGTAGTCGCCGACCTGGCAGAAGTACTCCGCCTCGAGGAACGGTAACATCGCCTTGTTGCGCGCGTCGTCGAAGGCCTCGACCCAGCGGCGAGCCTCCTGCATGTACACCAGGCAGGAGTCGAGCTGCCCCAGCAGCCGGAAGTCGTAAGCCACGTTCATCAGGTTGCGTGGAGCGTTGAGGGAATCGTCCACGGCCAGGCTGTGCGCCAGGGCGCGCCGATCGTAGGCCATGGCGCCCCGGGGATCGCCCAGGGCGCTGCACAGGCAGGCCGCGCGATCGTTGCTGTCCAGGAAGATCCAGGGCAGGTCGGCGCTCTCGCCCAGACGGACGGCTGCCTCCAGCAGGGCCAGGGCGGCGCCGTTCTCGCGCCGGCTCTCGCGGATGCCGGCCAGCAGGATCATGAACTTGCCCCGCCAGGCGGGGCTGCCGGTCCGGTGGCAGAGGCGCAGGCCCACCGCGGCGGCGTGCAGGGCGTCGTCGAGGCGGTCGGCTCGCCGCAGGTACCTGGCGACGTGAAACCAGTGGCGCATCTCGAGCCGGCGGCCGCCCAGGCGGGCGGCGGGCAGGGTGGCCAGCAGGCGGTCCACCGCGGCCAGGTTGTCGCCCTGGTCCGAGTCGACCATCGCCAGCTTCTGGGTCAGCAGCACCTGGCCGACCGAGTCCAGCTCCGTCGCGCGCAGCGCCGCCTGGCGGAAGTGCTCGCCGCGCGACCCGTAGCCGTAGTTTTGACAGCCGCGGGCGAAGCAGGCGACCGGGTGGGCCGAGTCGGCGGGCGCCAGGGCGGCGACCCGGTCGGTCAGCTCGTCCGCGCGGTGCAGCAGGTACTCGTAGCGGATGGCAGTCTGCAGCCAGAGCAGGCTCCGCGGCTGCTCCTGCCAGCGGGCGTACAGCTCGGCGCCGGCCTCCTGCCGTGAGGCCGGGCGCTGGATGGCGATCTCCAGCCGGTCCCAGTCCGCCAGGTCGTTGCGGCTGGCCGGATCTTCCTCGTGCGGCCGGGCGGCCGTGACGCTGACCGCAGCCTCCAGGTGCTTCGAGAGGGGGATGCCGGTGAGGTCGACGGCGACCGAGTCGGCGGACACCGTGTCGGCGGCCGGCGGGCCATCGGCGCGGTCGGCGGTCATGCACCCGGCGAGCAGAAGAACGGCCAGGGGCGCCAGTCGGAAAAGGAAGGATCGCGGCATGGTTTCCCCCACTTGCCGAGCGCACTGGTGGCGTCGGGCAGGTCTGGACAGGTCACACGACCTGCTTTAGAATCATCAAACGTCGAGTTCTTCCCGGGTTATCCCGCCGACCGGCGGCAGATGGATCCGGGGTTTTCCGGCCGCGGTTCGGTGGGCCGCGGCCCTGGCATTATAACCCCGCTGTTGATTGTGAAACAACCTCGCGAAGGTAACAACAGCGTCGGTCACCCCGTCCTGGATCAGGTCCTGGACGCGGTGGTGGCCGGCGACCCGGACGCGGAGCGCCGGTTCTTCGCCGCGCTGCTCGAGCCGACCCGCATCGCGGTGGAGCGCTTCCTGCCGCCCGACAGCCTGGAAGCGGACGACGTGGTCCAGGAGACCCTGACCGTGGCCTTCCGGTACGTCCGCGAGGGCGGGGGTTTCACCGGCGACCTGGTTCGCTTCACCATCACCGTCGCCCGCAACCGCTGCCGTAACATCCTGAGCCAGCGGCAGCGGCGCCCCCAGGTTCCGATCGAGCCGCTGCTGGACTGGGTTGCCAACACCGACCGCACCCCGCTGGACAACCTCATGGAGGAAGAGGCGCTCAGTTACCTGCAGGATGCCCTGAACCGGCTCAGCCAGATCTGCCGCATCGTCCTGCGCGCCTTTTACCTGATGGGATACTCCATCGAGCGCATCCGGTCGCTGACCGGCCTGAAGACCGTCCAGGGTGTTTACTACCGGCGCTCGGTCTGCCTGAAGCAGCTCGCGAACATCCTGCAGGACAGGATGGCCGAGTACTCGCTCTGATTCCCCTATCAGTATGGATTTTTGCGGGGTGGCGAGTTCAAGGAGCAAGTGCAACACCTTCCCAGCCCGATGCCTCCGCGCTA
>CAZAHC010000004.1:0-33185 GCA_964484595.1 uncultured Fibrobacteraceae bacterium | reverse complement strand
GACTCTCCGTCCGAACGACGGCACCAGCGGCGGCAACTTGTGGCCCCAGGTCTCGGTGAAGTTCCGCTACCGCGCCGAGAGCCTCGGCCTGAGCGCCCGGATTCGCGCTTCCCGCTTCCTCGACCGGCCGGAACCCTGGCGCAACGGTGACGGCCTGCTGGTAAACGTGGTGATCCCGCTGGACGACGGGAGCTACCAGAGCCGGCGCCACTTCACCTTCGGGTTCGGGCTTGTCGATCAGCAGCCCGTCGGCGCGGTGGCAGGCAAGGACGGTGAGCCGATCTCCCAGCGGGTCCTGGAGCTGGACCCGCGGATCAGCCTGCTGGGTAGCGGCGAAGCGAGCTACGAGATAGAGATCCCGTGGCCAAGCCTGGCTCCCTACGCGCCGCCGGTGGACTCCCTGCTGGGGGTGAACGTCTTCTACCTGAGCGTGGGCGAGGACGGCATCCGCCGCCGGGTCGCCCTGGTCCAGGATCCCCACTCGGAGTCGCCACGGGTTCCCTGGCGGCGCTTCGCGCCGGTCACGTTCGGCCCCAGCGACCGCTCGCGGCCGGTCCTGCGCGGCCGGGTCAACGACCGGGTTGTGGGTGCTGCGCCCCTGGAGATCGAGCTGCTCGCCTGGGCTACCCGGACAGATCCGGCCACCTGGGAGGTCAAGATCCAGGACGTTTCCGGGCGCTCGGTGGTCAGCGGCGGCCCGGTGCGGCTGGACCAGCCGGTGCAGGTAGGCCTGAACCGGCTGACGCGCACGGCCGACCTGGCGGCCTTGCCCAGCGGGCCGTTCGACCTGCTGGCCCAGCTAACGCTGCCGGACGGGTCGCAGCTGACCTGGCAGTTGGCCCTGCTGCGGCTCCGGGAAAACTGGCGGGAGTCGGTGGTGGGGCGCCTCGGCGCCGTGCCAGCGCTCGAGCAACCGTCGATCCACTATCGCCTCGACGCCGTGGCCGAGGCCCTGGCCCGGCGCCACCCCCGCGAGGATCCCTCCCCCATCTTCACCACGCTCGGCGAGACGGGCCTGATGGTGACCCGCGCCGAGAAGACCGGCTCGGTCCTGCCCGAGACCGGCTCGACCATGATTGCCTACAGCGACCACGAAGGGATGCTGCGTCTCTGTTCGCTGTACCTGCCGGCCGGTTTCCCGCCCGCGGGAAGTCCGCGCTACCTGGTGCTGATGTGCGACCGCCGCGACTCGCCGGCCGTCCTGGCCGGCTTGCTGGGCCAGGCGCTGGCCGATCTGCCCGATCTGCTGGTGATGGTTCCCCATCCCCGGGGTCCCCACCGCTTCCGGCAGGACTTCGTGCTGCGCGACGCTGCGGCCGCCATCGGCTGGGCCCGGGATCGGTTCGGCACCGGGCCGGTCCTTTTGGCCGGTATCGGGGAGGGAGCGGCCGACGCCATCCACCTGACCTTCCAGCAGCCTCGCCTGTTCGAAAGGGCGCTCGTCCTGGCCGGCGAGGGATTCATCCCCTGGCCAGGTCGCAGCCACGACCAGATGGTGAGACTCTTCGCCACCCGACCCAACGACATCCACTACACCCTGGCCGCCGCGCCCGGGAACCCCGGCCAGAAGGATCAAAGGGCCGCCCTGGTCGCCGCCCTCGCCGAGACCGGGTTCCGGATCGCGACCGAGGTGCCGGCCGGTCCCGGTCCCGCCGCCGACCTGCCGCTCGATCTCGTCGCGCGCTGGGCAAGAGAAACGAGCCCTCCTGCCGAATAGCAGGAGAGCTCGCAGAAAAAGCGGAGAGGGTCAGACCCCGAAGAAGTTGACCTCGTCGTAGAGGAAGGCGTCGTCGCCGAAGGGTACCACGGTCTCGCCGTCGAGGATGAACGTGGCGTGCTCGCCGTGAACCTTGCTGAACTGGATCTTCTTGACCGGCTGGTTGGGCTGGTGGAGATCGATCTCGGCCAGCTTGGGCGAGGCGGCGGAGGTCAGGTCGACACCACAGGCGGGGCAGAAGAAATCCAGCAAGGTCCCATCCTTCACCTGGGCTCCGAAGTCGTCATCGCAGATGAACTGGTAATTGCCCGGACGGGGACTCAGCAGCATCAACCCCCGCAGCTTGCCGCGCCGAACCGCAACCACGATCTTCACGTTCGGGTTGAGAACCGTCTTGCAATGCGGGCAATTGTACTTCCACTTCATCGGTTGAGGTCCTTTCCGGTTCCGGGAGCGGTCCGGGTTCCAGCCCACCTGCAGTCGGGGTCGGGTCCTGAAATATAAGATCCATTCCGACCGCGAAAACGCAAGTCTACAATCATTTCGGCCTCTCCGTCAACGGCCGCCGACCACCTCGTCGCCGCGCACCGTTTCTGGTGGTTGCCTCCCGACCAGCCCTCTGCTAGTCTGCTGGCCTGAAAGATCTTACGACCTGAATTCCCCGTAACAATAAGTCCGGGTCGCCGTAGTAGCGTCCGGCCGCGTTCACGATCGAATAATGGTTTCTCGCAACGGGTAAGCCGGATCGACATTTTCCCGGACTTGGTTCGGCGCGTATCGCCAGCCGGAGATAATTTTCCGCAGCGCCGAGCAAAACTGCGGACCGGGAGCTTCCCCAGTCTCTTCGCAAGGAGTCCAACGATGAAAACCGCCATTCCGTTCGCCCGCTGGTCGGGCGCCTTCACTCTTCTCGCCTGCCTGTCCCTGGTTTCCGGCCCGCTTGGCGCCGCCGAGGAAATCGATGCGGACGGCGTCCTGCACGTCAAGAACGGTTCCTCCCCCAGCCAGGGAGTCGAGACCCTGAAAGTCGAGGAGCTGTGGCGCGCCGGGGGCGAGGACGACGAGGTGATCTTCGGGGTGATCGGCCAGGTGCTCGACGACGATGACGGCAACGTCTACTTGCTCGACTCCCAGCTCTCCGAGGTCCAGGTCTTCAGCCCCGACGGCGAGTACCTCAAGACGCTGAGCCGCGAGGGAGACGGGCCGGGCGAGGTTCGCAACCCCGGCAACATGATCTTCATGACCGACGGCAGCCTCGGGCTGGTGCAGCGGTTCCCCGGCAAGGTCATCAAGATCGACCTGGAGGGAAACCCCGTCGGTGACCTCGCTCCGGGCAACATCGATCCCACCGCCGGCGGCATCCTGGCCCTGGCCGACGGGAGGTCGAGCGAAGGCAACCTGGTTCTGGGTTGTGTCTCGGTCCACATCGACCAGGCAGCTGCCGCTCAGAACCGCGAATGCTACCTGGCCAGCTTCGATGAGGAAGGGCAGGAAAAAGCCCGGTACGGGGAGATCAGCTACACCTGGGCCGCCGCCGACCTCACGATGACCGAGCAGCAGATGTTCTACATCTGGCAGCGCTGGGG
The DNA here is from genome assembly GCA_964484595.1 of uncultured Fibrobacteraceae bacterium. Lineage (GTDB taxonomy): Bacteria > Krumholzibacteriota > Krumholzibacteriia > LZORAL124-64-63 > LZORAL124-64-63 > CAZAHC01. Next base: position 29,882 of record CAZAHC010000004.1, on the reverse strand, counting down.
AATCACCGAGGAGGGGAAGGTCCTGGTTCCCGCCGAATGGAACGAGTACGCCATCAAGGTCTTCAACCCCGACGGCAGCCTGGACCGGGTCATCGAGCGGGAATACGAAAGCTACCAGCGCACTGACGACGACCCCGCGCTCGCCAAGTTCATCTTCGACCAAATCGAGGAGCAGACCACCGCCCAGGGAATCCAGGGTAAATTCGTGGTGGAGGAATACGAGCCGGACATCGGGTCAATCCGCGTGGCACCCGACGGGTCGATCTGGGTCCTGAGCAGCCGCGGCAGCCGGTCCCAGCCGGAGGGGATCATGGCCACCTTCGACGTCTTCGACCCCGCCGGCAACTTCCTCAAGCAGGTCGCCGTGCCCTGCGCGGGAGACGCTGTCCGGGACGGTCTCTTCTTCGTCGGCGGGGACCGGATCGTGGTGGTGACAGGTTTCATCGACGCCATCATGATGCAGATCGGCGGCGGGGCCGGCGGGAGCGCCACCCCCGAGGACGAGGAGGAGCCAGCACCCATGGAGGTGATCTGCTACCAGATCCTCTGAGGATCTCGACCCGGCTGAATTACGCTTAGCCGGATATCGAACCAGGCCCGCGATCTGATTCGCACGGCCGAACCGAAGGACGGCTACCATGTCTCCCGTAACACCCACGCATTCACTCACCGCGGCGGGGTGGGCCCTGACCTGCCTGCTCGCCGCGCTCTCGTGCCTGCTCTCTCCCTTCCTGCCCGCCGCCCAGGCCGGCGAGGAGATGCTCGTCGAGGGCGTGCTCCACGTGCGCAATCCCGCCGCGCCGCCGGGCGCGGTCGAGGTGATCCAGGTGGAGGAACAGTGGCGGGCCGGCGGCGATGACGACGAGGTCTTCTTCGGCGCCATCGCCCAGGCTCTGGCCGACGACGAGGGCAACCTGTACCTGCTGGACGGCCAGCTGTCCGAGGTCCAGGTCTACTCCCCCACCGGAGAGTTCTTGAAGACTCTGTCCCGGGAAGGGGACGGCCCCGGCGAGGTCCGCCGCCCCGGCGACATGTTCTTCTTGCCCGCCGGCGAGATCGGCCTGGTGCAGTCCTTTCCCGGCAAGGTGGTCAAGATCGACCGGGAGGGGATCCCCGCCGGCACGATGAACCTCAGCGGCACCGACCCCAGCCAGGGCCGCTTCGGGGTCCTGGCGCGAGGCATGAGCCGGGGGGGCAACATCATCCTGGCCGGTTTCCACATGTCTTTCGGCGGTCCCCAGGGCGGCATGGACCAGCAATTCTTCCTGGCCAGCTGTGACGAGGAGGGCACCGAGCTGTGCCGGTACGAGGCCAAGGAATACCCCATCGACTACGGCAACGCCAGCGGCTGGGTCCTGACCGAGAGCGGGATCGACTTCGTCTGGGGCGGACGGATGGCCCTCGGCCCGGACGGCCGGGTCTACACCGCCCCCGAGCGCAATCGCTACGCGGTCTTCGTGCGTGCTCCGGACGGCACCCTCGAGCGGGTCATCGAGCGCGAGTACCGGAGCCGCCAGCGCATCGCCGAGGAAAAGCAGGAGACCGTCCTGAACCTCAAGGCCGTCGGCCGCAACTACCCGCTGCCGCCCCGCGAGGTGGCGGTCGAGGACACCGACCCGGACATCGCCAGCCTGAGGGTGACCCCCGACGGCCAGCTCTGGGTGGGCAACAGCCACGATAACCGGGATCAGCCCGAAGGGATCCTGGCCACCTTCGACGTCTTCGATCCCGCCGGCCACTACCGGAACCAGGTCCAGATCGCCTGCCCGGGCGATCCCGAGCAGGACGCCCTGCTGTTTCCGGGGCGGGACCTGATCGTTGTGATCACGGGGGCGACCGACGCCTTCCGCTCCATGCAGGGAGTCAGCGGCGAGGAATCGGACCAGGCAGAGGAAAGAGCGCCCATGGAGGTCATCTGCTACCGGATGGCTCCCTGACCCCGACGCCGGGACCACCGCCAGGGCGGACCGGCCACCAGAAAGGCTACCAATAATGATTTCGGCAGGTTTGATCTCGAGTTCCGGGGCGTCGCCCGCCGGCGCCGAGCCCAGGGGTCGCTGGCTCGTCTGGCTGTTCGCGATCGCCGTCACCCTGGCCGCGGCCGGCTGCGGCGGGGAAGGCGAGGGCGAGGATGCCGCGGCGGACAGCACCGCCGCCGCCGACACCACCGCCGAGGCGGACAAGCCGCAGAAGAAGGAAAAGGCCATCAAGGTCGACGCCGGCGAGGTCAGACGCGGCGACCTGGTGGTGTCGGTGTTCGCCGACGGCGCCATCCGGACTCCCCGCTCGGTCGAGATCCGGACCAAGATCGCGGGCGAACTGGTCGAGGTCCTGGTCCGGGACGGCGACCGGGTGAAGAAGGGCCAGCTGCTGGCCCGGATCGACCCCCGGGAGTACAGCCTGGCCCTCCAGGAGAGCCGGTACTACCACTTCCAGGCCCTCTCCCAGATCGCCGCTGAGGCGGACACCTTCGAGATCAACCACGAGGCCATCTCCGCCTTCGGGGACCGGCGGCGAGACCTCGAGCGCATGCACGAGGAAGGCAACCTGACCCGCGACGAGTTCCAGGCGCGGCTGCTCGAGCTGGAACTGGGTGCCCTGCAGGAAGGCGCCTTCCGCCAGGAGGTGTTCGAGCAGCGGACCGGCCTCGCCGAGGCCCGCGTGTCCGAGGAAAGAGCCCGGCTCAACCTGGAGAACACCGAGATCCGGGCTCCCTTTGCCGGCACCGTCCAGGGCCTTAACGTCGTTCCCGGGGAGATCGTGTCGGTCAGCGCTCCGATCTGTTCGGTGTTCAACAACGACCGGCTCGAGGCGGTGGTCAACGTCCTCGAGGCCGACCTCGGCAACCTGGTGCCGGACCGGCCCGTCCTGCTGGCCATCCCCGCCACCCGGGACACCCTGCGCACCACGGTCGACGTGATCAGCCCCCGGCTTGACGAGGCCAGCCGGACGTGTGAGGTGATCATCCGGTTTCCCAACCCGGACGGCCGTTATCGCCCTGGCATGTTCGTCAGGGCCGAGATCGCCGGCTGGATCTACCCCGATCGGCTTACCGTGCCCAAGGCCGCGGTCCTGACCCGGGACAACCGGCCCCTCGTGTTCAAGATCAACGAGGACCGGGCCCAGTGGCTCTACGTGACCACCGGCCTCGAGAACAACAGCTGGGTGGAGATCCTGCAGGTCCATAGCGGCGGCTCCCTGGCCGCCGGGGAGCGGGTGGTCGTCAGCGACCACCTGACCCTCGCTCACGAGGCCAAGATCAGCATCCGCCGCACGCGGCCACCGGTGGATCGCTGGGACCCGGCCGGCGGCGAAACGGGGACGTCGCGATGATCATCAAGACCGCCGTCCGCCGGCCCGTCGCCATCCTGATGCTGTTCGCCGGCCTGGTGCTGATCGGCCTGCTGGCCCTGGATCGCCTGCCGGTCGACCTGCTGCCCGCCATCAACTACCCCAACCTGACGGTGATCACCAACTACGAGGACACGCCGGCGGACGACCTGGCCCGTCTGGTCACCCAGCCGCTGGAGGAGGTGATCACGGGCCTGGCGGGCGTCCGGCACGTCGTCTCGAAAACCCGCGAGGGAGTGTCCACCATCACCGTGCAGTACGAGTGGGGCACCGAGATGGACTTCGCCAACCTGCACCTGCGGGAGGCGATCGACCGGGCGGCCTACCGCGACGATTTCCCGGAGGACGCCGACCGGCCCCTGATCCTGCGCTGGGATCCCGGCGCCCGGCCCATCGCCATCCTGGTCCTGGGCGGCGACGATCCCCTGGCGGCCATGACCGAGTTCGCCCGCGAGATCGTCAAGCCGGCGATCGAGCAGATCCAGGGCATCAGCCAGGCCGAGGTCATCGGGGGCGCCGAGCGGGAGATCCTGGTCCGCCCCGATTTCGAGAAGCTGCGCCTGTACGGTCTGACCATGGAGGATCTCCGCTTCGCCCTGCAGATCGCCAACATCAGCTTCCCCGGCGGTCGGATCCGGCGGGGACCCCTGCACCTGCCGCTGCGCATCCTCGGCGAGTTCGAGGATCTCGAGGAGATCCGCCAGACCGAGATCCCCGCCGCCGGACCCGGGATCACGATCGGCGACCTGGCCGAGGTCCTCGACACGGTAAAGGAGCCCGAGGGAGCCACCCAGCTCGCGGACCAGGAAGTGGTCTCGCTACACCTGTACAAGGAGGTGGGCGCCAACACCATCACCGCCACCAGCGAGGTGGACCACATTCTCGGCGTGCTCGAGGGTCAGTACCCCGACTTCCAGTACAGCTTCGTCTACCGCGACGCCGACTTCGTGGCCGAGTCCTTCCGCGGCCTGCGCGATTCCCTGCTGTTCGGTGCGGTCCTGGCCTTCCTGGTGCTCTTCTTCTTCCTGCAGGACTTGCGCAGCCCCATCGTGGTGGGTCTGGCCATCCCCGTCTCGGTGTTCACGACCTTCGCCTTCCTCTACTTCACCAAGGTGAACCTGAACCTGATGTCGCTCGGCGGCCTGTCCCTGGCTGCGGGCATGCTGGTGGACAACTCGATCGTGGTCCTGGAGAACATCAACCGGCACCTGCGCGGGGCCGGTGCCAATCCCGGCCCGAGCCGCGACCGTCTCGGGGTCGACACCGTCTGTGCGAACGCCGCCGGCGAGGTCGCCTCGCCCGTGGTGGCGGCGACCCTGACCACGGTTGCCGTCTTCTTCCCGGTGATCTACGTGCCCGGCATCGCCGGCGAGTTCTTCCGGGACCAGGCCCTGACGGTGACCTGCAGCCTGCTCGTCTCCATCTTCGCCGCCCTGCTGCTGCAACCGATGCTCTCGGCGCGGATCCTGGCCGCGGGGCCGCGGGAGCCGCGCGGGCTCGGCAAGCTATCCGCGGCCATGTTCACCGGGCTGGCGGCGGTCTACCACCGCGCGCTGGAGCGAGTGCTGGCGCGCAAGGCGCCCTTCCTGGTCGGCCTGGTTCTCGCCCTCGCGATCGCCGCCTGGGCCGGCGTGGAGCTGCGCAAGAGCTTCATGCCCGACCGCAACCGCGGCGACTTCACCCTGGCGATCGAGCTGCCCGCCGGCACTCCCCTGGAACAGACACAGGAGAGGTCCGCCTCGCTGGCGGAGTTCCTCGCCCGGCTGGAAGAGGTCCAGACCGTTTACGCCCAGGTGGGACAGACCGAAAGAACCCTGGCCTCGCTGAAGGAGTACACCGCCGCCAACACGATCCGGATCCGGGTCCTGCTGCACCCCAGCCGCCGGGGACAGGAGAGGCTCGCGGCGGTGAAGCGACAGCTGGTGGCGCGCCTGGACGAGCTGGCCGGCGCCACCGTCGTCTTCCGCGACGAGGGGATCGGCCTGCGCGAGATCCTGGCCAGCGGCGAGGCCGCCTTCACCATCGGCGTCATCGCCGAGAAGCCGGAGGACGCTCTCACCGTGGCGGACAACCTGCTGCCGCAGTTGCAGGAGGTTCCGGGCCTGACGGACGTGGAGATGGACCGCGTCCTGGGCAACCCCACCGTCGAGATCACGCTCAACCGCGAGGAAGCCCTGCGCTTCGGCCTGGAGCCGGACAATCTGGCCCAGGAGCTGCGGGCGCGCATCCAGGGCGTCGTCGCCACCAGCTTCAACGAGGTCGAGCAGAGGATCGACATCGCGGTGCGCCTGCCCCTGGACCAGCGCCGCGACCTGGACGAGGTTCTCGCCTCGCCGGTGACGGTCGCCGAGGGCAAGACCGTCACCCTGAGCACCTTCGTCATCCAGACCGAGGGCCGGCCGGTGCGCGAGGTGGTCCGTCGCGACCAGCGCCGCCAGATCACCCTCAGCGGCGACGTGCGCGGCCGGGGTCTCGGGGACATCTGGCAGGAGGTCAACGAGCTGCTGGCCGGGCTGGAGCTGCCCCCCGGCGTCGCCTTCATCACCGGCGGCGAGCAGGAGGAGATCAACAGCTCCTTCCGGGACCTGGGCTGGGCGCTGCTGCTCTCGGCCTTGCTGGTCTACATGATCCTCGCCGCCCAGTTCGAATCGTTTCTTGACCCGTTGATCATCTCCGCCGTGCTGCCGGTCGGCGTGATGGGAGCCCTGGTGACCCTCTTCCTGGCGGGCCACTCGATCAATATCATCTCTCTGATCGGACTGATCGCCTTGCTTGGCATATCGGTCAACGACGCCATCGTCAAGGTGGCCACCATCAGGCGGCTGCGCAGCGAGGGGCTGGACGGACGGACGGCCATTCTCGAGGCGAGCCGGCTGCGGTTCCGGCCCATCCTGATGACCACCCTGACCACGGTCCTGGCCATGATCCCGATGGCCATCGGCATCGGGACCGGCGAGCAGATCCAGCGGCCCCTGGCCATCACGATTATCGGCGGTCTGACCATTGCGACGACCCTGACCCTGTTCCTCACCCCGACGGTATACGAGATCCTGCACCGGCGACTGGACCGGGATTTCTGAACCGCCGGATTCCCCCCTGGCCGCCCCCCGGCGGGGCGGTCAGTGCTCGATCCGGGTCAACTGGAGGACCCTCGATGATACGCTTCTTCGTCGATCACCCCGTTGCCATCTGGATGATCTTCACCGCGCTCATCATCTGCGGGGCCTATTCCCTTCCCCGGCTGAACATCGAGGCGATGCCCGAGATGGAGCTGCCCTCGCTCTCCATCTACACCAACTGGAACGGGGCCTCGCCCAGCGCCATCCAGCGGGCGATCACCATCCCGATCGAGGAAGCCGCCCGCAACTGCCACGGGATCGAGAACATCAAGGCCCGCTCCCGCCCCGGGCGCAGCCAGGTCGAGATCTCCTTCCGCCGCGACGTGAACATCGAGTTCGCCCGCCTCGAGCTCTCCGAGCAGCTGGGCGCGGTACGACGCAACCTGCCGGCGACCGCGACCCAGCCCGTCATCGTGCCCTACATCCCGGAGGAGATCCGCACCGAGGAGTTCTTCACCGTCAACCTGATCTCGCCCCTGACGACCAACGAGCTACGGGACAAGGCCGAGACCTGGCTGGTACCAAGGCTGCTGGTGGTCCGCGGGGTGGCGGACGCTGAGTGCCACGGCGGCGCGCGTCCCCTGGTTAAGGTGCTGCTGAACATGGAGCTGATCGAGCGGTACGGTCTGACCGCCGACGGCATCTACAACCGCCTGTCCGCCCTGGACAACATCGTGCCGGCGGGTGCGGTGCGCTCGGCCGGGCAGGAGTTCGCGGTCACCGTGCAGGATTCGGTCACTCTGGAACTGCTCAGCCGGACCGTCCTGCGCAACCTCGGCGGCCAGCCGGTGACCCTCGCCCATGTGGCCGAGCTCGAGGAGAGCTTCGAGGACCCGGCGTACTTCGTGCGTATCAACGGCGAGAACGTAATCCAGGTCAACATCGCCAAGCGGAGCGGGCAGAACGCGGTCAGCGTCAGCCGCCGACTGCGGCAGATCCTGCCGGAAATCGAACAGGACCTGCCGTTTCCGGTGACGTTCGAGATCGACGAAGATCAGGGCCAGGAACTCGAGGACAAGCTGATGGAGCTGGTCTACCGGTCCCTGGTCATCCTGGCGCTCCTGTTCGTGCTGCTGGCCTTCGCGCTGCGCCGGGTGCGGCTGACGGCGGTGGTCGTCTTCAGCATCTTGCTGGCCATCGTCATCTGCCTGTCCCTGTTCTACTTCATGGGCATTTCGGTCAACTTCATCACCATCAGCGGGCTGACCGTCTGCTTCGGGATGCTGCTGGACAACAGCATCCTGGTCCTGGACGCCATCCACCGGCGCCTGACCGGGAAGAACGGCCGCACCGCCCACCAGGCGCTGATCAGCGGCACCCACGAGGTGGCCTTCCCCATCCTGGCCACCACCTTCACCACCGTGGTCGCCTTCCTCTCCTTCATCTTCCTGTCCGGGCGCCTGTCGCTCTACTACGTACCCCTGGCGATCAGCGTCGGGATCGCCATGCTGGCCTCGATCTTCGTCGCCTTCTGCTGGATCCCGGTCGCCCTGCGCGGACCGGCCACCAGGGAGATGCGCGCCGAGGGCGAGGCGGAACGAACCGCCAGCGGCCGGTCACTGTTCTGGAAATGGTGCGCGGTGGTGGGGGTGCTGGCGGTGATCGCGGGCGGCGTGTTCGTGATCCTCGACGGCACGCGCGCCCTGGTCGACAACTGGCCCTGGGTGACGGGCATCCTGGGGTTGCTGGTCATCGTGGGGCTGTTCGTCAGCTTCGTCGAGAAGATCACCGCGCTACACCTGCGCTTCTGGTGGTACCCGGTGCTGCTGATGCTGGGGCTCTTCGCCGGTGGCTGGTACGTGTTCAAGAACGAGGTCCACCAGGGCGGGTTCTGGCGCCAGCGCGACGAGGAACAGCTGATCGTCTATCTCGAACGCCCCGTCGGCACGGACGTCGTTCTCTCGAGCGAGACCATGAAGCTATTCGAGGCCGAGCTGCTGCCGGTCCCCGACGGCGTCCACATGCGCTCCTTCAGCCGCGAGAACTGGGCCTTCATGCGCATCCGCTTCGAACCCGAGCTCCTGCGCACGGAGTACCCCGAGCTCTTCCGCAACAAGCTGATCCTGCTGGCGGAGGAGCTCGGAGGCATGTTCATCTGGCTCGCCGGCTTCGGCGATCCCTACCTGAAGGGCGGCCGTGGCGGCGGCCTGAGCAACTCCCTGATCAAGGTCACCGGCTACAACAGCAAGGAGCTGGACGAGATCTGCGCCGGGGTGGTCAGCCGGCTTTCGCGCAACCGGCGGGTGCGCAACGTGCGGCTCGCCAGCGGGGATCGGTTCGAGCGCTCCTCCTCCGACGAGACCGTGGTGCAGATCCACCGGGACCGCCTGGCCATCCACCGCCTGAGCGTCGGCGAGGTGATGGGTTTCCTGCGCCGGCTGCTCGGCATCGAGACTCCCTGGCACATGATCGTCGAGGGCGAGGACCAGCGGTTGCAGCTCTCCTACGCCGACGCGGCGGACATCCAGTACGACCAGGTGATGGGCAAGACCATCACCACGGTCAGCGGCGAGAAGGTACGCCTGGCCGATCTCGTGAGCCTCGAGACCCGGCCCGTGATCGGCACCATCAACCGCGAGGACCAGCGCTACTCCATGCAGATCAACTGGGAGTACATCGGCACCGACCGGATGCGGCAGCGGTACATCAACCAGATCCTGGACGGGATCGAGCTGCCCTACGGCTACACGGCCGAGGACGTCTCCGGCGAGCGCATGACCCAGGAAGAAGAAGAGCAGATGACCCAGATGCTCTGGCTGACCCTGCTGTTCATCTTCATGGCCCTGGCTGCCCTGTTCGAGAGCTTCACCCTGCCCTTGCTGGTGATCCTGGCCATTCCCATGGCGCTCTGCGGCGTGGTCGGCCTGTTCTGGGCCACCGACTCCGCGTTCGACTCGTCGGCCAAGATCGGGTTGGTGCTGCTCTTCGGCATCGTGGTCAACAACGCCATCCTGCTGATCAACCGCTTCCGGCTCCAGGTGCGGGAACTCGTGGCCGAGGCCCGCTACGCCGAATCCCTCGTGCCCGCCAAGAAACGCCTGGGCGCGATCGACCTGTGGCGCTTGCAGGCGATCGTCCGCCGGGAGCTGCTCAAGGATGCCATCTGCAGCGGGATCCGTATCCAGCTGCGGTCGATCCTGCTGACCAGCGGGACCACCATCGCCGGCCTGCTGCCGCTGCTCATCAAGATCACCGATACGACCGAGGGCAAGGACATCTGGGAGAACCTGGCGCTGTCGTCGATCGGCGGGCTGGCCAGCAGCACGGTGCTGATCATCAGCGCCATCCCCGCCGTGTACTGGATCATGACCCGGCTCGGCTGGGGATGGCTGCGCCTGTGGGCGCGGATCCGCGGACGGGCCGTGCAGCAGCTGCAGCGGGCACCCCAACTGGACCGCAACGGCCGCCCGGCTTGACGTTCCGCTCCGGGGCGGCCATACTTCGGCTCGGAAACGGGCGGCCTGCTGGAAAGGGCCGCCCGTTCCCGACCACCCTCCCGAAAGGAACCGGCATGTCCAAGCACATCGATATCCTCCTGCTGCTGGCCCTGCCCGCCTCCGGCAAGTCCGAGGCACGCCGCTACCTCGCGAGTCTCAGTCCCGAGGAGTGCCAGGAGCAGTTCGGCATCGGCCACACGGTGCAACTCGACGACTTCCCGTACGTGCACATCATGCGGCGCATAAGCGACGAGCTGACCACCCGCGGGCACGAGGGCCCCTTCTTCGTCTCGGCCGCCCTGCCGTTCCGCGAGCCGCGCGACTGGGGCACCCTCATCGAGTTGATGAACGAGGATTACGCCGACCTGGTCGCCGGCAACAAGCCGGCCCCGCCGTCGGCCGCCGAGTGGCTGTTCGACCGCTTCGACGCGGCGCGCGCGAAGGTGGGCGCCGATCCCGTGCTCGGCAAGCTGCCGGCCGACCTGCGCCACGAGGTGGCCGAGGCGCTGGAGCCGGAGTGCGCGGACCTGCTGCAGAGGAAGATCGCCGAGGTGCCCGACAGCCTCGAGGGCAAGACGGTCGTGATCGAGTTCGCCCGCGGCGGCGCCGACGCCTCTCCGATGCCGTTGCCGGCGCCGTACGGATACCGCTACTCCCTCGGCTGCCTCAGCCCGGAGATCCTGAGCAAGGCCTCGATCCTTTACATCTGGGTCACCCCCGAGGAATCGCGCCGCAAGAACGCCGAGCGCACCGACCCGGACGACCCCGGCTCGATCCTGTTCCACGGCGTCCCGCTGGCCGTGATGTACGGCGACTACGGCTGCGACGACCTGGCCTGGCTGCTCGAGCAGTCCGACCGTCCGGACACGGTCTGCATCGAGCAGGGCGGCCGGAAGTACTACCTGCCGGTCGGCCGCTTCGACAACCGCGTCGACCTGACGACCTTCATCCGCGAGGACGCGGCGAGCTGGCCCGAGGAGGACGTCGCGAAGCTGCGAGCCGGGCTGCGGGCGGCGTTCGACGAGCTGGCGAGCGGACAGGGAGACGGGTAGGCCTGGAAACGATAGTTTGGTAAGTGTAACAACGGTCGCCGTTTTCGGCGACCATTGCATGTTGTTCTCTAATCGACATTCAGATCAAAGCCACGCCCCGAACGCCTTCCGCACCGCCCCCTCGATCGGCACCGGCACCCCGCTGGCGGTATCGATCACCACGAAAACCACTTCCGCCTCGGCGGCCACCTCGCCCCCGTCGATCCGCACCACCTGTCGGAACTTGCCGCTCCGGCCGCCGATGTGCGCCAGGGTCGTCTCGACCAGAAAGGTGGCCCCGAGCCCGGCCGGCCGCCGGTAGTTGATGGTGATCCGGGCCACGACGAACCCGATCCCGCGCGCCTTCCAGTCCGCCAGGTCGATCCGGTCCTCGAGAAAACACCAGCGTGCCTCCTCGAGGAATTCCAGGTAGCGGGCGTTGTTGACGTGGCCGTACATGTCCAGGTGGTAACCACGGACGACGATGCGGGTGGTGTGGGGTCCTGCCAAGGCATGCCTCCGGTTCGGCTGGTTTCAGGTGAGGTTCTGGATGATCACGGTCTGGTCCGGCCAGTGCGCCTGCAGCTCGGCGCGGTCGGCCAGTTCGAAGTCGGCGTAGTCGAACCCGGGCGCCAGGGTGCAGCCGACCAGGGCGTAGGCGACTCCCTCCCCGACCTCGGCTCCCAGCCAGACGCCGGCCGGCACGACGGCCTGCGGCGACTCCCCGGCCTTCAGCTCGGCTCCAAGCCGGATCGTCCGGTGCCCGGTCCCCGGTTCGAAAAGGTGCAGGACCAGCGCTCCCCCGTCGTAATGGTGCCAGATCTCGTCGGCCCGCAGCCGGTGCAGGCGGCTGACCTGGCCGGCGGCCAGCAGGTAGTAGATGGCGGAAGCGAGCGACCGCGGTCCGGTGAACCGATCCGGCAGGGCCGCTGCCGGGATTTCCGCGGCCGCGCGGTACGTCTCGACGAAGTACCCCCCCTCCGGGTGAGGCGCCAGCCCAAGCCGATCGATCCATTCCTGTGCGTAGCGCCCCGCTGTCAAACCGCGCCTCCGTTTCAGATCCAGGGCAGGTGGTCCAGGTCAACGTTGCCGCCCGAGAGGATGATACCCACCCGCCGGCCGGCAAACCGCTCCCGGACCGCCAGCAAGGCCGCCAACGGCACCGCGGCCGAGGGTTCGACCACGATCTTGGCCCGCTCGAACAGCAGCCGCATGGCTGCGACGATCTCGTCCTCCCCGGCCAGCAAGATGTCCTGGACCAGGCGCTGGATGATGGGGAAGGTCTTGTCGCCGAGCGAGGTCAACAGGCCGTCGGCGATGGTGCGCGGTTGCTCCTGGGGAATGATCCGGCCGGCGCGCAGGGAACGGTGGGCGTCGTCCGCGCCAGCGGGTTCGGCGCCGATCACCGCCGCCCCGGGCTGCCAGGCGTCGACGGCCAGCGCGGTCCCGCTGAGCAGGCCGCCCCCGCCCACCGGGGCCATCACCACTTCCAGGTCAGGAACCTCCTCGCAGAGCTCACGCGCGGCCGTCCCCTGGCCGGCGATGACCCGGTAATCGTTGAAGGGATGGAGGAAGGTGGCACCGGTGCGCGCGACTACCTCCGCGAGGCCCTGCTCGCGGGCGGCCAGCGTCGGCCGGCAGGGGATCACCTCGGCCCCGTATCCAGCCACCGCCTCCCGCTTGACCGCCGGCGCATTGTCCGGCATCACCACGTACGCCGGGATGTCGCGCCACCTGGCCGCCAGCGCCAGGGCCTGGCCGAAGTTGCCGGAGGAGTGGGTGGCCACCCCGGCCGCGGCCTCCTCGTCGCTCAGGGAGAACACCGCGTTGGCGGCGCCCCGGATCTTGAACGCTCCGCCCTTCTGGAAATTCTCGCACTTGAAGAACAGCTCCGCGCCGCCCAGCCGGTCCAGGGTGGTGCAAGTCAGCACGGGAGTGCGCTGCGCGAAGGGCTCGATCCGCGTCGCTGCCGCCTCGATCTCAACCCGGCCAGGTTCACTCATCTCCGTAATCCTTTCTCACAGCAGGGCGGCCAGCGCGGCGATCAAGGCCTCGACGTCGGCCGGAGTGTTGTAGCCCTGTACCGAGATGCGCAGGTAGCGCCGGCCGTTCCACTCCAGGACCGGGATCTCGATGCGGTACTGCTCGCGCAGCCGTCGCTGCAGCTCGTCCGCGTCCCCGGGCGGCAGGGGGAAGGTGGCCATTTGCCGGAACCACTCCGGGCCCGCGGGGGTGAGCTGGGGCTGGCCCGTCAGCTGCTCGAGGCCGTTCCGGGCCGCGCAGACCAGATCATGACAGACCGCCCGGACGGACGGCCAGTCATGATCCGCGAGGAAGCGGATCGCGGCCGGCACGGCGAGGAAGGCCGCGATGTCCCGAGTCCCCGTCCACTCCTGCTCGTCGACGAACCGCGACGGCCCGGGATCGTCGCTCTCGAATCCCCAGCTGACGACCAGCGGCTCGAGCAGGGGCTGCCTCTCGCGCCGGGCATACAGGAAGCCGGCGCCCTTGGGCGACAGCAGCCACTTGTGACAGTTGCCGCCGTAGAAATCGGCGCCGACCGCGGGCAGATCAAGCTCGAGCTGGCCCGGCGCGTGGGCTCCGTCCACGATAGTGACGATCCCCCGGTCGCGGGCCCGTCGCACCAGTTCGCCGACAGGGAAGATGACAGCCGTGGGGGAAGTGATGTGGCTCAGGAAAAGGACGCGAGTGCGCGGAGTGACCCCGGCCCAGACGGCGGCGACCAGGTCGTCGGCCGCGGCTACGGGCAGCGGCACGGGCTGCCGGACGTACCGCGCGCCCCGCTTGCGGCAGACCAACCGCCAGGTGCGATCCAGGGCTCCGTACTCGTGGTCGGTGGCGAGCACCTCGTCACCCGGCTCCAGCAGCAGGGAGCGAGCCACGATGTTCAGGGCGGTGGTGACATTGGGGACGAAGACGAGGTCGGCGGGATCGGCGCCCAGGAAGGCTGCCAGCTCGGCCCGCGCCTGTCGCATCAGGTCGGGAAAGCGTCGCTCTAGGCCCAGGAACTCGACGGGATTCCGCTCCAGTTCCCGCTGCCAGTCGCGGTAGGCGGCAAAGACCGGCCGCGGGCAGGCGCCGAACGAGCCGTGGTTCAGGAAATGGATATCCGGCCGCAAGAGAAACAGCTCCCGCAGGGAGGCGGGGTCGCGCGGATCCGGGGCCGCGCTCATGGTTGTCTCACCAGCAACGCGTAGTTCTCCGGCAGGATCTCCGCGGGGTCGGCCAGCACAGAGGTCCCGGCGAACTCGCGTTCGAGCGCCTGGACGTCGGTCGTCTCGATCACCTCGTATCCCGGCAGCGAGGCGACGTCCTCCTCGCTCAGCAGGTTGTACCGCTCCGCCCGGTGGCCGAAACGGTCGGCGCAGAACCTGACGAAGCGCTGGAACACCGGCTGCCCCTCGACCGCCGGCGTCCAGAAATCAAACGCGAGGAACGAGCCCTCCCCCTGGACCCGCGCACAGAGGGCGAACAGGCGCTGCAGCGATTCAGCCGGCAGGTAATAGGTCAACCCCTCGGCCAGGAAGAAGGACACTGCGCCCGCCAGCCGGTCCTGCAGGTTCCCCTCGAGGGCCCGCAGGTCGTCCGGGTCGTTGAGATCCGCGGGCAGGAAAGCGATCCGGCGCCGGGGCAGCCGTCCCTCGCGCTGCCAGCGATCGACCCGGGTTTTCTTGTAGGCCAGGACGTGCGGGAAATCCACCTCGACGCAGTCGAGAGACTCGTCCAGCAGGAAGGGGTAGGAAGTGAAGCCGGCGCCGAGGTTGACAAAGCAGGTAACCCCACGCCGGCGGACCTGCTCGGTCAGGCGTTCCAGGAAGAACCGGTTGCGCAGCCCGAGCTCGATCGCGTCGTGGGGATAGACTTCCCGCGAGAAGTCCTCCCACAGCCGGCGGGTCGCCTCGTTCACCCATAGCCGGGCGAAGCGGTCCCGGCTCAGGGGGACGTTTCGCGCCCGGGATTCATTCACCAGGAAGGCGGAGTCGGCAATGTGCCCGCTCTCGACCATCGGCCACCTCGCCCGGCGGCAGGTCCGGCGACTCCGGCGGACCCAGGCCCCCACCTCCCGGGCCGACTAACAACCGAGATGGAGTTTTTCGTTCGCGGAATCGGAAACGGGTTACCAGGAACGTCGCGGCGGGCGGGCTCCCCGTTCCCGCGCCTCGTTTACCCGCAGGGTGCGACCACCGAAATCGGAGCCGTCGAGCGCGGAGATGGCGGCGGAGGCGGCGTCGGGATCCATCTCGACAAAACCGAATCCGCGCGGCCGGCCAGTCTCACGATCGGAAATCAGCTTAACGGAATGGACTTCACCATGCTGTGCGAACAGATCACGGATTTCGTCCTCGGAAGAGCTGAACGGTAGATTGCCAACATAGATCGTCTTCACCCTGAGGCTCCTCTCAACAGACATTTCTTAATACTGCTCATCAGCCCGATCCGAGCGCACAGCAGCAATCGAAAAAACGCCTGGTAACGCCACGGTGAAGCGTCGACCAGAGCGTTTACCCGGTCACTATTACAGAGCCGGAAAAAAATTACAAGGGGTCCGGCGAAAAAAGGCCGTATTTGCTGATACGACAACATGCTGGGGGAAAAGGGAAAAAGCAGGTCAGCGGTTTCGGCAAGGTCGGAAATCCCAACCGCGGCTAGTACCCACCAGGCGCGGGTTTGGCCGCAGCAGGTGATTTCCGGGCCTGCAGGACCCTGGCCGCCGCCCGCCTGAGCACCCTGACCAGGCGTTCGATATCCTGACGTTCCATCCGCCGGTTCTCCACGTTGACCCGCAGGGCCACCCGCCCTTTCAGGACGGTGTGGCTGAACCAGGCGTCCCCCTCCTGCTCTATGAGTTCCTGGAGCTCGCGGTTGAGCAGGTCGGTTTCCTCGGGCGAGAAGCCAGCGGTCCCGTCGGGACCGGACGGCAGCCAGCGGAAATTGCAGATGCCGAGCGTGTTGGGCCCGATGAGCTCGAAGTCCGGCTCCCGCCGCAGGCGCACCGCCAGCAAGCGAGCCAGCTCGATGTCCTTTCGCACCCAGGCGGCGTATTGCCGCCGGCCGATCATCTTGAAGGCGAGCCAGACCTTCAGCGCGTTGAAGCGCCGGCTGCCCTGCATCCCGTACTGGAAGAAGTTGACCTTGTCTCCCATGTGAAAACCGCGCTGGTCCGGGGCCGCGACCGGGTCGGCGGCCGCCGCGGCTCGCCGGCCCTGCTCACGCACCTTCTCCATGTAGTACTCGGGATGCACCAGGAAGCTCTCGCGCAGGAAATCACCCTCGCGCACCAGGATGCCGCCGGCCTCGAACGGCACGTAGAACCACTTGTGCGGGTCGACGGTGATCGAGTCGGCCCGCTCGATCCCGCGCAGCATGGGCCGGTACCTCTCCGAGAGCATCACCGCTCCGCCGTAGGCGGCGTCGACATGGAACCAGCAGCCGAACCGCCGGGCCAGTTCCGCCAGGCGATCGAGCTTGTCCACGCTGCCGGTGTTGGTGGTGCCGGCGATGCCGATCACGCAGCAGGGACGCAGGCCATCGGCCTGATCCTGGCGCAGGGCCGCCTCGAGCCGGTCCAGATCGATCCGGAAGAGATCATCCTCGGGAATCTTGCGCAGCTGCCCGCTACCGCAACCGAGCAGGTCGACCGCCTTGTCGAAGCTGTAGTGCCCCTGCGCTGAGACGTAGAAGGTGAGAGCGGCCAGCTCCCGGCCGGGCGGATCGATCCGGTCCACCTGAGATAGATCGCGGCCCAGGGACCGGTTCACGGCCAGCTTCAGACCGGTGAGATTGGCAATCGAGCCGCCGGGGACCAGGGTGCCGAAACTGCTCTCGGGCAGACCGAACAACTCGCACAGCCACCGGATCACCCGCTTCTCGATGGCGGTGCCGGCCGGCGCATGCCGCCAGCTAGCGACGTTCTGGTTCATGGCTGCGCAGAGGGTGTCGGCGAAAACGGCCATCGGCAAGGGGGCCGGGTTCATCATGCCGAAGTAGCGGCGGCTGCCGATGGCCATGGTATTCGGGAAGACCTTGGTGCGGAACTCCTGGATCATCTCGGCGAAGCTGCTGCCTTCGTCGGGCAGGGGCTCGGCGAAGAGATCGTCCATGCCGGCGGGGGAAACAGGGCCGTACACCCGCCTGCCCTCCAGCCCCTTCAGGTACTCGACGATCAGATCGACGCAGGCGTAGCCCATCTCCCGCAACGATTCCTCGTCGGTCGGCAGGAGGATCGCCTTGCCGTCCCCGCCGTCACCGGCGGGCTGTCCCGCCGCCCGGTCCCGCGCGGGGCCGTCCGTCAGCCAGCGCTTGCGATCTCGGTACATCTTACTGCTCTCCTCCGCCGGACGGGAAGCGCCCGGCCGCGATCTCTTCCAGGAAAGACGCCGCCCCGCTCTCGGTGACCGGCGGCACCACGGTGTCCGCGGCGGCTTTCACCTCCGTGGGCGCGTTGCCCATCGCCACGCTAAAACCGGCCGCGTCGAACAGATCGAGGTCGTTGAAGTTGTCCCCGACGGCCACGATGTTCCGGCGAGGGATGCCGGCCTCCTCGGCCAGGGCCAGCGCGCCGCGCCCCTTGCTGCAGTCCGGGTGGTACACCTCCGCCCAGCAGTACTTGTTCCGCATGACGATGGACTGCGTGTTGATGACCTTAACCCGATCGGTCAGCTCGGCGCGCAGCTGGGTGGTGATGGCCTCGATCGTGGGGTGGACATCGATCGTCCCGACTTCCAGGGCCGTCTCCGGCAGGTGGCCGAGCAGGTCCTTGACCGCCACGATGGCGCCGACGGTGTGTTGCCGCTTGGCGAGGTACCGGCTCAGGATCCCGTTGGCCGACCGATCTTCGTGGAAGAGAATCCCGCCCCGCTCGTCAATATCGAAGACCATGGCCACGGCGCCGTGCAGCCGGAAAATCTCCACCACGCAGCGCATGGTGTCCCGGTCCAGGACAAAATGGCAAATCTGTCGCCGCGGGTCTCCCCCCACCACCATGGCGCCGTTCAGGAGGATCAGCGCCAGGTCGGTCAGCCGGTCCCCGGCGCGATCGAGCAGGCGGTCGACCGAGCGACTGTTGCGGCCGGTGCAGAGGGCGACCAGGTGTCCGGCCTCGCGCACCGCCGCCAGGGCCGCGATCTCCCGTTCGGCCAGGACATCCTCGAATTCGGTGTTGAGCAGGGTGCCGTCGACGTCGACCGCCACCAGCAGCTGGTCCGCAGACTGCGGACCGCCGCCGCGAGCGGAATCCCAGTTGTCGTATTTGTTTATCATCTCTCGGTCACGCGGATTCCCGACGACCCGCCAGTTGCTTGAACTTGACGCCGCGCAACCGGTTGAGCGCTGCGGCTATCTCGAAGCTGCGCGGAGCGGCAAGATAGCCCACCGGTCGACCCACCACCAGGTCCAGCCCTTCCCGCTCGAGGTCCCTGGTTATCAGCTCGAGCAGGTCGGCCAGGCACAGCTCCTGGTCCTCCAGCCGTTTCTTCAGCAGGACGAGGATCTCTCCGATGGTCCGGGTCTGGCTGATGTCCACCAGCTGGCTCTGCGCCGCCAGGTCGATCTCGATCTGGCCGAACAGCATCCGGGTCCGGGACCGCGTGGCGATCTTCACCTGCCGGCGACCCTTGCGGGGATCGATGCTCTCGTGATAGGGAACCCGCCGGGGCAGCCGGGTGATCGGCGCGACCCCCTCGTCCACCCGGCCGGACCGGATTCGCCGGGCCACTTCCCGGGCCTCGGCCAGCCGATCCCGCGGCCGGTACTCGTCGAGCATGATCACGTTGTCCGCCACCTCAACATAGTCACCCGAACCGCCCATGACCAATACCGTCGAAACCCCCCAGTTCCGGAACAGGCCTCGCACCCGGTCGACGAGCGGGATGATCGGCTCCTTGTCCTTGGCCACGAGCGCCTGCATCCGTTCGTCCCGGATCATGAAATTGGAGGCGCAGGTGTCCTCGTCCATCAGCAGGCAGGTCGACCCGACCTCGAGGGCCTCGACGATGTTGGCGGCCTGGCTGGTCGAACCGCTCGCGTTCGAGCTGGAAAAGTGCCTGGTGTCGATGCCGCCGGGCAGCTCGCCGATGAAATCGGAGATGTCGACGTTGTTGACATACCGGCCGTCCTCGGCCCGGATCTTCACCGCGTCGGCGGTGGTTACCACCCGCTCCCGACCGTCCCCCGGGAGGTGATTGTAGACCGATCTTTCGAGGGCGTTCAGCAAGGTGGACTTGCCGTGAAACCCGCCCCCGATGATCAGGGTGACCCCCTGCGGAACGCCCAGGCCGGTGATCGATCCGGCGTTGGGGGCTTCTAGGGTCACCCGCAAAGATTCCGGGGAGCGGAAGGGAACCGCCCGTTCGCCCGCCAGCGGAGTATCGTCCACCCCGCTCCGGCGCGGCAGGATCGAACCGTCGGCCACGAAGGCCACCAGGCCAGCCTCCGGCAGCAGCCGGCGCAGGTAGCACTGGTCCTCGACGGTTTCGATGAACTCCTTCAGCTCCGCCCGGGCCAGGTTCCGGTAGATCAGGCTGCGCTCGACGACCTGGGGCAGGATCTCGCAGAGAACCCGCGCCGCCTCCTCCCCCGCCACGATCCGACCCTCGCCCGGCAGGCCGAACACGAAGCGCACCTCGACCGCCCCGCGCACCACCCGCAGGGCGCTGCGGTCGAGAACCTCCTGGCCACCGACGTCGATGCTCAGCGAGCCGCCGATCACGCGGCGGCGCGGCTTCTCGGCCAGTTCCTGCACGGCGTCGGCGAAGGCGCGGATCAGGAAATCCTGCAGGGCGATGCGCCGGATGCGATCGCGGAACAGCTCGCGCGGGATCTCGGCCACCGCGGCCGGGACCTGGATGCGGAGGTGACTCGGCGAGGCGTAGGGATCGGACTGGATGTGATCGAAGAGCAGGCGGAAGCCGGGGAAATCGAACGCGCCCAGCAGCGCCTGGTATGCCTTGTAACCGCGGCCGTCGATCTTGGTGAAGGCGTTCTTCAGGGCGGCGGCGGAACGAACCGGCAGCGGTCGTTCCTGGGCTTCGGTGGTCCCCATGGCGGACCCCATTCCCCGGCGACCGGCGTCGCCGCCGGCCTAGCCGGTGATCAGGAAATCAGCGAATTCGCCCTGCGGTTTGGTCCACCGGATCTCGGTGTGATCCACCCGGGCATGAGGAGGACCGGCGGTTGCCCAGTTCAGGAGGATATCCAGCGCCGCGCGGTCACCCTCGGCGACGATGTGAACGGAACCGTCCGGCAGATTCCGGACCGTTCCGGTGACACCGCATCGCTGCGCCTGCTGCAGGGTGTGCCACCGAAAACCCACACCCTGGACCCGGCCGAAAACGAGGATTTCCAGCCGCTCGGCCAACCAGCTCCCTCCCTGGGTGAGCGGTGATTCCGATCCCCATTCTGACGGGGAACGGTAATTTTGGCAACAATTATTTCTCGTAATTCCAGATACGAGAGGGGGTTCCAGCCGGCGCCGCCAGCCAGGGCCTGACGTACCGGCTCACTCCTCTGGCGATCGGCCGGGCGCGGGAAAGGACCTTGTCCCGGCGGAAGTCGATCTCCCCGCAAAGCCGTTTTCCCTGCCGGTTCTGCCCCAGGGCCACCCCCTGGAGCCGCCCGGCGACCCTGCCCAGGGCGAAACCGTCGGTCCAGGTATCGTCGAGCTTCCCGCCCAGCAGGCGATCCACCAGGGCGGCGGCGTCCAGGACGATCCAGCCCTCGTCCAGCCGGAACGCCTTCAACCCGGCGGACCGGTACCTGGTCACCTGCTCGCCGACCGCGACGTGGACGTTCGGGCTGCCCAGCTCCCACTCGCTGAACCGCAGCTCCGGGGAGAGGTACAGGCTGCCGGGATGATAACCCAGGATGCTGTACGGCATGGGCAGGCGCAGCGGACCGTCGAAGCTGACGCTCAGGATGCGGGTCACCCGCGCTCCCCGCCGCGTCTCCACCTCCGGGCCGACGGCCGCCCGGCGCTCCAGGCGGCAGAGGTTCTGCACCGGCAGCTTGCTCCGGCGACCGGTCCGGTCCAGGCGGAGCCGCAGGTCGTCGCCGGTCCAGGCACCCAGGGAATCCCCCTCGATGAAGCAGACCAGGAGTTCGAAGAGGGGGTCGCGGATCTCCGGCTCGGCCGCCGGGTCGTCGGTGGGGGGTTCGGCGGGAGCGAGCCGGGCCAGGCAGATCAGGAGCAGCAGGACCGCCGACGAGACCCGGCGGGCGCCTCGGGCTCCGGGCCGCCGCCGGACGCCCCCGGCGGCGGACCTCACGAAACTCCCGCCAGCCGGCAGAAGGCGGCGTGGAGGCGCAGGTCCCCCGCCAGCTCGGGGTGGAAGGTCATACCGAGAACGTTCCCCTGCCGGATCACGACCGGCTCGTCGTCGCGCCGGGCCAGGACCTCGACGTCCGGGCCGAGGTCGAGGATCCGGGGGGCCCGGATGAAGACGGCAAGGAAGGGGTCGCCCGAACCGTTGATGGCGTCGAGGGAGATCGGTTCGCTGAACGAGTCGACCTGCCGCCCGAACCCGTTCCGCTGCACGACGCAGTCGAGCAGGCCAAGAGGGATGACCCCGTGATCGCCGCGCACCTCGGGGGTCAATTCCCGGGCCAGCAGGATCAGGCCGGCACAGGTGCCCAGGACGGGCCGGCGGCGGGCAAACTCGATGATGGGTTCCCGCAGACCGACGCGATCGATCAGCCGGGCCAGGGTGGTCGACTCGCCCCCCGGGAAGACGAGGGCGGCACAGTCCGCGAGTTCGGCGGGACGCCGCACCAGGCGGGTCTCGACGCCGAGCCCGGCCAGGGCCCGGCGGTGCAGCTCGAAATCCCCTTGCAGGGCCAGCAGACCGACCGAATCACTCATCGGTCGACCTCACCAGCCCCGGGAGGCCATTTTTTCCTCTTCCTTCATCTCGTGGATGTCCAGGCCCGGCATGGCCTCGCCCAGTTCCAACGAGATCTCCAGCAACTTCTTTGGATCATCGAAGAAGGTGACCGCCTGCACGATGGCCTCGGCGCGGGGCTTGGGATCTGTGCTCTTGAAGATGCCGCTGCCCACGAAGACGCTCTCGGCGCCCAGCTGCATCATCAGGGAGGCGTCGGCCGGCGTGGCCACGCCCCCGGCGGCGAAGTTGGGCACCGGCAGCTTGCCGAGCTGGGCGGTTTCCATCAGGACGTGATAGGGAGCCCCCAGCCGCTTGGCTTCGGCCATCATCTCGTCCGGGCGCAGCAGCTGCAGACGCCGGATCCCGTCCTGGACCAGACGCATGTGCCGGACCGCCTCAACGATGTTGCCGCTGCCGGCCTCACCCTTGGTGCGGATCATGGCGGCTCCCTCGCCGATCCGCCGCAGGGCCTCCCCCAAATCGCGGCAACCGCAGACGAACGGCACCTTGAACCGGAACTTGTCCACGTGGTTCTGCTCGTCGGCCGGGGTCAGGACTTCCGATTCATCAATGAAATCGACCCCGAGCGCCTCGAGGACCTGGGCCTCGGCGAAGTGCCCGATCCGGCACTTGGCCATGACCGGGATCGAGACGGTGTCCTGGATCTGCTTGATCATGCCCGGCTGGGACATGCGCGCGATGCCGCCGCTGGCCCTGATGTCGGCGGGGATCCTCTCCAGAGCCATGACCGCGACGGCGCCCGCCTCCTCGGCAATCCGGGCCTGGTCCGCGTTGGTCACGTCCATGATGACTCCGCCCTTGAGCATCTCCGCCAGGCCGGTCTTCAGACGCATCCGCTCCTGGATCTCCTCGTCCGCCCACGGTGTGTTCATGGCTCCAGCCTCCTCTCCTGTTTATCAGTAAGCCTGCGCGAAGACGACCCTGCCCGGCGAGGGCTTGCCGCAGCGCACGCATTTGCCCACTTCCAGTTCCCGATCCAGGGGGATGTTGCGGATGGTGGCCTTGGTCTCGGTCTGGATCTGCTCCTCGCACTGGACATCCTCGCACCAGTGACACCAGGCCAGGCCTCCAGACCCCTGGAAAAGATCGACAAAATCAGTCCAGCTGTCGAGGTGGAAGGTGGCCTTTTCCCGCCGGTCGAGGGCGGCCTGGAAGAGATCCTGGCCGATCCGTGCCAGCTCGTCGGCGATCGCCTCGGGCATGCCTGCAAGCGGCACCGGTTGCTTGCGCCGATCGTGGCGGGCGACCAGCACGCCCTGCGCGGCGGCGAGGTCTCGCGGCCCGACCTCGATCCGCACCGGGACCCCCTTGGCCTCCCACTCGCTGTACTTCCAGCCCGGCCGCAGCTTGTCCCGGTCATCGACGATCACCGGGCCGAACCGGTCGCGCAGGCCGTCAGCCAGCGATCGGGCGGCCTCGGTGACCTGCGCCTTCTCGGCGTCGTCCTTCCAGATGGGCACGATGACGGCCTTGTGCCCGGCCACGCTCGGCGGCAGGACCAGCCCGTCGTCGTCGCTGTGACACATGATCAGGCCGCCGATCATCCGGGTGGACATCCCCCAGCTGGTGGCCCAGACGTAGTCCCGGTTACCGTCGGCATCCTGGAAGGTCACATCGAAGGCCCTGGCGAAATTCTGACCCAGGTCGTGGCTGGTCGCTGCCTGCAGCGCGCGGTTGTCCTGCATCATGGCCTCGATCGAATAGGTCTCGACCGCGCCGGCGAATCGCTCGCTGGGGGTCTTCACGCCGGTCAGGACCGGCATGGCCAGGATCTCCTCGGCGAACCAGCGGTAAACCTCCAGCATCTGCAAGGTTTCCTCGCGCCCCTCGGCGGCCGTGGCGTGGGCGGTGTGCCCCTCCTGCCACAGGAACTCGGTCGTGCGCAGGAACAGGCGCGTCCTCATTTCCCAGCGCAGGACGTTGGCCCACTGGTTGATCAGCAGCGGCAGGTCGCGATAGCTCTGGATCCACTTGCGGTACATGTCCCAGATGACGGTCTCGCTGGTGGGCCGGATCACGTACTCCTCCTCCAGCAAGGAGTCGGGATCGGGCACGACCGTTCGCTTGCCGTCGACCTCGGCGGTCATCAGGCGATGATGAGTGACGATGGCGCACTCCTTGGCGAACCCCTCGACGTGCTCGGCTTCCCGGGCCAGGAAGCTCTTGGGGATGAGCAGCGGGAAATAGGCGTTGACGTGGCCGAGCTCCTTGAACTTCGCGTCCAGGATCCGCTGAATGTTCTCCCAGATGGCGAAGCCGTTGGGGCGAATCACCATGCAGCCACGGGTCGGGCTGTGGTCGGCCAGCTCCGCCGCCTGGATGACGTCTTGATACCAGCGACTGTAATCGTCGGCACGGGGGGTGATCTCGGCCATGTCCTTCCTTTCGCACTCGGGATGGCAAATCAGGTCAAGAAGATAACACCCGGAACCCCGGGAGGAAAGATACCGGCCGGCCCGGTCACACCTTGCGGATCTTCCAGAACCTCTCCTGCGGATCGATCCCGTGGCGGGCGCCGGTGGCCCCGTCGAGCAGGTCGGCGGCGGCGACCTCGAGGACGTGCCAATCGGAACGCTCCAGCAGGCCGGAAAAATCCCGACCGAACTGCCAGGCGTGGGCGTGGGCCCGGTGGAGTTCGACCTGCAGCCGGCGACTCCGCTCCAGGCCGGGCTCCAGCGGCACCTGGATCCAGGCCACCCCGCCGGGCCGCAGCAGGCGGGCAATCTCGGCCAGGCAGGCGTCCAGGTCGTCGATGTGTTCCAGGACGTGGCTGCCAAACAGCCAGTCCACCGCCTCGTCGGCCACCGCCACCCGGCGCAGGTCGGAGACGAAATCGGGAGCGAAGCGGCCGTCACCGGTCTCGACGTCGGTGCGGAAGCAACGGGCCAGCCCCTCCCACTCGAGCAAGTGCCGCAGGGCGGCCGAGAGGGAGAAACCGACCAGCACCTCCGGCGGCCGCGGCGACCGGCGGGACAGCTCCTCCCGCAAGCCGAGCACGAGCAGGCGGTGCCGGTCAAAGGAACCGCAGCCGGGACAGATGCAGCCGGGGATAATCTCGTCCGCCGACAGGAAGGTCCGGAAATGGGAACCCTGCCAGCGGCAGATCGGGCACTCGTGCGGCCGGGGCAGGGGCAGCCGATCGGCGAGAGCGAGGACCAGGTTCCGGGCCGCGCCCCGCAGCACCCGCAGCGCTTGCCCCGGATGTCGCCAGAGGCAGGCGGGCGAGGCACCATTCAGCAAGGTGGTTCTGGCAAACGACCAGGCGGACAAGGCGGCCTCCGCAGCAAGAAACCCGGGGCGAGGGCTCCAGACAGATTCGTATTCTGGCCCCCAGAATAAGTTCTGGTCGCGAGTATGTCCTTGCTTTTCTGGCGGCCCTTATGGTTTGCCTGCTCCTGGCCGTTTCCGGGGCGTCAGGGGCGCCAGACCAGCCGCAGACTGAAGAAGGCGACGGAGGAGTCGTCGCTCTGCTCGGTATGCTTCTCGGGCTGGTAGTTGGCCAAGCAGTCCCAGCTGAAGTTGTCGCCGAGAGAGATGGTGGCCATCAACCACAGCTGCCAGTAGTTGAAGTCGCTGTAATAGGTGGTGATCCCGTCCGTCAGCTCCAGGCCGACCTCACCGGCCGCGTTGGCCGCGGGGGCGGCGGCCGGGTCCTCCTCCAGGTAGTTCCGGCGGCCGTACTCCACGGTGAGCGAGCCGATGAACCGGGTGCCGTACATCTCCAGGCCCGCCCGCACCCCGCCTTGCCGGTAGGCTTCCGGGGAGTCGTTCGCCGCCAGGTTCTCCCCCGCCAGGCCGACCTGCCAGCCGGGCGAGAACGGGCCGCCTCCCCTCAGCATCACCGCCCCGCCCAGGAGCCAGGAGTCGAAGTAGGCCGAACGTTCCTCGCTGTAGCCCCAGGCCTCGCTCTGCAGCTCGCCGGTCAGGGTCAGCGACCCGACCGGCAGGAACCACTCCAGCTCGCTCCAGTGAACCCAGGCGGAGGGACGCACTGTCTCGTCCTGGATGAGCCGGCGCTCGCTGCGGTGAAAAAGGCGCAGGCCCGTCGCGGCCAGCGCCGAGGTCTCGTACTCGAACTCCCCCGCGGTCAGGGTGCGGCTGATGGCGACCGAATCGGGATAGACCCGCCGCGCGAGACGGGCCCCGGCGACGAAGTGAGACGCCGCCGCCTGGCCCGAACGCACGAACAGGCCGCCCCCCAGCTCGTGATAGCCGATCTCCAGCTCGCTGGGGCGGGTGAAGTGCAGGACATTGCCGAACAGGCGAGCTTCACCGGCCAGGCGCCCGGCGGGACCGAGAAAGAGCCGGGCGGCGGTCCGACCCTCGGCGGCATCGCTGGTCAGGGTGTATTCGGTGCCCTGGTTGTAGAGACGCGCGAGGCCCAGACCGTCCAGGCGAAACACGGTGGTCGTCGAATCGGGGCGGTACTGGTAGTCGAAATCCAGCCGGCCGCGCAAGAGCTCGGTGCCGACCGAGAGTTCCGGCCGCACCGACCAGCGGTGGACCCGGCGGCGCGGCGAGCGCCCCTCGAGCGCGAGGACCGCCGCCATCTCCGAGACAGTCTCGGTGGTGTCCTCGGTGGCCAGGGGAAAGGTGTGGATGTAGGTGTCGTAGCCAGCCGCCAGGGAGAAAGACCAAACGGCCCGGTCGTCGCCCTCGACGTCCAGGCCGCCCGCCGCCCCGCCTGGCAGGACCAGGACCAGGCCGGCGATAATGGCCCCGAGTAGCCCTTCTCTCACCTCGCCAGCTCTCTCGCCTCTCGCAGCAGGTCGTGGGCTATCTTGATCTGGCGCAGACTCTCCAGCCGGTCGCCGTCGGTCAGCATCTCTTCCGCCCGGTGGCGATAGCGAGTGGCCCGTTCGAGAACCAGACGGGCCTCCTCGCGGCCGGATGCGCGCACGGCGTCGGCGACGGTCTCGAACAGATCGTCCCAGCGCTCGATCTGGGCGGTGACCTCCTCGACGCTGGGACCCCGGCCGACGAGCGAGGAAGCCTGCCCCGCGAGGCGCCGGGCCTGACGGGCCAGGTGCAAGGCGCGCAGGTGGTCACCCTCGGCGAAGGCCTCCTGAGCCTGGCCGAGGGTTTCCTCGGCGCGCCCCAGCAGGACGAGCGCCGCCTCGTCTGGCTGCTCGCCGAGGCGCTCCCGGAGGCGATCCAGGAACTCGCCGGTTCGTTCCAGCTCGCGCTCGAGCCGGCTGACGCCCCCACCCTCGAAGAGCAGGCGGGCCGCCCGGCGCAGCAAGACCTCGCAGGACTCGACCAGGTTGAAGGCCATCTGGAAGTTCCGCTGCGCGAACTGTTCCCGGGCGCGCAGGAACTGGCGCTCCGCTTCCCGGATGAAGCGCAGGGCTCGCTGGTTCCGTTCCTCCTGCGCCTTCTCCAGGACGTTGTCGTGCAGATCACGGAGGCGCTCCAGGCGAATCCGGACCCTTTCCTCGAAGCCCAGCTCCTCGCGGGCGAGCCGGGCGGCGTGCTTGGCCGCCTCCCGCGCCCGCTGGGAAGCCTTGAAGGCCAGCAGCGGCCGGCCGTTGTGATAGAGGTGCAGCGAGTTCAGGTGCATGTCACGGGCCTGGGCCATGATCTTCCGGGCCCGGGGGCTGCCCGACTCGCGCACCGTCTCCCAGACTCGCTCTAGGATCTCCTGGGTCGCGTCGATGTATTCACGCACCCGCTCGAAGTCCTGCGACCGGGCCGCTGCCGGCCCCAGGGGCGGCAGGAAGGCAAGCAGCAGCACGGCGAGCACGGAAACCAGGGCAACCTGGCGCATCCCGAGCCCGCTCCGCCGGCCTTTCCGGTTCAGCAAGCGCGCCGATCTATTTGGGGTGGGGTTCATGGTTTGTCTTCCCGGTTGAGACACCTGCGGCGAAAAAACGCTCCGTTCGGGTTGCCTTGCTGCACGGATCATGCCAGCACCAACCGGCGGGGAGAAAACACCCTGCCTGTAAACGGCTGTCCTTCAACATGATAGGCTTCCAGGGCCGCCCCCCGGGATCCCCCGCCCGGCAGGACCTCCCTCAATCCGTACGTGGAAGTACATTCGATCAGGCGGCTGGACCAGGAGGTTCAGTCGCCGTTTCCGGATTCAGACCCCTTGCCGATCTGATCGGTCAGGTCGAGCAGCTTGAGCCGGGAGTACAGGGTGCGGCGCGTGATCCCGAGCATCTTCGCCGCCAGGCTCTTGTTCCCGTCCGCCCTTTTCAGGGCGGCCAGGACCAGTCGGCGCTCGTTGTTCGCCAGGTTGAGATCCCCCTCGCCGGGGTCGGACCCGGCGCGGGCGGTTCCGCTGGACCCGACCTCCAGCAGCAGGTGCTCTTCCTTGATCGGCCCGCCGCCGGCCAGGATGTGGGCCCGCTCGATGAGATTGCGCAGCTCGCGGACGTTTCCCGGCCAGCCGTAGGCCCGCAGTCGCGAGACTGCGCCGGCGGGGAGCTTCTCCTCGGGGCGGCCGAGGGCGGCCAGGAAATAATCGGCCAGCAGGCCAATATCCTCGGTGCGCTCCCGCAAGGGGGGCACGTCCAGGGGAAAGACGAGCAGGCGGTAATAGAGATCCTGGCGGAAGGTGCCCTCGGCCAGACTGGCCCGGAGGTCGGCGTTGGTGGCGGCGATGGTGCGCACCTCCACCACCCGTTCCTCTTTGCCGCCGACTGGCACGATGCGTCCGTCCTCCAACGCGCGCAGCAGCTTGGGCTGAATCTCGACGGGCATCTCGCCGATCTCGTCGAGGAACAGGGTGCCGCCGTGGGCCAACTCGAAGTAGCCGATGCGGTCTTCGTCGGCGCCGGTGAAGGCGCCCTTGACGTGGCCGAAGAACTGGGACTCGGCCAGGTTGGCCGGGATGGCCGCGCAGTTGACCGGGACAAAGGGATCCTCGGCTCCAGGGCCGCCAAAGTGAATTGCCCGGGCGATCAACTCTTTGCCGGTGCCGCTCTCGCCGACGATCAGCGCCGCGGTGTTGTTGGCGCTTTGCAGCAGATCGACCTCGTGGAAGATCTGCTGCATGGTCGGGCTCTGGGCGACAAAGCCGGCCACGCCCCAGCGCTCGGCCTCGCGCCGGGCGATGTGCGAGAGCTGCTCGGCCAGGTGGTTGCGCTCGCTGGTGGCCTGCTGTCGGCGGGCGATCTCCTCTTCGAGGGCGCGGTTCTTCTCCTGCAGCGCTCGCGTCAGCCGGGCCTTCTCCAGGTGAGTCTGCACCCGCACCAGGACTTCTTCCTTGCGAAAGGGCTTGGTGATGTAGTCCACGCCACCGGCTGCGAATCCCTCGACCACCCCCTCGATCTCGGCGCGGGCGGTGATGAAAAGCACCGGGATATCACGGGTCTCAGGTGCGGCCTTGAGCTGACGGCAGGTCTCGTACCCGTCCATGCCCGGCATGACCACGTCGAGGAGGATCAGATCCAGCTGGGTGGCGCGGGCATTCCTGAGCGCTACCTCGCCGCCGGGGGCCACGGAGACATCGTAGCCGGCTTCCTCCAGGGAATCAGCCAGCACGTCGAGGTTGGCCGGCACATCGTCGACGATGAGAATCTGAGCGCCGGCCAAATCAATGTCTTGCTCGCCCCTGCCCGTCATACTTGCTCCGTTTCGTTTAGAAGCGCGAGAACGCCCTCCATATCGTAGGCCCGCACCCGCTCCCGCAGGCGCTGCGCCAACCCCCGGCCTTCCTCGCCCAGCGCCGCCACCTCCTCGAGACACCGGCGCAACTCCGTCACCCGGAAGAACTGGGCGGCTTCGGTGCAGCGCTGCACCA
This sequence comes from uncultured Fibrobacteraceae bacterium, assembly GCA_964484595.1. Classification (GTDB taxonomy): domain Bacteria; phylum Krumholzibacteriota; class Krumholzibacteriia; order LZORAL124-64-63; family LZORAL124-64-63; genus CAZAHC01. The sequence goes on along the minus strand of CAZAHC010000004.1, from coordinate 278 downwards.
GGTCCGCGGGCAGCGCGACAGGCACCGCCACCGCCTCTTCTTCGTCGGTGGCGTATTCGTATTCCACCCCCAGCAGCTGTTCCAAGCAGGCATAGAGCTCTTCGAGGCGGAAGGGCTTGTCGACAAAGGCGTCGAAGCCAGAGCGGATGTAGTACTGCTTCTTGTGCTCCATCACCGACGCCGAGATCGCCGCCACCGGCAGCGCCCCATGCTCCTGCCGCAACAGACGCATGGCCGCCAGCCCGTCCATTCCCGGCATGCGAATGTCCATGAGGACC
>CAZAHC010000003.1:5301-39934 GCA_964484595.1 uncultured Fibrobacteraceae bacterium | reverse complement strand
GGTTCTGGCGGGCATTTAACCAGCCGCAGTAGGTCATTCATGAATTATCCGGGCTTGCATGTAAGGGGCGTCCTCATGACTCGTGAGAAGATCCTGCGAAAAACCCAGCAGCGCCAGGTGATCATCGAGGAGCTCCTCCGCCACGAATCCCACCCCACCGCCTCCCAGCTCTACGACGTGGTCAAGCAACGGTTGCCCAGGATCAGTCTGGGGACGGTCTACCGGAACCTCGAGCTGCTGGCGCGGAGCCGGGTCATCCGGAAGCTCGAGTTCGGCGGCGCCGAGACCCGGTTCGACGCCAACAACGGCTTTCACTACCACGTCCGCTGCAGCAGCTGCGGGCGGATCGACGACGTCCCCGACCCCCCGCCCGACCTGGTCGGGAAGCAACCGAAGATGCTGGGCGATTACCAGATCACCGGCCACCGGCTGGAGTTCATCGGTATCTGTCCGGCCTGTCGGGATCAGTGATGGAACAGCCCGGTATTGTAATCCTGGTCATCCTGGTGATGGCCTTTTTCGTGGGGTGGCACCTGTGGGCCACCAACCAGCGCCGGAAGGAGCTGTCGGCCTGGGCCGCCGCGAAGGGGCTGAGGTTCGACCCGGATCGGGACGGGGGCCTGGACGATCGCTTTCCGCATTTCAAGTGCCTGCGCCGCGGCCACAGCCGGCACGCCCGCAACGTGATGCGAGGCGAACTGGACGGCACGCCGATCACAGCCTTCGACTATCACTACACCACTGGGCACGGCAAGAACCGCCGCACCCATCGCTTCTCCGCCGTCATCGTGACCAGCGACCTCCCCCTGCTGCCGCTGCTGATCAGGCCCGAGAACCTCCTCGACAAGGTGGGCGAGTTCTTCGGCGCGGACGACATCGACTTCGAGTCGGCGGAGTTCAGCCGCAAGTTCTTCGTCAAGGCCCAGGACAAGAAGTGGGCCTACGACGTGATTCATCAGCAGACGATGGAGTACCTGCTGACGGCGCCGAGCTTCTCGATCCAGTTCGACCGGTCGGAGATCATCGTCTGGCGCGGGAGCCGCTTCAGCCCCGACCAGTTCACCGCGGCGGTGGGAGTGGTCCGGGGCCTGCTCGCGCGGCTGCCGGACTACGTGGTCCAGCGGCAGAGGGAACTGGGGCAGGGGTCACCCAGGAAGGAACCCGGATGGAAAACCTGATCGTTCCCCTGTTCGTCGTCGTCCTGCTCGTGCTGGTGTGGGCGATCGCCAACTACAACGGCCTCGTCCGCCTGCGCCAGCACTGCCGGGAATCCTGGGCGGACATCGACACCGAGCTGAAGCGACGCTACGACCTGATCCCCAACCTCGTCGAAACGGTCAAGGGCTACGCCGACCACGAGCGGGAGGTTCTGACCGCGGTCACCGAGGCGCGTAGCCGGGCGGTCGCCTCGACCGGCACGCCGGGATCTCAGGCGGCGGACGAGAACCTGCTGGTGGGCGCCCTGCAGCGCCTCTTCGCCGTGGCGGAGAACTATCCCGACCTGAAGGCGAGCGACAACTTCCTGGAATTGCAGAGGGAGCTGGCCAACACCGAGGACCGCATCCAGGCCTCCCGGCGCTTCTTCAACGGGAACGTGCGCGACCTCAACACGCGGGTCGAGGTCTTCCCGTCCAACCTCATCGCCGCGCTGTTCGGCTTCCGGCGGGAGGAGTTCTTCGAGGTCGCTTCCGCCAGCGAGCGGGCCGCCCCGGAGGTGGGCCTGGCGTAGCCCGGGTTTGAATCGCTTCGCGATCCCGCCCTGCAGATGACCTGAGTGGCCGTAACGAGGGTGAGGACGTCTCCTGGTTTCCCGGTTCGTTTCGCAAGCCCTCTGGGTGAAGATCTGCTGCCTGAAAAGCCGGCAGGAGGCGGCGACGGCGGTCCGCCTGGGGGCGACCGCGGTGGGCCTGGTCTCGGCCATGCCGAGCGGCCCCGGCCCCATCCCCGAGACCAGGATCAGCGAGATCGCGGCTGGACTGCCGCGCGGGATCCGCTCGGTCCTGTTGACCAGCCTGACCGACCCGGACGAGATCGCCGCCCAGCAGGAGCGATGCGGCGTGACGACGATCCAGATCTGCGACCGTCTCGTGCCCGGCGCGCACCGGCGACTGCGGGAGCTGCGACCCGGGATCGAGCTGATCCAGGTGGTGCACGTCCTCGGCGCCGAGGCGCTCGGCGAGGCGCGGTCGGTGGCAGCCGCGGTAGATGGAATCCTGCTCGACTCCGGTGATCCCGCCGCGCCCCGCAAGCAATTGGGGGGAACCGGCCGGATTCACGACTGGCGGATCAGCCGCCGCATCGTTCAGGGAGTGCCGGTGCCGGTTTACCTGGCGGGGGGACTGACCCCGAGCAACGTCGCCGACGCCATCGCGACCGCCGGGCCCGCCGGGGTCGACGTCTGCACGGGGGTGCGGACCGCCGGCCTGCTGGACGAAAAGAAGGTGGCGGCCTTCATCGCGCGAGCGCGGTCCGGTTCAACACCTCGATGAGCCTGGCTTCCTGCTTCGGCCCGGTGACACCGAAAATCCCCTCCTCGGTGCGGGCCAAGCCGACCGGCCCCTGGTAGGGGATCTTCCGGATCAGCAGCGGCGGATCCGTGTCCGGCACCTCCTGCCACCTGGCAGCCAGCTCTTCCCAGGTCTCGTCCAGAGACCGGCCGGGATCTGCCAGCAGGCGGAACCCCTGGTAGCGGTTCCCGTCGCCGTCGGCATAATCGGCGTGCACGCAGTTCCGCAGGTCCTGCAGGCCGAGGAAACCCTCCCGGGTGTATCCCTCCGAATGCGGCACCTTGCCCTCCGCTGGCAACAGGGCCAGCTCTGCCGGCGGCTCCTCGCTGCCGGGCAGGGCAGCCGCGATCTCCTGCAGCAGGGACCGGGCATCCTCGGCCGCCAGGTCTCCCTTCCATGACTCGGCCTTGACGTAGAAGGCGTCCTTGAGCATCAGGCCCTGGTAGGGGACGGCGACGACCGCCTCGACCCCTATGTCCAGCGGCTCGGCGGAGGCGGACTTCTCGGTGCCGTAGATGCCGAAGGCATTCAGCCGGGTCCCCATGTCGAAGATGCTGACCGAGACCGTCCGTTCCCCGGCGGCCAGATCGCAGGCGCGCAGCAGCCGGACGTCGTAGGCGAGAAACAGCTCGGCGGCGCCGTTGATGTAGCGCCAGAGCTCGTCCGGGCCGAAGGTCCGGACCTCGGTGGCCCTGGTCCAGCCGGGGACCTCGGGGAACTCCGCCTCGGCCTCGGTGGCGCTCGCCGGCTTGGTCATCCCGGCCAGGCACGAGACGAGAAGGATCAGCAGGAAGATCCTGGAAACCGCTGTACTCATGCCATCCTCCCCGACGTCCCGGGCGGTTGAAAGGCCAGCAGCGAGTGAGCCTTCAGCACCTGGGCCTGGATGTTGAGGCCGTGCGGGCAGGCCTCGCGACACAACCCGTCGCAGCTCAGGCACAGCGAGGCGTTCCGGCCGCCCAGCCTGGCGTACTTGCCCATGGCGAACTTCTGCCGGCCCTGACGGGTGAAGTAGTACGAATAACGCATGATTGTGCTGACGGGAAGCCGATGCGGGCAGGCGGCGAGGCACTCCCGGCAGCCGTGCCGGCAGTACTGGCGGCCGAAGGCGTACTCGAAATCCCGGAGGAAGGCCTGGTCGGCCCGGGTGAAGCTGCGGCCGGCCAGGGGCAGGTACTTCTCCAGGGCGTCGAAGTGGGGCATCGAGATGCAGATGCTGTGCATGTCCGGGTTCTGCAGGACCCAGAGGTTGCTCTTCAGGTCCAGCTCGTCCTGGGTCTTCAGGCCGTACTTCTCGGCGAAGGGCCTGGTGTCGTCGATCTTTTCCGCCTGGCGGTCGAGGTACCTCTGGATTCGCGCGACCGCCTCCTCGCGGCTCAGGCCCTGGTTGTTGACCATGTCGTCGAGGTAGAAGGCGTATTCCTCGCTGGGATTGTCGGGGTCGAAGGGTGGGATCTCCAGGACGCCGGGGGCCATCTTCATGCCCGTTGTCCCGACGTTCCGGGCCTTGCAGACCGCGAGCACCTTCTCGCCTTCCTGCTGGTTCATGAAGTTGTACGACAGCAGCATGACGTCGAACCGGCCGTCCTCGGCCGCCGCGCAGAGCACCTTCTCCATGCTGTCGGGCTCGTCCCCCTGGGGACCGTGGGAGGAGATGCCGGCGTGCTTCAGCTTGCCGTCCGCCTTCAGGCGGGTCACGGCCCGGTGGAAACCCTCGTGCCCGACCACGGTCACGTCGGCCACTCCGTGCAGGTAGAGCGCGTCGGCGTAGCTTGTCTGCAGGCGCTCGAGGCTCTTCTGGAAGCGATCCAGGATGTCCTGCTCGGTGGTCTCGGCGACGACCCAGAGCTTGGTGACGATGAAGACCTTCTCTCGATCCAGGAACTGCATGGCCTGGCCGATCTTGGTCTCGGAATCCCCGTGGCCGTAGGTCTCGGCGGTGTCGAACAGGTTGACGCCGTGATCATAGGCGTAGCGGACCACGTTCGCCTCGGCGATCCGGCCGCAACCCATGCCGATCTCCGACGCCCGGAATCCGGTCCGGCCGAGAGTGCGGTACCTCATCGCGAGTCCAGTCTCGTCCGTCTGCCCGGCCCCACCCGCCTTTTCGGCCTCCTTGCCGCAGGACACGGTCAGGGCACCTCCGGCGAGGGCGGCGCCACCGACCTGAAAAAACCGCCGGCGGGAGATCGTCCGGCGAGGGTCCTTATGGTCCGGGGATCTACCCTTCCTGGCACCACTCATGCGACAGCTCCTTTTCTGGACGTGGCGAAAGGTTCTGTCTGGAAAATCTAACCTCGCCCGCCGGGGATCCGGCCGGTGGTCGGGGAAGGGCATTCTAGCAGAATCGCCGGAACGAATCCACTGCCCGGTGTCCCGGCTGGCAGCGGCCGGGATTCGAATTTGGGCGAGAGGGGCGAGAGTGATCAGTTTGCCACGTGGCAAAAGGGATTTTCAGACCGAGCCGAGGCGAAAAAACGCGGGCGACCTCATGGTCGCCCGCGCGTGATACCGCCGCCAGGATCTAGCAGCCGTGGGTTTCGGGGCAAAAGCCCGTGCAACCCTGCGTGTCGTAGCACAACCTGGGATAGGTGCACCACTGCGTCTGGAAGCAAAGGATCTTGCAGGTGTGAACCGTGTCGGCGCCAATGCCTCCCCCGGCCACGTTCTGCAGCTCGTCGCTTTCCAGCTTGCGGACGGTCTCCTTGTTGAGAACTAGCTTCTTCATCCCGGCCTCCTTCTGAGGTTCTGGTGATTGATGATGGGTTGCGAGAGCCGACATTCCTGCCCTCACCCATCAGTGCGCCAGGCAGAGGCGAACGGGCTAACCGGGGTTTTTCCGAAATCAGGCCTAACCCGGACAGGTGTCCATGGTGAATTCGTACACGCAACCGCAGGTCATGGATTGCACACATTCACAGGTGTACGTCAGGCCCATGCAGGGATTGCTCAGACAGGCGGCGACGTTGGTGTTGGGGATCTTGGACTCCATCCCGCCGGTGCCTCCACCCGCAACTCCCCTCAGCTCGGTGTCCTGCAGGTTCCGGATGGTCTCCTTGTGCAGCTTCAGGTTCTTCATTGTTCCTTCCTTTCCTGGAAAAATGATGGGTTGCGAGAGCCGGCATTCTTGCCGTCATCCCTGAATGCGCCAAGCAGACCCGAACGGGCTGGTACGGGGCGCGATTCAGATTGCGGGAAAGCAGGAAGGGACGGGGACCGGCCCGGGCAGGAAGATCAGCAAAGGGGAGAGGGCTGGGAGGACGGCAAGAAACAGGCTCCAGCAGTAGCCTGCAGCTGGAGCCTGTTTCCGGTCAGGCAGCGAGCCCCGGCCCGCCCCGGGAGGAGGTTATCGGCATGGCCTAGCCCAGGCAGGCCTGGGTGAAGGGACCGAGGCAGCCACTGACTAACTCGGTATCGGCGCAGGGGCCGCAATCGACACAGCTCTGGGCTTGTTTCGTATAGTGTGGATCTGTCGGGTCGTAATCGTTGCAGATCCGGAGCGAACCGCCCAGCACCCGGGAAAGGGCAAAATCATTCAGGGTGCGCACTGTCTCTCGGTTCAGGGTGAGCTTCGATTTCTTCTTCATGGTTGCTGTCTCCTCGTGATCGTGGGGCTTCCTCTTTTCTCGCCAGGAATCCCCGGGATCATGCCGGTTGCTCTCCTGGCCTGCTATTATTCCACATTCCCCGCCCGAGCGGGAAAATAACTAACCTCCGGGCGGATTTTCCCGCCCGGTGCTACCGTCCCCGGCCTCGTTCAGCCAGGTCCGCCACCTGTCCATCCGGTCGGGGTCAGCCAGCCGGTCGGCGATCTCGAGGTTCAGCCGGGCTGCCGCCCGGGTTTGCTCGTTTTCCGCCCCGAACTCCTCCAGGGCCGCGGTGAAGAATTCCTCGGCGATTGGCACCGCGGCGGGCAAGTCACCCAGGTGCACCAGATTCCGCGCCAGATCGGCCAGGGTGGAGATGGTCTTCGGATGGTTGGACCGCAGCCTGGCGCGGCGCTGGTCGAGGCACGTTTCGAGTCTGGCCCGCGCCGCCAGCCAGTCCCCCTCTTCCTGGTCGAAGCGGGCCAGCTCCTGCAGGACGGTCTCGCGGAGGGCATGGCCCGAGCTCGGGTAGACCTGCTCGGCGAGGCGGCCTGCCTCCTCGTAACAGGCGCGAGCCTTCGCCTGCTCCCCGTGGCGACGGTAATGCTCGGCCTGGTAGATCAGGGCGGTCCCGACGTCGCGGAGGGATCCACCCTCGCGCTCCCGTTCCCGGGCCACGTTCCCCGCGAGCAGGGATTCGGCGCGGGCGTACTGACCCAGGCCGGACAGGGCTTCCGCGAGCGCCCGTTCAGCCATCAGGACCAGCCGGTGGTCGGCGGGCAGCTGGCCGCGGAGGGAATCGTGGGCGGCCCCCAGCAGCGGCGCCGCCGTCTCCCATTCCTCCTTCTTCCGGAACAGGGATCCCAGGTAGAACCGGGCGCGGGCGGTATTGAAATGCCCTTCACCCTCAAGGGAGTCGAAGATCTCGACCGCTCGTCGCAGGTGAACCTCTCCGGCGTCGAAGAGGGCATTGCGGGCCAGGAAATGGCCGAAGGCCAGGTGCGACTGAGCGGCGGCGACGCTCTGCTCGCCCTCGATCCGCTCCTGCAGGGCGATCAGCTCGCGGTACCGGGCGGCGGTTTCCTGGAAACTGTCGATCTCGCTGGAAATGTTCACCAGGTTGCGCAGAACCCAGGCCACCTGCGGGTTCATCCGCCCGAGCCCACCCTCCCGGTAGAGCGCAAGGGCTTCCTGCAGCAGCGGCTTCGCCTCGGCGAACCGGGCCTGGTCTCCGAGGACGAGCGCCAGCACGGTCAACCCTGCCGCCAGCTCCTCGGGATCGGAGTCCGGTGCCGCCCGGAGTTCCTGGACCCCCAGGCGGGCGTGCTCCGCCGCCTGCTCGTAGAGGCCGAGATCCCGGTGGATCTCCGCGATGGTGAAACGCACCGCCGCGTTGATGCCGGGCGTGTCGGTGAGGATGGCGGCGAGATCGGTCTCGGCCCGGGCCAGGGCCTCCTGGATCGTCAGTTCCGGGCTGCCGCCCAGCCGGGGCGAGGCCGTGCTCAGGACGGAGGTCGTGTACTCGGTGATCTTCTCGGCCCGCCGCGCCGAGCGTTGAGCCTGGTTGGCCGATGCCGCCGCCTTCTCGAGGGCGGATTCGGCCCGGTAGGCGAAATTGAGGCTCGCGACGAGCCCGCTCAGCAGGGCCAGCACTACCGCCGCCGCCGCGATCACCGTCACCCGGTTCTTGCGCACGAACTTCCGCAGCCGGTAGCTCACCCCGGGGGGACCGGCCTGGACCGGTTCGCCCTGCAGGTGCCGCCGGATATCCGCGGCCAGGTCCGAGACGGTGGGGTAGCGCCGGGTGCGATCCTTCTCGAGCGCCTTCATGGTGATCCAGTCCAGATCCTGGCGCAGACGGCGCCGCAGGCTGCGCGCCGGCATCCGCCGCCGGTGCGCGATGTCGTCCACCCCGTCCAGCTTCGCCAGGCGGAGACTGGGGGGCGGCATGTCCTGGGCGAGGATCTTCTCCTGGATCCGGCGGTAACCGTCCTTTCTCAACTCCCGGGGATCGACCGGCAGCACCCCGGTGAGCATCTCGTACAGGAGCACGCCCAGGGAGTAGATGTCCGCCCGCGTGTCGATGTCCTGGCCGCCGGTGAAGGCCTGTTCCGGGCTCATGTAATCGGGCGTGCCCACCAGGAACCCGTGGGCCGTGACCGGCGAGGCGTCGGTCAGGGGCTGATGCAGCGCCTTGGCCACCCCGAAATCGATGATCTTGGGCACGGGTCCTTCCACCCGGACGGTGACCAGGATGTTCGAGGGCTTCAGGTCGCGATGGAGGATCCCCTTCTGATGGGCGTGCTGTACTCCCTCGCACACGCGCAGGAAAAGTCGGAGACGCTCGGACAGGGAAAGCCGGTGGTGCTCGCAGTACTCGGTGATGGGAACCCCGGTAACGTACTCCATGGTGAAGTAGGGGCGCCCGTCCTCGGTGCTGTCCGCGTCGAAGATCCGCGCGATGCTGGGGTGATTCATCAGGGCCAGGGCCTGCCGCTCCGACTCGAAGCGGGCGAGGATCTCGGTCGCCTCGGCGCTGCTCTTGACGATCTTGAGCGCCAGGCGCCGGCGCACCGGACTCTGCTACTCGGCGAGGAACACCAGCCCCATGCCGCCCTGGCCGAGAAACTCGAGCAGGCGGTAATTCCCGATACTCGTCCCGACCAGCCTCTGGCCGGGATCGGACCGGGACGACGGCGGGGGTGAGGAAAGGCCCAGGCTGGAAAAGTGGGGCGGTTCGTCGAGGATGCCCGGCTCACTCTCGTGGAATTCGAGCAGTGACTCGACCTCGGACCGCAACTCGAGTTCGTTGCCACAGCGCTCGGCCAGGAAATGCCGGCGCTCCAGGGGCTCCAGGCTCAGCGCCTCCCGGAACAGGTTCTTGATCCGATGCTGCCGTTCGCCTGCCATCTGGCGAAACCCTTCCGTAATGCCGCCCACACCTGCCTGACATCCTTAATGCGACAAACAGAAGCAAAACGGCTAATCAATGTTTTCCTGGGGGTCAGAACCGTCCCGTTTCATCTCCCGGTGCAACCAGGCCCGGGCGTAGCTCCAGTCGAGCTTCACGGTGGCAGGCGAGACGCCGATCGTCTCCGCGGTCTCGACCACGGTTAGCCCCACGAAGTAGCGCAGCTTGACGACCTCCGCCTGCCGGGGATCGGTCTTCTCGAGCCGGTCGAGGGCCTCGTCGAGGGCCAGGATCTCCGGCGCTCTTTCCGAGGCCAGCAGCTGGTCCTCCTGGAAAGGCACCCGCTCCATGCCCCCGCCGTGCTTGAGCCTGGTGTAGCGACGCGCGCGCTCGATGAGAATGCGGCGCATGGCCTCGGCCGCGGCCGCGAAGAAATGGCGCCGGTTCTGCCAGCGAGCCTTCTCGTCCTTGACCAGGCGCAGGTAGGCCTCGTGAACGAGGGCGGTGGCCTGCAGGGTATGGCGCGGAGTCTCGCGGGCCATCTTGACCGCCGCCAGTTTACGGAGCGCATCGTAGATGATCGGCAGGAGCCGGTCGGCGGCCTGGCGATCGCCCGCTGTGGCCGCGTTGAGCAGAACGGTGATGTCCTGGGTCATGAGCGCCTGGCTGGTTGAGGGCATTCCGTCGCATGATTTAAAGGACGTCCAGGTTTCACTGTAAAGCAGTGGCGGCCTGGAGACAACCGCCAGGATAGCGGGGGTTTTCCCTTTTTCGCGGGTTAGCCCGAATCTGAATGAAAGGGCCCGCCCGATCTTCTATAATCCCGTTTTCCCGCCCGCCGGCCGGGGAAACGAACCCACCACTCCGAAAGGACCCGAGAGGCATGCCGCCCGAGCAAAACGACACACCTGGCCGAGAGCCGGGCCACCGGTGGCCGATCCTGCTGGAAGGGGATCTCGCCGGACGCCTCGACGAGAGCCTGACCGAGATAGCCGACCAGCTCGGAAGCCTCGTCGAGAAGTACCTCGGCGGCGATCTCCCCGCCGACTCGCCCCCCGAGGCGATGCACCTGCGGAACCCGGTCGTGGGCGGCGGGGCGGCCGGGATCGCTCTCTTCTTCGCCTACCTCGCTCAGGCCCGGCCCGGCCAGGGGTACGACAGCCTGGCCGACCTGGCGCTCGAGACGGCCCTGACCGCAGTGGCCGAGACGGCCATGAGCCCCACCCTGTTCGGCGGCTTCACCGGTGTGGCCTGGGCTGTATCTCACCTCGAGGGACGATTCGGCGAACCCGAGGCGGAGGATCCGGTCGCGGAGATCGACCCCGTCCTGCTGGAATTCCTCGCCACTTCTCCCTGGCGGGGCGATTACGACCTGATCAGCGGCCTGGTGGGTTACGGCACCTTTGCCGCCGAGAGGCTGCCTCGCCCGGCCGCCGTGGCCTGTCTCGAAAGGGTGATCGACCGGCTGAACGAGATCGCCGAGCGCGGCCCCGACGGCATCACCTGGTTCACACGGCCGGAGCTGGTGCCGCCCAATCAGCGCGAGATGTTCCCCGACGGCTACTACAACCTGGGCCTGGCTCACGGAGTACCCGGGATCATCACCCTGCTGGGGACGGCGGTCGCGGCCGGGGTCTCGGCTGCCCGGGCCGGCGAGCTGCTCGACGGCGCGGTCCGCTGGCTCCTGTCCCAGCAGCTACCGGTCGACTCCTCCTCCCGTTTCGCCACCATGGCCTTTCCGGGGATCGAGCCCCGACCTTCCCGGCTGGCCTGGTGCTACGGCGATGCCGGGATAATGGCCTCGCTTGTGTTCGCCGCGCGTTGCGCAGGTGAGCCCACCTGGGAGGAGTTCGCGCTCGAGCTGGCCCGGCAGGCCGCCGGGCGGGACAGCGACACCTGCGGTGTCCTCGACGCACCCCTCTGTCACGGCGCCGCGGGCCTGGCCCACATCTTCACCCGTCTTTTTCACGCCACGGGCGAGGAAAACCTGGGTGCCGCGGCGCGGCTCTGGTTCGAGAAGACCCTCGGCCTGCGCCGTCCCGGCCAGGGAATCGCGGGCTACCAGGCCTGGGAGGACGAAGGCTGGCAGACCAACCCCGGCCTGCTGACCGGGGCGGCCGGCATCGGGCTGGCCTTTCTCGGCGCGACCACCTCCATCGCTCCCGACTGGGATCGTCTGCTGCTCGTCTCCGTGCCTCCGCGCCTCAACCCCAGCCAAGGTGACTAGCCATGCTAGCCAAGGCGCCGCCGCCCACCAACCGACCCCTACACACCATCAGCGGCCGCCGGTACACCCATTCCGGCTTCTTCGTGCTGCGGACGCCGCTCCTGCCCTTGCAGGAGTTCCAGCAGTGGTCGGCCGGGTTGTCGGCGTGCGGGGCCCTGGGCGCCCCCGACGCGCTGGCCGCCGCGCTGGCCGGGGACCGACGGGTTCTCCGCGAGCGGCTGCAGGCCGTCGTGGCGCGCCCGGAGGTGGCCGAGGCCCTGTTCCTGGCCTCTCCCTCCCTGGAAGAAACGATCCCGATCTGGCTCGAGAAACCCGCCGGGGAGAAGGGTTTGCGCATCGAACGGGCCCTGGTCCGCTACTTCGCGCGCATGGCCTGCCGGCCCACCCCCTTCGGCCTGTTCGCGGGCTGCTCGACCGGGCGGATCGACCGCGAGACCGTGCTCGAGGTCGCGGCGCGCGAGGAATACGGGCGGCACTCCCGTCTCGACATGGACTTCCTGTCGGCACTGACGACGGCGGTCGAGAGCGAGGCCGGGATCAGACCCTCGTTGCGGTTCTTCCCCAACTCGAGCCTGTACGAGGCCACCGGCCGGCTGCGGTACGCGGAGTGCAGGGTCGACGGCAAGGGTCGCAACCATCACCTGGTAGCCGTCGATTTCAACGAATACCTCAAGCTGGCCCTGGACCTGGCCGCCACCGGCGCCCGCCCGGGCGAGATCGCCCAGGCCCTGGTCGCCGCCGATCCCGAGATCGAACCCGACGAGGCCGCCGCCTTCGTCGACGAGCTCATCGACAGCCAGATCCTCGTCGCGGAGCTGGCGCCGCCGGTCACCGGCGCCGAACCGGTCCTGGCCCTCCTGGCCAGGCTGGCGCCGCTGCCGGCTGCTCAGCCCATCGTGACCCGCCTGGAGGCGGCTCACCAGACCCTGCAGGACCTCGATTGCCGCTCCCTGGGCAATCCGCCCCGTCGCTACCGCGACTTCGCTGACCAGCTGGAGGATCTGCCGGCCAGGTTCGAGCTCGAACGCCTCATCCAGGTGGACCTGGTCAAGCCGGCGCCCCGGGCCAGCCTCGGCACCCGGGTCCTGAAGGAGGTGATGCGCGGGGTGGAGATGCTCCTGCGCCTCTCCCCCCGGCCCGGCGACACTCCGCTCGATCGGTTCCGGCAGGACTTCCTCTCCCGGTACGAGGAGCGCGAGATGCCGCTGCTGGAGGTGCTGGACGAGGAGGTCGGCATCGGCTTCATGAAATCCCAGGCGCCGGCCGCGGAGGGTTCGCCGTTGCTGGCGGGGCTACCCTTCCCGGCCCTGGCGGGTGAGGACAACCTTCCCGGCGGCGGGTTGCGGAACTATCTGCTGGGCAAGTTCGGCGAGGCCCTGGCGGCGGGCCGGACCGAGATCCGGCTCGAGAAGAAGGAGATCGACCAGGGGACCGTACCGGATGCGGCCCGGCTGCCCGACGCGTTCGCCGCCATGGTCACCCTGGCGGCCGCCTCCCCCGCAGCGGTGGACGAGGGCGACTTCCAGGTCTGCTTCGACGGCGCCAGCGGTCCCTCGGGCACGCGGCTGCTGGGCCGTTTCTGCCACCTGAGCCCCGACCTGACCGCTTCCGTGGAGGGTCACCTCCGGCAGGAGGAAGCGCTGCAACCGGAGGCCGTCTTTGCCGAGATCGTCCATCTGCCGGACGGCCGGATCGGGAACATCCTCTTCCGCCCCACCCTGCGGGAATACGAGATCCCCTTCCTGGGCCGGTCAGGAGCCCCCCGGGAGAAGCAGATCCCGCTGACCGATCTGCTGGTCTCGGTGCGCGGGAACCGGGTGAGGCTGCGCTCGCAACGGCTGGGCCGGGAGGTGATACCCCGCCTGACGAGCGCCCACAACTTCGGCGGCCGCAACCTGGGGGTCTACAAGTTCCTCTGCTCGTTGCAGTCGCAGGGAACCGTCACCGGCGTGAACTGGAGCTGGGGGGCGCTCGACGGGGCGCCGTTCCTGCCCCGGGTCACCATCGGACGTCTCGTCCTGGCCCGGGCCCAGTGGCGGCTGGACCGCACCGAGATCGAGAAACTGACCAAGCAGGAGGGTGACAAGGGATTCGCCAGGTTCCAGTCCTGGCGCGAGGATCGCGGGCTGCCGCGGCTGGTCGAGCTCGCCGACTTCGACAACACGCTGCTGATCGACCTGGACAACGTCGTCTGCGTCGAGGTGTTGCTGAACCTGATCAAGAACCGCCCCGGCGCTCTTCTGCGGGAGCTGTTTCCCGGGCCGGACCTTCAGGTCGCCGCCGGGCCGGAGGGGCTGTTTGCGCACGAGCTGGTCATCCCCCTGGTGAGGCTGCCCGCCGAGACGAAGGACAAGGCGGCGGCCAGCTCACCCGGCAAGGCGAAGACCGCCCCCCCGGCGATCCGCCGCACCTTCGCTCCCGGCTCGGAATGGCTGTACGCCAAGCTCTACTGCGGAACCTCCAACGCCGACCGGATCCTGCGGGAGATCGTCGGGCCGGTCGTCCAGCAGGCGCTGAAAACGGGCGCGGCCGACCGGTGGTTCTTCATCCGCTTCAGCGATCCGGGCTGGCACATCCGGCTGCGCCTGCAGGGCGACCCGGCCCGGCTCTCCGGCGAGGTCCTGCCGCTGCTGCACCGGACCGCCGAACCGTTGCTCCAGGACGGGCGGCTGCAGCGCCTGCTAGTGGACACCTACGAGCGGGAAATCGAACGCTACGGGGGGCCGGCAGGCATGGAACCAGCAGAGGAGATCTTCCAGGCCGACAGCGAGGCGGTCCTGGCCATCGTCGCCAACCTCGCCGGCGACAGCGGCGCCGACGCCCGCTGGCGGCTGACCCTGGGCGGAATCGACCAGCTGCTCACCGATCTCGGTCTGGACCTGCCGGCCAGGCTGGAAATGATGGAAAAGCTGCGGCTCGGCTTCTGGGAAGAATTCCAGGGCACCAAGCCGCTCAAGAAACAGCTCGGCCTCCGTTTCCGGGAGGAGAGGGCCGACCTGGAAAAGCTCCTCTTCTCCCCCGCGGAGTGGGAGAACCCGGCCCGGCCCCTGCTCGAGGCGCTGGCGCAGCGGCGGCGACGGACGGCGGGCGCCGTTTCCCGTCTGAAGGAGGCTGCCGGCGGCGGGACCCTGACCTCCGCCTGGCCGGATATCGCCGCGAGCTTCGTGCACATGCACGCCAATCGCCTGCTGCGCTCGGCCGCGCGAGCCCACGAGCTCGTGATCTACGATTTCCTGGGGAGGTTGTACCGGTCCCGCCTCGCCCGGAAGGACTGAGCCCGGTTATTCCGCCTTGCCGGGCCGTACCTGGGCGATCATGCCGGGACGCACCCGGTCCCGCAGGCTGTCGGGCAGGGCCAGGGCGGCCTCGGCGGTGAACATCTTCGAGGCGGGATCGATCTCTGGGCTGGTGGCCGTCACGGTGGCCGGAATGAGGCCGGCCACGGCGTTCAGCCGGACCGTGATCGGCACCCCGGGTTCGAGAGAGCAGGCCAGGCTCTCGGCCGCCGCGAAGCGCACCCAAAGCTCGTCGGTCCCGACCAGGCGGACGATGAGGGAACCGGGCACGACCCGCTCGCCCGGCTCGGCGTAACGCTCGG
Organism: uncultured Fibrobacteraceae bacterium; assembly: GCA_964484595.1. Taxonomy (GTDB): domain Bacteria; phylum Krumholzibacteriota; class Krumholzibacteriia; order LZORAL124-64-63; family LZORAL124-64-63; genus CAZAHC01. The sequence continues at coordinate 25,104 of CAZAHC010000003.1, read as the reverse complement.
CGATCCGGCCGGCAAAGGGGGCCCGGATGATCGCGGCCGCCAGCTTCTCCTCGAGCTGACCGACCGCCGCCTGGTTGCGGCTGACGTTGGCCCGGGCGATCGCCAGGTCCGCCGCGGCGAGCTCGGCGGCGAAGCGGGCACTGTTCAGCTCCTCGGCGGACCAGGAATCGGGGGCGCCCTCGCGCCGGGCGAGGAAATCACGGGCCTGTTCTTCCTGGATGGAGGCCCGCAGCTCCTCGGCGCGGGCCGAGGCAAGGGTGGCCCGGGCCATGGCCAGGTCGTGCCGCAGGGACCAGGCATTGAGCTGGGCCAGGGCGGCGCCCTGGTCGACCCGGTCGCCGAGCTGGACGTGAACCGCTTCCAGCCGGCCCTCGATCTCGGCCGCCAGATCGACGGCCTGGTGGGTAAAAACGACGCCGACCATCTCCGCGGCGGAGCCGCTGCCGGCTGCCGCCGAGAGCGCCAGGAGCAAGAGGCCGCCAAAAAAGAGCGGCCGGTTGTTCAGGAATCGAGGCACCATTCCTCCTCGCGGGACCGGCACCGCCCGTGAGCGGAGGGAAAAACCGATCCCGGGGCCAGGGACACTCCCTCTCCGGGTAAAAACGGGATTCTACCCCAACCCGGGCCGGAGTACGAGATCGAAGTAGGGGCTGGCCTCGGTCTACCACCAGCGCTATCCTGGCCGGACGGGCCAGGTCGGGGGCCGAAAGGAGACGCCTTGCCGGAGAAACCGCCGGATAGCACGAGAATCTTCCGCCAGGAAGCGCTCGAGCACAGCCGCCAGGGACAGGAGGGCGAAGGCGACGTGCTGCGCATCTCGCCCGACTGGATCCCCTGGGCCTACCGCCTGGTGGTGGCTTTGACCGTGGCGGGTATCCTCTTTCTCTGCCTCGGCAAGATGCACGACTACGCCGCCGGGCCGGCCGTGGTCCGGGCAAGCGGCCGCACCGACCTGACGTCGCTGATCTCGGCCACGGTCCACACCGTGGCCGTGGCACCGGGTCAGGCGGTCGCGGCGGGCCAGGTCCTGGTGGAATTCGATTCGGCCGAGGAGCAGGCCGTCTGGGAACGTTACAACCGGGAATACGAGATCCAGCTCGCCAACAGCCTGCGCAACCCCCTCGACTCGGCCAGCAAGAAGGCGGTGGCGTCGCTGAGCGCCGAGCGGGAGTATGCGCGGCAGCGCCTGGAGGTGCGCCGCCTCCGCGCTCCCCACGCCGGAGTGGTGGGTGACGTACGCACCCGGCCCGGTTTGCACATGTTGCCCGGGCAGCTGGCGGTCACCCTGTGGCGGGAGGATCCCGACCTGACGGTGGTGGCCGTGCTGCCGGGCCACTTCCGCCCCCAGCTGGAGGCCGGCATGCCGGCCCGGCTGGAGCTGAGCGGCTATCCCCACGCCTTCCAGGCGCTCAGCATCAGCACCATCTCCGACGAGATAATCGGCCCCAGCGAGGCCCGGCGCTTTCTCGGCCAGGAGATCGCCGATGCCATCCCGGTCCACGGCCCGGGGATTCTCGTCGAGGCGGTGCTCCCGCACCCTGAGTTCGAGGCGGCGGGCCGGTCCTATCCCTACTTCGACGGCATGCACGCCGTGCTCGAGGCCCGGGTCGAGTCCGAACCGATCATCCTGAAGCTGGTGCCGGGACTCAAGGTGTTCTGGGGGGGCAAGGATGACTGAAAAAAACGGCACCCAGCGGCCTGAAGAGCCTTCCGGGCAACCGTCGCTCAAGAGGCTGTTTCCCGCCCTGCTCCGGCTGGAACGCCGCCGGGGCCGGCGCCGGATCCCCTACGTGGCGCAGACCACGGCCAGCGACTGCGGGGCCGCCTGCCTGGCGATGGTGGTCCGGTACTTCGGCCGGGAGGTTCGCCTCGAGGAGGTGCGGAACGCCGCCAGCACCGGCCGCGACGGCACCAACGCCCTCTCCCTGGTCCAGGCGGGCCGCTGGTTCGGCCTGCGCGGCCGGGGCATCTCGATAGACATCGACGCGCTGAAGTACCTCGAGCCCGGCGCCATCCTCCACTGGGAATTCAAGCACTTCGTGGTCTTCGAGAAGCTGCAGAAGAACGGAGTGGACGTGGTCGACCCGGCCCTGGGACGCCGTCTCGTGCCCATGGAGGAATTCCGGCGGATGTTCACCGGGGTCGCCCTCACCTTCGAGCCCAGCGAGACGTTCGAGGCGCAGCCGGGAGGGCCGCGGCGGGTCTGGTATTACGTCCGCCAGCTGCTGAGCCAGTCGGCCCTGTTCAGCCGGATCCTGGTCACCTCCGTCCTGGTGCAGGTGTTCGGCCTCGGGCTGCCGATCCTGACCGGCATCGTCGTCGACCGGGTCGTCCCGCGGGGGGATTTCAGCCTCCTGCAGGTGCTGGCGGTCGGCTTCGCGGCCATCTTCGTCTTCCAGTTCTTCGCCTCCTACATCCGGGCCCACCTGTTGCTGCACCTGCGCACGCATCTGGACGCCCAGATGACCCTGAACTTCCTGAAGCACCTGTTCGAGCTGCCGTACGCCTTCTTCCAGCGCCGGTCCGCGGGCGATCTGATGATGCGGATGAACAGCAACTCGACCGTGCGGGAGATCATCACCTCGACGGCGCTGTCGGGAGCCCTGGACGGCATCCTCGTCGTCTCCTACCTGATCATGATCCTGGTGACGAGTCCGCTGCTGGGCAGCCTCGTGCTCGGGCTGGGTTTCCTGCGAGTGGTGATCTTCCTGGCCTCCCGCCGGCGGATCCGCGACCTGATGAGCGAGAACCTGCGCAAGCAGGCCAGTTCCCAGGGCTACCAGGTGCAGATGCTGACCGGGATCGAGACCCTCAAGGTGGCCGGGGCCGAGTCCCGCGCCCTGGAGCACTGGTCCAACCTGTTCGTGGACGTGCTCAACGTCTCCCTGGCCCGGGGCCGGCTGAACGCCGTGGTCCAGTCGCTGCTCGGGACCCTCGGCTTCGCCTCGCCCCTGATCATCCTGGCGGTCGGCGCCCTGCTGGTCCTGAACGAGCACCTCACCCTCGGGTCGATGCTGGCCCTGAACGCGCTGGCGGCCGGCTTTCTGGGACCCTTGACCACCCTGGTCAGCACGGCGATCCAGTTCCAGGAGCTGGGCAGCTACATCGAGCGCATCGACGACGTGCTGGAGACTCCCCGCGAGCAGGATCCCGAAAAAGTGACCCTAGCGAGGCCGTTCACCGGGAAGATCGGGGTCGAGAACGTGACCTTCCGGTACAGCCCCATCGCCCTGCCGGCGGTCAGGGAGGTCTCGGCGGAGATAGAGCCGGGCCAGATGGTGGCCATAGTGGGCCGGTCGGCCGCCGGCAAGTCGACGCTGGCCAACCTGCTGCTCGGGCTGTTCCAGCCCTCCAGCGGGCGCATCCTCTACGACGGCGTCGACCTGGCGACGCTGGAGGCCCACTCGGTCAGGGCCCAGCTCGGCGTCGTCACCCAGCACCCCTACCTGTTCGGCACCACCATCCGCGAGAACATCACCCTCAGCTGGCCCGAGCTGTCCATGAACGACGTGGTCAAGGCCGCCAAGCTGGCCCACATCCACCAGGAGATCGAGGCCATGCCCATGGCCTACGAGACGATGCTCGTCGACGGCGGCCTCTCACTCTCCGGGGGCCAGAGGCAGCGGATCGCCCTGGCCCGGGCGCTGGTCAACAACCCGACCATCCTGCTGCTTGACGAGGCCACCAGCGCCCTGGACGCCTCCACCGAGGGCAAGATCCAGCAATCGCTGGCCTCGCTCGGCTGCACCCGCCTAGTGATCGCCCACCGGATGAGCACGGTGCGCAAAGCCGATCTCATCCTGGTGCTGGAGGAGGGCCGCCTGGTCGAGGAGGGACTTCACCAGGAACTGCTGGAGCTCGGGGGAATCTACGCGGAGCTGCTGTCAGCACAAGTGGGCGGGGCCTGACCGGCAGGTTGTATTCCCGAGCTGAACAAAAAAACGTGTAACTCGTTAAAATATCGAAAATTGCTGGCGGCGTTTTCACGTGTACTCGCCTTCCGGGCTGACGAAACCGAGGGGCCGGGGAAAAACGGTGACAACCTTGACCTCCGGATATTATCGCTTATCCTGACCCGGAATCCCCCAAACCGGAATCGCGGATTCGCGGGCCCCAACCAGAAGGACCCAATGCCCGACACACTCACCGGCAAGGAGCTGCGCCTCTACTTCCCGTTCGGCTTTCCCACCTCGCTGGACGCCGGCTGGCGGTTCGACCTGCTCCCCCTGGTGGCGGCGGCCGACCCCGCCCTGACCTGGCAGAGCCCCGGCGAGGTTCGCCGGCTGGCGCACCGCGTCAACCGTAAGCGCTCACAGGTCTCCTTCCAGCGCGATCCCATGTCGGCGGAGCAGTTGATGACCCTGGGCCTGATCACCGACGCCTTGCGCTTCGTGGCCACCCGCTACTGCCTGCAGCAGAACCCCGGCGCCTTGAACGACGGCCTCGACCGGGCCGCCACCAGGCTCGGCCGCGACGCCGTGAGAGATCTGCCGGCGGCCTTCGCCCGGCTCTTTCCGCCCCGGGACCTGGTCAGGCGCCAGCCGGAAAGCCCGCCGGAGAGCGAGGAGCTGGCCCGCGCCGCCCGGGACTTTCTGCAGGGAACCGCCGCCGGTCTTGCCAACCGGGACCGCACCGTCATCGAGACCATCCTGCTGTACCTGTCCATGCGAAACCCCGCGACCAGGCCGTTGCGAGAGCTGTTCGACGATGCGGACCTGCAGAAGCGGTCGCCGTACGTCCCGTTCGTGGTCGGACTGGAGGAGTTCTTCGCGGAGCAACCGCCCCTGGACCGGCAGGGTATGACCCTTTTTTCTTGCCTGCGGGCTCCGATGCACGCCAGCCCCGACTCGCTGGAGGGCCAGCTCCACTTCGTGCGGGATCACTGGGCCGAATTCCTGCCCCGACCGCTGCTGGCGCAGCTGACGCTGACCCTGGACATCTGGCGGGAGGACCAGCAGCTGCGCGGGCTGGGCCCCGGTCCCACGCCGGTGCTCGAGTTCCGCGAGAGCGCCTTCGGCTCCGACCTCGGTTACCTCGAACCCGAGGCCTTCACTGCGGACAAGGACTGGATGAGCAACGTCGTGCTCATCGCCAAGAACGCTCACGTCTGGCTCGACCAGCTCTCGAAGCGGTACGGGCGATCCATCCGGCTCCTTGGCGACATCCCCGACGCGGAGCTGGACCGCCTGGCGGCCTGGGGTTTCCGGGGGCTGTGGTTGATCGGCCTCTGGGAAAGGTCACCGGCCTCCCAGAAGATCAAGCAGTACATGGGCAACCCGGAGGCCGCCGCCTCCGCCTACTCGCTCCACGACTACCGGGTGGCGGAGAATCTGGGCGGGGACGAGGCTCTGGCCGACCTGCGCAGTCGGGCCCTCACGCGCGGCATCCGGCTCGCCAGCGACATGGTTCCGAACCACATGGGCATCGACTCAAGCTGGGTGGTCGAGCACCCGGACTGGTTCATCCAGACCGAGCAGCCCCCTTACCCCTGGTACCTGTTCAGCGGCGGCGATCTGTCGAGCGACCCGCGGGTGGGGCTCTTCATCGAGAACGGCTACTGGGAGCACCGGGACGCCGCGGTGGTCTTCCGGCGCGTGGACAACCGGACCGGCCAGGTCCGTTACATCTATCACGGCAACGACGGCACCAGCATGCCGTGGAACGACACCGCGCAGCTCAACTTCCTGCTGCCGGAGGTACGCGAGGCGGTGATCCGGACCATCCTGCACGTGGCCAGCCAGTTCCCGATCATCCGCTTCGACGCCGCCATGACCCTCGCCAAGCGGCACTACCAGCGCCTGTGGTTCCCCCTGCCGGGCGAGGCGGGCGCCATCCCCTCCCGGGCCGAGCACGGTCTGAGCCGGCAGGAGTTCGACGCCGCCTTCGGACCGGAGTTCTGGCGCGAGGTCGTCGACCGCCTCGCCGCCGAGCAGCCGGACACCCTGCTCCTGGCCGAGGCGTTCTGGCTGATGGAGGGCTACTTCGTCCGCACCCTGGGCATGCACCGCGTCTACAACAGCGCCTTCATGAACATGCTCAAGATGGAGGAGAATCAGAAGTATCGGCAGACGGTCAAGAACGTGCTCGAGTTCAGCCCGGAGGTCCTGAAGCGCTTCGTGAACTTCATGAACAACCCGGACGAGCGCACCGCCATCGAGCAGTACGGCAAGGGAGACAAGTACTACGGCGTCGCCGTGCTGATGGTGACGATGCCGGGACTGCCCATGTTCGGGCACGGCCAGGTGGAGGGTCTCAGCGAGAGATACGGCATGGAGTACCGCAAGGCCTACTGGGACGAGCAGGTCGACAGCCACACGGTCGGCCGGCACGAGCAGGAGATCTTCCCCTTGATGAGGCGGCGACAGCTGTTCAGCGGGGCGCAGAACTTCGCCCTGTTCGACTTCGTGCGACCCGACGGCTCGGTCGACGAGAACGTCTTCGCCTTCACCAACCGGTCCGACACCGAACGCGCCCTGATCATCTACAACAACGCCTACGAGCGGACCGGCGGGCGGATTGGCACTTCCACGGCGATCAACGTCGGCACGGTGGACGAACCGGTGCTGGAATGCTTTTCGGTGGCCGATGCCCTCGCCCTGGATGTGTCCGAGGGCTGCTTCTACAGCTTCCGCGACCACCGCACCGGACTGGAGTACCTGCGTTCCGGCCGCGAGATCGCCGACCAGGGTCTCGCCGCCGAGCTGGCGGGATACCAGTACCACGCCTTCCTCGACTTCCGGGAGCTGCGCGACAGCGACGGCGGCTGGGCAGAGCTGGCCCGGCGGCTCGGCGACAGGCCGGTTCCCAGCGTGGCCGCATCGCGCCGGGAGCTGGAGCTCGAGCCGGTCCTGCTGCCCTTCGGAAAGGCGGTCCGGGCGGCGGTATTGCTGGCCCTGAACCCCACCTCGGCCGGCTCGCGCGAGCTCTTCGAGGACACCCTGGCCGACTTCGCCCGGGCGGTGGCCGTTTTCCTCCCCGCCGGCAGCCGCGAGGACACGACACCCCTGCTGGTCGAGGCGGCCGCCGAGCTGGACCTCGTCCTCGATCCCGAATCTTCCCTCGGCAGTTCCGGTCTCGATGCCGGCACGACGGCCGACCTGCTCATCCCTCTCGACCTTGCCGGCGACCCGGCGCGCCTGCGCCCGGCCCTGGCCGGGATCATCCTGCACCTGGCCGGCCGCTTCGCCGCAGCCGGGGACGCGACGGACCCCCGGGCCCTGGCTGCCGCCCGCGCCTGGGACTGGTTCCTGGCCCCGAGAATCCGCGCCGCCTTCGCCGCCGAGGCCGGCGACGAGCAGGCCGCTCACCTGGAAGCCCGCCTGGCCGTCTGCGCCCTGGCCTGGGCCGGCGTGCTCTGCCCGGACCCGCCGGAGAGCCTGGGCGAGAAGGTACAGTCACTGCTGGCCGATCAGGACGTCCGGGAATACCTGGCCGTCAACGAGCACGAAGGAGTACTGTGGCTGAACCGGGAGCGGCTGGCGAGCCTGGTGCAGGCGTTCGTGCCGGCGGCGGTGATGAAGCTCGCCTCGGCCGGCCGCCTCGATGAGCGGAGCGCCGCCCTCGTTCTCGCCTCGGCCCGGGAGATCCAGGTCGCCGCCGAGGAGACGGGCTTCCGGGTCACCGAGATGATCGATCTGCTCCGGGTCTCGGAGTCGAAGCGGCGCTGAGCAGCAACCCGGGGCGGGAAGTCGACGTAAACCCGGGGGATTCCGGCGCGCTTATCGCCGCCGACCGACAACCACCCTCAACCTGTTACCTGGCCGGAAAGGGGTTCTCGATGCGTTTCTTCATCCTGGCGGGCCTGCTCGGGGCAGGCTTCCTGCTGTCGGGCTGCGGGGCTCCGGAGCCCCCTGTCGCCAAGATCGTTCCCCATGAGCTGGAGCTGCACGGCGACGTCCGCGTGGACAATTACTTCTGGCTGAAGGAACGGGAAAACCCCGAGGTGATCGCCTACCTCGAGGCGGAGAACAAGTACCTCGACAAGGTGATGAAACACACCGAAGGCCTGCAGGAAACGCTGTTCGAGGAGATCACCGGCCGGATCAAGAAGAATGACGAGTCGGTCCCCTATCTCGACGACGGTTATTACTATTATTACCGCTTCGAGGAGGGCAAGGAGTACGCCATCTACTGCCGCAAGCCGGGCACCCTGGAGGCGCCGGAAGAGGTCATGCTCGACGCCAACGTGCTGGCCGAGGGGCACGAGTTCTTCTCGCTCCGCGGCCGGCAGGTCAGCTCGGGCCGTGACATCCTGGTCTTCGGTGTCGACACGGTGGGGCGCCGGTTCTACACCCTGAAGTTCAAGAACCTCGTGACCGGCGAGATGTACGACGACGTCATCCCCGACGTCACGGGCAACGCCGCCTGGGCCAACGACAACCGGACTCTATTCTACACGCGCCAGGACCCCGAGACGCTGCGCCCTTACCGGGTCTACCGCCACGTCCTGGGCACCCCGGTCTCCGCCGACGTCCTGGTCTACGAGGAACCCGACGAGACCTTCCGCTGCTACGTCTACAAGTCCAAGTCGCGCCAGTACGTCATGATCGGCCTGGACCAGACCCTCAGCACGGAGCACCACTACCTCGACGCCGACAACCCCACCGGCGAGTTCACGGTGATCCTGCCCCGGGAGCAGGACCACGAGTACTCGGTCTCCCCCTACGGCGGCCGGTTCTACATCCGCACCAACTGGCGGGCGAAGAACTTCCGGCTGATGGAAACGCCGGTCACCGACACGGCCAAGGAGAACTGGCGCGAGGTCATCCCGCACCGCGAGGACGTCCTCCTGCGCGGATACGAGATCTTCCGTGATTTCCTGGTCGTGAGCGAACGCAGCGGCGGCCTGAACCACCTGCGGATCATCCCCTGGGAGGGCGAGGGGGAACATTACCTGGACTTCGGCGAGCCGGCCTACCTGGCCTACATCAGCACCAACCGCGAGTTCGACACCACCGTGCTGCGCTACGGCTACCAGTCGATGGTCACGCCGAACTCCACCTTCGACTATGACATGGTCACCCGCGAGAAGGAGCTCAAGAAGCAGGACGAGGTCCTCGGCGGCTACGACCCAGCGGATTACCGGACCGAGCGCCTGCAGGCCGAGGCGCGCGACGGCGCCCTGGTGCCGATCTCGATCGTCTACCCCCGGGATTTCCCGCGGGACGGCAGCGGCCCGCTGTTGCTTTACGCCTACGGGTCCTACGGCGCGATTTTGGAAGCCACCTTCAGCTCCCCCCGGGTCAGCCTCCTGGAGCGCGGGTTCGCCTACGCCATCGCCCACGTGCGGGGCGGCCAGGAGCTGGGCCGCCAGTGGTACGAGGACGGCAAGCTGCTCAGGAAGAAGAACACGTTCACCGACTTCATCGACTGCGGCCGGTACCTGGTCGAGCAGGGTTACACCAGCAGCGACCAGCTGTTCGCCATGGGCGGAAGCGCGGGCGGCCTGCTGATGGGCGCGGTGCACAACCTGGCGCCGGAGCTGTTCCGGGGAATCGTCGCCGAGGTGCCCTGGGTGGACGTCGTGACCACGATGCTCGACACCAGCATCCCGCTGACCACGTCGGAGTTCGACGAGTGGGGCGATCCGAACCGGAAGGAACATTACGACTACATGCTTTCCTACTCGCCCTACGACAACATCGAGGCCAAGAACTATCCGGCGCTGCTGGTCACCACCGGCCTGCACGATTCGCAGGTGCAGTACTGGGAACCAGCGAAGTGGGTCGCCAAGCTGCGTGCCCTGAAGACCGACCAGAACCTGCTACTCCTGAAGACCAACATGGAGGCGGGCCACGGCGGGGCCACCGGCCGCTTCAAGCGCCACCGGGAGACCGCGCTCTGCTACGCCTTTCTGCTGGATCAGCTGGAGAGGGAAAAGTAGGAACCCGAGCCAGGGTCTCCGCACGATGCCAGCGGGGGAGCACAAATCGCTCCCCCGCCGTTTTACAAGGCCATCCCGCCCTATCGGTACATCGATTTCACCGAACCCCAGGTTGCTCTTTCAGTACTGATCGTCTCGTCCGCATAGAGTTCGAACGAGGTGGCCGGATGATCGTCATCTGTTTCCCAGTAGGGAATACCATACAAGGGCCATCCATGAACAGCCGTACAATTCCAGCTGGGATCGCGACTCTTCAGCCAACCCCACTGTCCTTGATCCATGAACTCCAGGACGGCCTGGATCTCGACCCAGTAGATCTGACCTCCATTCTGGGGAACGGGCCCGATGAGGGCATCGTAACGGCGCAGATCAGCGATTGAATCGATGATCACCTCTTCCCACTCGGTCACGATTTCCTGGTAAAAATAGTGTGTGGGGAATCCGGGGACACCAGGCTGCGGATCCGGCGGAATGCAATCTCCGTCGTGTTCGTAAAAGGTGATGACGAAGTAGTCCGGTTCGGCCGGGCCGGTAGGCGAGTTGAAACTGCCTCCCCACCACCGGATGCGGTGAATGTCATAACCGAAATAGGACTGGAAATCGTCCGCGTAGCCACAATCGAACGGATAAACAACATCGATCTGGCTCGGACACTTGAAAAAGGCGCCATGGTCCAGTTCCGGTTCCTGGCTCCACAGGCCGATCCAGGGCAGCGAGGATGCGGCAGCCATGGTGTGGCCCGGTTTCCCGAACTCCGCGGCGCTGACGGAAAATACCGGCCCAACCAAGGCGGCGATCACCAAAAGCAGGAATCCAAGAATACAGGGGGGGCTCATCATTTTGGGCGCTGACCCGATTCTTTTCGTACGCTGTGTAATAATCAGGTTCCTCATTTTTCTTCCTCCTTGCTCAAAACCTCAATTGACTAACGTTTGCCTTAATTTCATCCCAAGATCACCTCCCTTGCCTGGAATTTGACCTGCACCAGCCGTTCCTCGGGTGGGGATCCGCGATCAGTCACGTTCCATTTCCACCCTCCATGGTAATGATTGCGCGAAAGGAGAAAACGTTACCGAGGACGACTGAAAAAAACCGCCCGGCGGGAAGTCGCCAGGCGTATCTCATCCAAAGCACAGTAATACCGGAGAGTCCAGATGCGGGCCGGTCACCGCATCAGGACGATCTTTTTCGTCTCAGTCGCCTGCGGTGCCAGGAAGCGAACGAAGTAGACCCCGCTGGCCGCCGCCCGGGCATTGTTGTCTCGGCCCTGCCAGGTCAGCATCGTGCGGCCCTGGTCCAGGTGACCGTCCCACAGGGTCTTCACCCGGCGGCCGCGGATGTCGTAAACATCCAGCCGCACCCTTCCGCCACCGGCCGGGACATCCACGGGCAGGCTTACCTGCGGGTTGAAGGGGTTAGGATACGGGTTGCCAAGAGCGAATCGTGAGGGCAGGGCAGGTTCTTGAGGGACCGGCGTGACCACGTCGAGGTACTTCGCCTTGGCGGCCTCGGCCGTCGCCGCCAGCGCGGCCTCGCTGCCCCCGGCAGCCAGCGCAAAGCCCAATCGCGTCGGGAAGCCTGGTCGAATCCGCAGCGGCCCGGCGACCATGAGCATCGAGTAGTCGGCGGCCGAAGGAGTGTCCTGGTCGAAGGTACCGGAAGAGAGCAGGTCCCAGGCCTCGGCGTCGATGAAATCGGCCTGCGGCCACACGTAGGTGGGATTGTGGACCATGCGGAACGTGACCGGGACGGTGCCGGGCATCGCCACCACTCCGACCAGGGTCGAGTCCGAGCCATCGGTTGCGAACATCCGGCCCAGGCGAGCGTCCGGGAGGTAACCACCGGAGTTCTCGAAGGGATCGCCGATGTCGGCATCGAGATAGAGACCGACGTACACGCTGTCCAGCTCGACCGCGGCCGAGAGGATGTAGTCCAGCAGCACGTAGTCGTCGTCCGGCTCGCTGCCGAAGGCGAGGGTGGTCTGCTCGACCTGGATTCCGATGGGGTTCGCCGCCAGCGCGTCGTTGTACCGGCAGTGGCTGGTCTGGGGATCGTCGTCGATTACGGTCAGCTCCTGGCCAGGCACGACCGCGAAGTCGTAGTCGTACGAGGCGTCGGACAGGCTGTCCGGCCCCGTGGCGACCCACAAGGAACCGTGGATCAGGTGAGAGGGGCTACCGGTCGGCCACTGCAGGCCGACGCCGTAGCTCTCGACCTGGTCCACGTCGAAGAAGCCCAGGGCTCCCTCGTCGGTCACCGTCAACCGGATGTCGCCGGCGTCGTGGGTGGCGTAGCGCATGCGCGGCACCCGCATGTCCAGGTCGACGGTGGTGCTGTCGGCGTTCTCGTCGCTGGTCAGAAGCAGCAGCCGTCCCTGGTAGACAGCCGGCGGCAGACCGCCGCTGTTGAGATCGATCCAGGCGTCGGCCGTGCTGTCGGGACAGACGTACTCGTACGGCTGGGTGATCGCCGCCCAGGGAATGTCGATCTCCTCGCTGGCCTCCTTCCTGGTCAGGACGAGCGCCCCGACCGAGTCGTCCTCGCAGGCTCCCGAGGGCGGTGGCATCTGGCTCAGGCGAGCCCGCTGGGCTCCGGGCGGAGCATTCGCCGGCTGCCGGCTCATCCAGCGGGGATCGCCCCGCCACTTGCCGGGCTCGAGCTTGCCCCCGGCCCGCTTGCCGGCCGAGCGCTTGGCGGCCAGCTCACCCTCTTCCAGCAGCGCGAAGGCCATGACCCCCGATCCCGCGTTCTCGAGCGTGTAGATGGTCCGTGTCGAGTCCTGCTCGAAGACGTCGGCCACGATCTCGGTCGGCGGCGGCACGAGGTTGACCTCCACCCCTTCGCCGGACAAGTTCACGATTCCGAAGAACTCCGGCTGATCGCTCGATAAAACCAATATCGAACCGTTCCTGACCCCCAGGATTTCCGGTTCGAAGCTGATCGTCACCTCGGTCGAGCCCAGGCCCGGCACCACGACCGTGTTCGTGTCCTCGAGTGCGAACGGACTTCCCGGACCGAGCAGGGTGACCTCCGCCGCGATGCCGCCCTCGTTGACGATCGAGAGCCACTTGGACGATTTATCACCCAGGCATACCTGCCCGAAGTCGTAGCTGGTCTCGGGCAACGTGAGCGCAACGGTCGCGCCGCTGCCCTGTACCGCCACCACGCAGGTGTCCAGGAAGCTCCAGGGCGTGCAGAACTCGAGCGTGTCGTGGAAGGTCTGCACGAGATCGGGCAGGAAGGCGACCTGAACAACCAGGCTGTCCCCGGCCGGGATCGCGGCGGGGAAGGGGAAGCTCTGGAGCTGGAAGTGCGTGCCATCATGAAACCCGCCGGCAACCGTCACGAAACCTTCACCGGGATTGCGCAGGACCAGGCTGCCGACCGACTCGGTGCCGACCTCGACCAGGCCGAAGTCGAGATCGCCGGCATCCCAGGAAAAGCCCGGCAGCAACCCTGTACCCTCGAGCAGCACCGAGGGTGTCGAACCCTCGGCCTCGGTGGTCGTCAGGGTGAGGAACCCTTCCTGGGTGGAACCGCTGGTGGGGGCGTACTGCACGGTCACGGCCAGACTATCTGCGGGGGGGACCGTCCAGGGCAGGCCGCCGGTCACCAGATCAAAGGGGCCGGCCAGGGTGGCGTCGGTCACCTCGAAGCTCAGATCGCCCAGGTTGTGGAGCCAGGTATCAACAGTCGCCGTGTCGCCCAGCGAGACCGCGCCGAAGGCGAGCAGGGTGTCGCCGAAGGCCGCGCTGCCGGCCTGTCCCCAGCCTGTCAGCGTGATCGTGTCCGGTCCGCCTACGTGGTCGTGGACCAGGGTGATGATGCCGTCCGCCTGGCCGGGAGCCCTGGGCACGAAGTGAACCGGCACCTCGGACGTGTCCCCCGCAGCCACGGCAAAACTCCCGACCTGGGGAAGGACGAAGGCCATGGAGCTGGCATAAAGGCCGGTCACCTGCAGCGTGTCATCGCCGGTGCTGGCGATGCGGAAGCTCCAGCTCGCGGTGTCGCCCAGCGCAATGCCGCCGAACTCGTAGCTGTCATCGGGCAAAGCGATGGCCGGTCCTCCAACGCTCAGATTCACATAAACGGTAACTTCCGGTGCGAGCGGATCGGAGGTGGGAATCAGGAGCTGATCGGTGAAGGTGCCCAGAGCAGTCGGCCAAGCGGTGAGCCTGATCCTGGCTGTCTCGCCGGGGGCAACCGTGGCCGGATCGAGAAGCTCGGCGTCAAATGGTGGTTCCAGGCCGCTGAGAGTCCCGACCGTCACGGTGTCAGCGCCGGTGTTGTATAGCGCCACGAGGGCTTGCTGCGAATCGCCTACATTGGCGGCAGCGAACAACACGGAATCGGGGCTGACGGCAATTGTGGATTGCCCGACGGCCAGGGTGACCGCCACGGTCAACAGGCTGTCGCTGGGATCGTCGCTGTGGATGTTGATCTGGCCGCGATAGACGTTTTCGGTAAGCCCGGCAGCGTCGAAGGTCACGTCCACCACGGCCGAATCGCCCGGATCAAGGGTCAGCAGGGTGTCTGAAAGGGAAAGCCACTCGAGGGGAAGGCCGGCAAGGTCGTCCTCGGTGAGCTGAGCAGTGACGGCAGTCTCACCTACACTGGTTAGGGTCAGGGGGAGGGAGGTGGAATCCTCGGGCTCCAGAAGAACGCTAAGAGCATCGGTAGAAACGGTAAGTTCGGGGTGAATGACGGTCACCGTTCCCAGGCTGTAGCTCGAAGCTGATTCAAATTGGTCAGAAAAAATTCCATAGATGTAGTATTCTCCAGCAGGAATATCTCCCACGTCCCAGACAAAGGTGTAGGGGTCGTAATACAGGTCGATTCCACCGGCAATGGTGGTGCCATCCAGGCCTTGTGCGTCTTCGTCAAAATATATGGAATTAGTGAAATGGTCTAGGTCCCCGTCAGGATCTGAACTTTCCCAAATAATGACAGCCGAAGTCGAGGTTATTACCCCATCCTCACCTGGCTCGATAATGGTGATAGAGGGTGGCAGATTCGTGGGATCATATGTAGGATTCCAAAGGACAGGTCCAATGACAACCTGGCTCGGGTCACTGTTTGCGGTTCCCCAAAAATTCCCAGCCGCGTTTAGAACAACGGTCGTTTGATTGCTGACATGGGCAATGGAATGCTGGTCGAGGCAGTTCTCCCCTAAGTACAGGGTCGGCAGCCAACCACTATTTTCGACCAACACTCCTATCTGGCTATTATGAATGGTATTCCAATTTACTCGTGGCCGGGAATCATCAGTAGAATGAATGCCGCATACAAGATTCCCTGATATTGTGTTGTGTTCGATCCAGGGCCTTGCCTGACCGGAGATAAAAATTCCGGCTTCACTGTTGGAACAGATGTTGTTGTCTTCAATCAAGGGCGCAGATCCATCCGCTCCTTCGTGTTCGATCACTACGCCACGGTTGTTTCCCTGGATTGTGTTATACTTAATCCAGGTTTGATAACCGAGATAACTACCATGTAATCCATCGTGATGATTACTCGATATTTCGTTCAAATATATCCCTAACCTTTCAGGCGGCGTTCCAGGAAAATTGGAGGAGCAGAATATCCCGTTCCCATTGTGTCTGATGACGTTCCTTCCCAGCCAAGAATATGAATTGTCAAGAACCTCGATTCGCAGGCCACAAACACCGCAATATTCGATGACATTCCCACTGATCTCGCAATCTTGTTCGGAACTACCTACAAGGATATCTAAACCTGTATCGGAAGCCTGGCGGATCTCGCAATCATGAATATTGGGATTCCCGTGATGCCAGAACACATTTGTCGTCCCGTAGAGAACATCTACATATTGAAGAAAACAATTCTCCCCTGGAGAATCCATCCTGACCCCGCCCCAGGCCCCACTCTGTGGCCAGGTGGCACTGATCTCGGCGTGACTCCCATACGTACCGATCGCCCGCAAAACTCCTGCAATGATCAGCTGCCTGGTCCCGCTGCGATCGGTCGAACGTAGCACCTCACCAGGGCCGATGTTGAGCTGGTCCGAAGCGGAGATGGTCACGCTGCCGTGCATGGTGTAGCCGCCCGAACCATCCGGGCGTACCCCGCCGTTGCTGGCATCGGCCAGCTGGCACAGGTTGCTGTAAGTCGTTCCGTTACCGGGGCTGACATACTGGGGATAGCCCACCATCTGGGCCGACGGGTCGCTTGCCAGGCCTGCGCTGTCAACCGCCGCAACGCGATAGAAGTAGTACTCGCCGTTGGTCAGACCGCTGTCGGTGTAGAAGGGGTCGGTGACTGACGAAGCGATCTGAGGCCCCAGCAGGTCCTCGTCATCGCTGCGGTAAAGAACATAATGAGCGAAGTCCTCTGCCGCCGAGGCGGCCCAGGAGAGAAAAACTTCTCCGCTGCCCGAAAGCGCGGTGACCTCCGTAACCGGGTCGGGCGGTGTGACATCGATCACGATGGGACCCAGGTGGGCGACCTCATCCCACAGCGTCCAGTTGCCGGCCTCGTCCACCGCGCCTACGTGAACCCACCATTCGCCGGACGTGAGTTCGGGGCTGGTGAAGGACGTTTCCGGGCCCAGTTGCATGACGTTGTAGTTGTCGGGAATGGTCGCCGGGATCGTGTCCCAGACGACAGTGTGTGCCGCAACTCCCGAATCCCAATCGTCCGCCGCATCAAATTCGATGGTAACGAACGGATTGGCAGACTCCACCGAATCTGCCTGCCCAACAGCATTGGGGTGACTTGTGGTTTCCAGATCGTCGACACTGTTCGGTGCGGTGTTGTCAATACCAATTGTCACCGAGTTATCAGCCTGCCCCCAGTTTCCCGCCTCGTCGACCGCTCGCACACAGAAGGTGTAGGGTCCGCTGTCACCTGTGTTGAGCGTGATGGTCCTTTGCGCTGTGTCTACTTCCTCGTCCGGCAAGACACAAATACTTGCGTCGACGAAGGAATAGCTGTACCCGGCAATCCCGGCATGGCAGACCGGTTCGTTCCACTCGAAGGTTACCAGATTCGTCTTGTACCAGTCCGCCCCGGCCGGCGGTGACGTGAGGTTAGGAACGGGCGCGCCGGGAGGGTCGGTTCCGATCAAAAGCCGGAAGTGGCTGGTCACACTCCAGTTGGAGGGATCACCATGCTTTCCCTTCGCGCTGTCGCGAGCTGCGACGTGAAAAAAAGCTTCCCCGTTGTCCAGCACAACGCCCGTCGCTTCGGGCGCTGTTGTCGTGTAGTACTCGCTCGGCGAGGCCTGGCTGGCGTCCCAGTCGGGGTCATCGTTCACGGTATATCTGTATTTGAAAATTCCGCTTGGTGTATCTTCAGCCTCCCACTGGAAGCTGCCGAGGGTCAGGTTGGACCAGTCGCCCGGCTGGTGGGTGCTGCTGGTCAAGCTTGTGATTTGGGGATCGGTCAGGTCAACGCGAAGCCGATAGTGGGTAGTCTCGCCCCACTGGCCAAGGTCGTCCACCGCGGCCACGTGGGCCCAGGAATCACCGGAGACCGTGGTGATGTACTGACAGAACGTTTCCGAGCTCAGGATGACCTGGGGAGGATCCGTGTCGGATGATGTGTCGACGACGTAGCTGTAACCCGCCACACCGGTGGCGTCGTACGGTTCCTGCCACCAAACAAGGATGTTCGAGTAGTTGAACCACTGGTCCTGGTCGCTGTTGGGATCGGCGCGCACAAAGGGCGCTGCGGGCCCCTGGGTATCCCTGGTTACAAATTTAAATTTCAGATCCGAGTTCTGAGGATTGCCAGCATTGTTCTGGGTGGTGACCCAGATCTTGTTCTTCCCCTCGGTGGGAAGCGATACGTCGACGGTGAAGGTCTCGTGACGTTCATCCCACGCGCCGTCGTTGGAACTGGCGATTTCGATCCAGGCCCCAGGGTCGACCGGGTCGCCGATGCCGGTCACCTGATAGCTGACGCTCTCTATGTGAGAATACGGCGACCAAGCTTCGCCTGACATGGTGACGCTCATCGTGTTAACGGTTTGCGACGAGGGACCACTGAACCAGGAATAGGGCGCAGCTTCCTCCAAGTCGAGCGCGCCGTCGCCGTCACCGTCTCCCCAGCCGATGTGCCCAATCGTATATTGACACAGTAAAAAATCGACATGCGAGGCGGTCTGCATGATGCAAGGGAAGGTTAACGGGGCGCACGCCTCGCAGTTGTCGTTCGGATAATGCCAGTCCAGCCAAGGCTGAGGAACATCGTCGCCGCACTGAGGTACGCCCGGACAGTGCACCTCCGGCAGGTCCCAGATCTCAATGTACTCGTCGCACGCCCCAAAAAGATGGAGGATTTCATGGGCAAACACGAGCGGAGTCGTGGGAAACACACCCGACTCGCGGGGGAAAATTGCCGCAGTGCTAAAACTCTTCGCTGCCCAGGAACGACCGCTTTTGTTGACATGGAATAACGCGAGAGCACTCTCGTACCCAGGATGGTAGGCAAGTTCGTTTCTGAGCATGTCGTCGACGAAGCTGCTGTCACCATCAGCGTCATAGTACCCCATAGCCTCGCAGACCTGGTCCGGCCAGAACCCGCTTTCAGGCGGTTCGTCCGGAATCACCATGTCAACGTAAGCATTGTAGTAATAACTGGTAAGGTCGAGGTTGCTGAAGTAGAGGTCGGCCGAGGAGGGGGAAAGGGCCCAGATATAGCCGCAACCGGCGGTGGCCAAGGCCATCATACCATCCGGGGTGATCTCCCAGGGCCACCAGAAGAGAGGGTCCCAGGTCGACTCCTGGTCGTCGACGAAGACGTGCAGGACCAGGACGTTCTCCGCAGCCACCGGGGTGAAATCGTTGGGAACCTGGGACAGTTCGGTCTGGGCGGCTCTTTTCCGGAAGACCTCCACCGGCTCCGGAAAGTGCCCTTCGATCTGGGCCCAGGACTCCGGCATTTCGATCTCCGACTGGTCCGGCAAGTGTTCTTCAAGATTGATCGTCCGCTTCTGGAAGGGAGATCGGTACTCGCCGAGCGCGATACCGGGCAGCAGGATAAGACATGAGGCCAGGACGAACCAGCCGGCCACCGCCTGGAAAAGAGCGTTCCGGTCAAAACGGGATTGTAACGTTCGGGCGATCATGGGAATTCCCCCCGCTTCAGGGACATCGATCCTCGCTTGCTCTCCATTTTCGAGTTCGCTTTACCTTGAGGTGAAATCCAGCTCCTGTTGGACGAATCGCGCCGGAGGGAAAAGCGTTACCGGGGGGAATTGAAAAAATACCTGCTGGAGAGCGGGCACGGAGCGTGACTCGAAAAAAAAGGAATAGAGGAGAGACCTGGCGCGGCCGGGAACCGACACCACCGCCCGCCGCAGGACTTATCGCCAGTCCCCCTCGGCGACGATGCCACCCCAGAGGATGGGGTGAATCCGGTTCAGGTGTTCCCGCTGTAACCGGAGCTGGGCAAGCTGCGCCTCGCGGATCGCATCGACCGAGGAACTGCCGGCCAGGCGCCGCCGGTAGATCTCCGCCATCAACGTCCGCATGCGGAGGTCCTCGATCTTCCACATGGCCATCACCACGGTCCGGGCGCCTGCTATCTCGAAGGCCCGGCGCAGCCCGAACAGCCCTTCGCTGAAGATGAGGCGGCCCAGACCGGATCCGCAGGCGCTCAGCACCACCCAGTCCAGGCCCCGCAGGTCGAGACCGACAACCTCCTGGGCGGTGAACAGCCCATCGTCCGCACCGGCGTCCGTCGCCAGCACCAGCCCGGTCATCAGAAGGGGATCCACCTGCATCCCGGCATCGGGGTAATTGAAAATCTTACCTTCCTGGCAGTAGAACCCATGGGTGGCCAGGTGGACCATTCGCCTGCCTTCAATCAACCGCTTCACTGCTTCTTCGGTCCCTTCGGCTCTCAGCAGGAGGGTCGCCGCCTCTCCTGTCGCCTCCGTGAAGAGCCGGGCCAGG
>CAZAHC010000003.1:2547-5291 GCA_964484595.1 uncultured Fibrobacteraceae bacterium | reverse complement strand
CCCAATGCTCATAATCAGCCAGCGGTTGCGGAAGAGACCCAGCTTGAAGACCGTATGCTCATCAGAGCGGGCATTGAAAGCCCGGAACCACTCAAATACCACCATAGAACAAAAAGCCAGGGTCCGGGCTTCCTCCTCGGCCCCCGGCAACGGGTCCGGCGACCGAAAGGCTTCGGCGCAGAGAACCGGAACCGCACTCCGCACCACCGAGGCGGCAGGCGATTGATCGACCTCCGCGGGCGGCAAAAACTCCGGGTTCCCGACCGCGAGCAGACCCCGGCCGCCCGGCCGTTCCGACGCCTGACGCAGGAGGTCTCTGGCGGAGGAGAGCAGGTGCACCTTCCAGTTCTCGATGACCGGTTCCTCGTTGGGGCCGACCAGCGTGTTGAAATCGAGCAGAGACAGCAGGTTGTCGGGCACCACGAAGACCATCGGCGCCGGATCCGCCCCCGCGCCGGCCAGAGACAGCTCCTCTTCCGCCGTCAGCAGCGGCGCCCAGATCCTCGCGTACAGGCGGCGGGCGACGGACCGGTATTGCGCCTCATCCCGCGCGGTGGGGCGCCGGCCGGTTTCGAACCCAGCCAGCTCCTCCCGGTAGGCGAAGATGAGAGAATCGATCCCAGTACAGCGACCCAGATCCAGGAACTGTAGATCCCATGCACGAGCGCCGGCACTCCGGAGGCGGAAAGCGCCGTAATGGCTGAAGTAGAGGGGACGGCACGGCATCCCCGGCTGGGGGGCAATCCACTTGGGAAAGCGCTGGTACTGGATCAACGTCACCTCAGGCTCCAGGACCTCCGCCAGCGCTTCGGTGGTCGGCCTTGCACCCTGCTCGGCGAAACCGGCGGCAGAACGGTACCGTTCGCCAATCGCTGTCAGCTCTCTCTCGATTTCCTCCAGGTTCCGGCGGGCGGCGTCGAGCTCCTGGAGATACGATCCGGACTCCCCTGCCGGTCCCCGGACGAACAGGTCGGCCACCCGCTTGGTGGCGGCCTGGTACTCCCGGCGAAGCTGCCCGACCCGCGCTGGATCCGCCACCATCTCCAGGTACTGCTGGCGTTCGGCAAGCCGATCCAGGACCTGCCCATGCTCCTGCACGACCAGGGAATAGACCCTGGCCAGGATGGAATCGGCCTGAGCCGGAAAGGCATCGATGATGGTGACCAGTCTCTCGCTGCACGTGGCGGGGAGGGTCGTGGTGAGAACAGCCTCGCGGGCGGACGAGCCCCGGAACGTCTCCTCCAGGAAGGCGAGTCCGACCTCGGAAGCCCGGAAAGCGGTGACCACCGCAGCCTCCTGGTTCCCGAGAGCCAGTTCCAGCTTGAATTTGATATCCAGCATGAAGAGCAGTTCGGCCAGGTCTCGCTGCGGGGCTTTCTCCTGAATCGACACCGCCCGGTTGATGAACCCGAGCGCCTCCTCGAGCCGGCAAAGCGAATCGTGGGCCAGGGCCAATCCCTTGAGGCACTTGCTGAGGAATGGATGCTCAGGTCCGAAATATTGCTCCAGGGTGGCCAGGGACCTGGCCAGGATCGAGATGGCCTCCTCGTACCGGCGCATCAGACGCAGGGTGAGCCCGAGATGCCGTTGCTCGATCGCCACCTGGTAGCTGTCCATGCCAAAGATCGCCGTGGCCTCGGCAATCCCCTGCGTGATCGCGTCACGGGCTTCTCGAAGCCTGAACCCACTTATCTCGGTAAGTGACATCCCCAGCCGGCAGCGATAATGGATGAGATCGGGATGGGGAGTGCCGTGGGTCCGCTCGACGATCTCGACCGCTCGCCGGTAGAGACCCTCCGCACCGGGGGAGTTGCCCATCTTGCGCTCGACGTGGGCGAGGCCGGAAATTGCAGCCGCGGTCCGGGAATGATGCGGACCCCGGACCTCCTCCATGATAACCGCCGCTCGCCGGAAGAGCCGGAACGATTCGACCTGCTTGCCCTGCTCTGCCAGCCCCTCGGCCAGGCTCAGCATCAGATCGCCGGCCTCGCCGGTATGCTCCCCGTGGGCGGCCAGCCACGCCGCGAGGCACGGCCGCAGGACCTGCTCCGCCCCGCCGAAGTCACCCAGGTTGCCCAAGCACAGGGCCTGCCCTCTCACGGCCTCCACCACCAGCGGATGCGCGGGCCCGTGGGCCTGCTCCAGGACCTCCCGGCACCGGCGGTAGCGGGCCTCCGCCCCCGCGAAGTCACCTCTCTGGTTCTGGATCGAGGCGAGACCCAGCTGGGGGATCATGGCCTGCGGATGATCGGGACCCCACCGCCCGGCCTGGAGCGCCAGGGCGCGCTCGAAAAGGGGCTCGGCCTCGCGGTGCTTGCCGAGGCTGTTCAGGATCCGCGCCTGCGCCACGAGCGAATCGGCCAGATCCGCGGCCCCGGACCGGGCGGAGAGAGAGCCCCCGGGAGGCTGCGAGCCCATCCCGACCGCGGCGGCGATCCCCAGGCACAGGACAGTCGCCAGGACACCTGCTTGGCTTGACCAGCGCATATCCCCTTCAGCCTAGACCGACCAGAGATCGAATTCAAGGGGGTCAGAAAACTAGGGGGTCAGAAAACTAGTAACGTTTCAGCCCGCGGGGCGATTACCCGGGCAGAAGACAGGAGAGCGAGGAACCGATGGCAATAACCGCCCACCTTGACTCGCCGGGAACCGGCGCCCTAGAATCCTCGGTTGTAAGGAACGGAGGCTGGCGCTTGGTTCCCCGAGATACAGCCGAGATGACCGACCGCGAGGTCGGGCGACTC
>CAZAHC010000003.1:0-2537 GCA_964484595.1 uncultured Fibrobacteraceae bacterium | reverse complement strand
ACGGCCCGGTGGGGGGGGGTGGGTCCCCCCATAACCACCCTTCCCCCCCCACCGGGCGGTGGCGCGACTCGTCCAGGGATTCCTGGCCGGTCAGGTGGAAGACGTGCGCACCGTCGCCGGGTGGGCGAAGGCGGTCGTCGGCCACCGGGCCTGGGGATTCGAGACTCCGGAGGACATCGTGCAGGCGACCCTGCTGGCGGTGGTGCAAAACCTGCGGGCAGGCCGGTTCACCGGCGGCAACCTGCGCGCCTACGTGCGGCGGATCGCCAAGAACCAGTGCCTGACCCAGTACCGGCGGGCCCGGGTCAGGGGTGAACAGATTCCCATCGAGGAGAGCGAGCGCCCGCCGGCGGCCAGGATCGCCGGCGCCGACATCGAACGCCTGGCACTGCTCGACCGGATCCTGGCCCGGCTGGAGCCATCCTGCCGGGAGATCATCCTGCTCGCCTACGTGCAGGGTTACAGCCGTCGGGAAATCGGAGAGCGCCTGGGGATCTCGGTCGAGGCGGCCCGGGTGAGACTTTGCCGCTGCCTCCAGCAGGCCAGGAGCTTGCTGGGCGATTCCGCAGGGCAGGCCATGGAGCAAGCCTGAGCCGAGAGGCAAGGAAGTAGGGAGAAATCAGATGAGCAACTCGACCACCGAGAAGGGTAACGGCTGCGAGGGGATCCAGGACCTGATCCCCTGGTATCCAACCTCCGTCCTCGCCCCCGAAGAGCGCCAGCGGGTCGAGGAGCACCTGGCCGGTTGCCCTGCCTGCGCCGATCTGCTCGCCTTCTCCGCCGACCTGAAGGACCTGCTCCGGGAGAAGCATTCCCGCCATCCCGAGCCGAACCTGCTCGTCGGTTTCGTCGAGGACCGGGCTGGGCTCGCACCGGAGCAGCGCACCTTCGTCGAGGACCATCTCTGCGTCTGCGCGGAATGCCGGGAGCAGGTGGAGATCCTGCAAGAGGTGGAGGCCGGCCTGGCCGACGAGGATGCCCTCGCTCCGGCCAGGGGTCGGCCGGTGACGGCCTCGCCCGGCATCAGGGCGCGCCTGCGCGCCTTCTGGGAATCGGTGACCGCCGGCCCGCTCCAGCCGGTTCCGGCCGCGGTCTACCTGGCGGCCGCGCTGATCGCCATCGGGCTGCACCTGTTTCCCACCGGCGAGGGCTCCGACCGGGATGCAGCCATCGATTCCGACCTTCGGCTCGGCCCCGGCGGCCTGGCGGGCGTGGTCATCCTGCCCGACGAGACCAGCCGCGTGCGCGGCTCCTTGGGCGCCCCCGTCGAGGCCACCCAGGTTTCCGGGGATCAGAGGCAATTCCTGCTGCTCGAGCTGACCAACCTGGACACTCCGCCGGCCCCGGACGACATCTTCACCGTCGTCGTGCTCTCCGACCCCGCGGGCCAGGCGGCCCTCACAGAGCAGATCGCCGGCCGGGCGTTCCTGGCGAACTACACCATCTGCCTGGAGCTGGCGGGCGGGGCGCTGGCACCCGGCGACTACCTGGTCAGGGTGACCGATCCCGCGGGGGAAACCGTCTACCGCTCGTTGCTGGCCATCCACTGAACAGGGATTACCCGATCCGCTTCCCGCGTCACTTCCGCCGCTGCTTCTTCTCGATCTTGGCCCAGGTGTCGCGCAGGGCGACGGTCCGGTTGAAAACCGGCGCTTCGGCCGCGGAGTCGACGCAGAAGTAACCCTGCCGCATGAACTGGAAGAAGTCGCCAGGCCGGGCGTCCTTCAGCCCGGGTTCCAGCTTGCAGCCGGTCAGGGTGACGAGCGACTCGGGGTTCAGGTACTCCTTGAAGTCGCCCCCCTCGCCGAGCGGGTCCGGAACGGTGAACAGATGGTCGTACAGCCGCACCTCCGCGTCCACGGCGTGCGCGGCCGAGACCCAGTGCAGCGTGCCGCGGACCTTGCGCCCGTCCGGTGACGCCCCGCCCCGGGAGGCGGGGTCGTAGCTGCAGCGCAGTTCGACCACCTCGCCGCTCTCGTTCTTGATCACCTCGTCGCAGGTGATGAAGTAGGCGTGCTTGAGGCGCACCTCGCGCCCGGGCGCCAGGCGGAACCACTTGCGGGGCGCCTCCTCGCGAAAATCATCCCGCTCCACGTACAGGACCCGGCTGAAGGGCACCTCGCGCGTCCCGGCGCTCTCGTCCTCGGGGTTGTTCACGCACTCGATGTTCTCCACCTGGTCCTCGGGATAGTTGGTGATGACCACCCGCAGGGGCCGCAGGACTGCCATCACCCGCGGCGCCCGCCGGTTCATGTCCTCCCGGATGCTCCACTCCAGCAGCGCCATGTCCACCATGCTGTCGCGCTTGGCGACGCCGATCCGGTCGCAGAAGCTGCGGATCGCCTCGGGAGTGTAACCGCGCCGCCGCAGGCCCGAGATGGTCGGCATCCGCGGGTCGTCCCAGCCGCTGACCTGCCCCCCCTCGACGAGCTCGAGGAGCTTGCGCTTGCTCATCACCGTGTAGGTGAGGTTCAGGCGGGCGAACTCGTACTGCCGCGGCCGGTGGGGCACCGGCAGGTTCTCGATGAACCAGTCGT
>CAZAHC010000002.1:41658-42806 GCA_964484595.1 uncultured Fibrobacteraceae bacterium | reverse complement strand
CAGGAGGTCAAGCGGGTGTTTGAAAGGAAAATCCTTTCCCGATCGGTTGCCCTGGCCGCCGCCGCGTTCGCCGTGCTGGGGGTAGGGTGCTCTCCGGAAACCGAGTTCGCCGGCATCGAGATCCCCAACGCCACGCCCGATACCCGAATCAGCGGCGGGCCGCCCTCGTTGCTCGAGGCCAGCTTCGTGGTTCATTTCTTCTGGACCGGAGAAGATTCGGACGGCTCCATCGAGGGCTGGCAGTGGAAGATGAGCGACAACGGCACCGATGGTATCAGCGTCCAGGACACGCTGACCGTCGACCCCGCCACCGGCGTGGCCCTCAATCCGTGGCATTTCGTCTCCCGCGACACCACGGACATGGTCTTCATCGTATCGGCGGACCTGCAGAACTTCCCCGGTGATGCCGACCTCGATTCGCTCGACCAGCGCAACTTCCAGACTCATACGCTCTTCGTACGGGCCGTGGACAACCACGGGGCGGTGGATCCCACTCCTGCCTACGTCAGCTTCACTGCGACCACTCTGCTGCCCAGAGTTCACGTGGATCAGCCCCCCGGGCTGAGCGATTACCTGGATGTTCAGTCCGCGCCTCCCTCGGTGACCTTCGGCTGGAGCGGCACCGACGAGGACCACGACCTCGGTACGCCGCTGGAGGTTCGCTACCTCTGGAAAGAAGCGCTTTACGACACTCCGTCCACGCCCCAAGGGAACACCTACTTGCGAACCCGTTACGAGTTCGAACTGAACCTTGAAGAGATCCTGAGCTGGGACGATCCAGCCTGGCAGCCCTGGATTCCTTACGAACAGCTTCCCGAGGATCGCATGATCACCTTCTCCGAAACTCGCCAGCAGGACGAGTTCGGGCGGCAGGTGACCTATCTCTTCGCCCTGCAGGCCAGGGACGTGGCCGGTGCGGTCAGCGTGGATCGCAACTACGGCTTCAACGTGCACAACGTGTTCATCACCACGGGCCAGACTCCCCTGCTTAGCGTGTTCGAACCCCATCTGGGCCTGGTCAGGGCCACCGGTTTGCATGTGGTGGCCAACTACGACATCGCCCAGGGTCAGGACCTGGAGTTCTCCTGGTCCGCCAGCGCCGAGGATTATGCCGGCTTCGTCACCGCCTACCGGTACGGCTGGGACAT
>CAZAHC010000002.1:0-41648 GCA_964484595.1 uncultured Fibrobacteraceae bacterium | reverse complement strand
CGTGGTTCAGACCCTCCTGCCCTTGGATCCTCAGGACATCGCTGATCCCGAGGACGATGACGACCCGGGGTGGGCGGTCCTGAAAGGCGACTCGCCCCAGCATCGCCGGGCGCCGGTGCGGTCCTTCCCCGCCGGTAGCCATACTCTCACGGTCCAGGCCTGGGACAATTCCGACCAGGAGACGCGGGCGACCATCGTCCTGGAGGTGGTCCCCGTCCCCGAACCCAGACCCCGGCAGCTCCTTCTTGTCGACAACGTGCTCGATTTCGAGAGCGGGGCCTGGCTGGGCGTGGACGAGGTCACCCCCCTTGATCAAGATGCCTATCGCGATGAATTCTGGATCGACCTCCTGGAGAGCACGTCCAGCGGCGTTGTCGATTGGTCCGCGGAAGAGGACGTCATCGACGTGGAGTTCGAGCAGATGACCTACCGGGATGCGGTCAGGTACAAGGCCATGCTGTTCACCACCCGGTACGCGGTACAGAACTACATCTGGAATACCCTCAAGCCGCGCCGGGACGGAAGCAGCCCCTTCAACTGGATGACCGCTTTCCAGCGGGACGTGGGGAATCTCTTCCTCGCGGGCACGCGAGTGGCCAACGAGTTCATCGAGGACGCAGGTCGCAACTGGATGTTGCCGATCATCTTCGACACCAATGAATTCACCTCCGAGTTCGGCGGCAACATCTTCCACCTTGGCTTCGGCACCCGAGCCCTGCCCGACGGAACGACCCAGCTCCTGGGCCGCGAGCGCTATCCCTACAGCGGGCTGGGCCTCGCGATGATCGATCACTTCTCCCCCAAGTACAACGTCTATGGCCAGACCGGACAGGGCAGCGTCGGCAACAGCGCCCGCGCTTCATCCTGCGTGGGGCTGAAAGGGCTGCTGGTGGACTCGGAGTTCAAGGCGAACTACACCCCCCAGGGAGGTGTCTTCCCCGACACGATCTTCACCGAACCCACCATCGACTGGAAGGACCTCGCCGCCGCCTACCGCGACAGCCTGAAGCCCTTCGACTGGGGAACGGATGAGTTCTACGACGGGAACATCTCGACGCGCGCGACTCCCTGGACCGTGCAGTTCTGCGAGGGAGTGCCCTGCGTCGATCCCATGTTCCGGGCCTACAGCCGGTTCGACTGGATCAAGGACCTGCACGTCGCCAGCGGTGACAACGCCTGGCCCCGACCCATGCTCGCCGGCGAGGATCTGCTGATCGCCTGCGGGCGCCACGCGCTCGATACTGGTACCGGGCGTACCCGGACGACCGGTCAGATTGTCGGTTTCATAACCCACAAGCTCGAGGCGACCAAGCCGCGCCAGGTGGGTGACGTGGTCTGGGGGTTCGACCCCTATCGCTTCGACCATTCCGAGATCAGGCAGGCGATCTACTGGATCCTGGGTGAACATTTCGGGCTCGACTTGTACTAGCCCGGCTCTGGCAGTGCTCAACCGGGTTTCATTTCTGGTCTCCCTGCACCTACGCCTCGGTCGAACGGGCCGAGGCCGTGCAGGGGGATTCGTTTCCGAGAGGCTTTGCAGCTGGAAAGGTAGGCCGGTAGAATGAGACAGGGTGGCGTGAAGAAGCTCGGGCTTTTCTTCTGCACCGGGGTGGTCGTTGTACTATCCTGGACTGGGCTCAACCTCGCGCAGACGGTTCCCGATTCACTGAGTTGCGGGGCGGGGTTCCTGCCGCTGGTATCCCCTGACGGCGACGATCTGAGCGTGAGGCTTTCCGCCCCCGGCGAACGTTTCGGCGCCATCGTCCGCTGGCGTGACCTTGCCGACAGCGTCGCCACCTGCGCGGCCATCATCGACTCCGAATCGGTTCTGGTCACTCTCGATCTGGCCTGTGAATACCGGAGCGACTTCGACCGGGAAGTCGAGTTTTTCTTCAGCCGCGCCGGCGAGGTCGGCGGGACGACCTGGGCAACCATGTCCATGGTGGACTGGGGGGATCGGTTCCCCGTGCCGGAGGGCGAGGAATCGGTCGGCGGGACCTTCCTGCTCGGCAACAACGGGGGCGTTCTGCGCTATCAGCGTTCGACCGACACCTGGACGCAGATGAACGCCGGTCTGCCGCAGCACTTGCGTTACACCGACATCCTCGCGCTCGCCCAGTCGCCCCAGGACCCGGAGCACTTCCTGCTCCTGCTGGGTTCGGCGGGCGATCCCCAGCCCACCGGCCGGACGCAGGGTCTGTGGGAGAGGACCGGCAGTGCGGAGGGTTCTTGGAGCAGGATCGCCAGCGACGTCTTCCCCGACGGTTTCCTGGCCCGACAGGTGGTCTTTGCTCCGGATGATGACGCCACTTTTGCCGTGGGGACCAACGCCGACGGGCTCTTCATCACCTTCGACGGCGGCGCCTCCTTCCAGCAGTGGACCACCGAACTGGCGCCCGGGCTGCCGTACCCGGCCAACTTCAAGGTCACGGCCCTGAGCTGGACGCCCGGCGGGGATCTCTTCGTCGCGGTGGCGGCCTTCGGCCTCTTCGTCTCCCACGACGGCGGCCAGAGCTTCGTTCATCTGGAAAACCTGCTGGTGCCGGACATCCAGAACGAACAGCCGGTGACCGTTTTCCCCCAGGTGAACCTGGTTGTCGTCGATCCCAGCAATCCCGATCACCTGCTCGTCGCCGTTGATAATAACGCTCTCTTTCACTCTTCCGACACCGGCGAGACCTGGGAAGCCATGACCGGTGACTGGATCACCGTGGGCGAGGAGGGCTGGAAGCACAACGGGCTCAGCGTCCTCGTCAATCCGGCCGACCCGCAAGAGGTTTTGGTCGGGACGGAGAAGAAGGGCATCTGGCGCACGACCGACGGCGGTGCTCACTGGGTGCGGGTCGCCGAGGAAATCCTGCCGCAGGAGGTTTCAAGCACGGAACCCGTGCACAGCCTCTTCTACGATCCCCTGCTGCCGGGCACCATTTTCGGCGCCACCACCAACCACCTGCTGACCAGCGGCGACGGCGGTTTTTCCTGGGCCTGGTTCGAGGATACGGTGCCTAACGCCTCCGGCAACGCCTTCCTCCCCTCGCTGGCGGGGCCGGGGCCCGGCCAAGGCGATCTCTTCCTGGCCAGTCTCTTCGGGGGGATCTACGAGGCGGGCACCCTGCTGCCGATCGCCGATACCGGCATGATGGTGTCCTTTGCCGCCGGCCCTGTCGACTCCGGCGCCACCTTCAGCGTCCTCGGCCAGGATTTCCAGGGGTACGCGATCTGGCGCTGCGTCGACGTCGCTTCGGCCACCATGCAGCTGATCGGCCTCTATGACAAGACGAACCCCGAATCCTGCATCGAGGGGAACTGCGCGGATCAGAACTACAACATCAACCCGAACTGCTTCAGTGAACGCCGGGCCGCCTGCTTCTGCCCCAACAAGATGGATCCTGGATGTACCGAGCGACTGGGCATCCCAGAGGGCTGGGTCGAGTTCTTCGACGACGACGTCTTCAACGGGTTCACCTATTTCTATGCCGTGACCACCTTCGACTACGG
This sequence comes from uncultured Fibrobacteraceae bacterium, assembly GCA_964484595.1. Taxonomy (GTDB): domain Bacteria; phylum Krumholzibacteriota; class Krumholzibacteriia; order LZORAL124-64-63; family LZORAL124-64-63; genus CAZAHC01. The sequence goes on along the minus strand of CAZAHC010000002.1, from coordinate 38,150 downwards.
TAGCACCGCTGGTGTGGAACCACCTTCGCTGGCGCAGGAGATGCTGTTCTCGCCCCGGTTCGACGGCGACGATAACTCGCCCTTCACCGGCCCCGGGAACCTGATCAAATTCACCGCCAACGTTCACGGCCAGCCCCTCGCCGGGGGCGAGGGGACCGACGAGGTCATAGTCATCCCCAATCCCCTGCGGCAGGGAACCGGTTTCCGGGGCGGCCGGTACGTGATGTTCACCAACCTGCCCGATCCTCCGGACACGGGCGAGATCCGCATCAAGGTCTTCACCCTCGACGGGGACGTCGTGGCCGACCTGGCCCACGACAACCCAGAGGATCGCGCCAATCTCTACTGGGACACGGCCAACCAGAGCGGCGAGGTGCTGGCCTCCGGCGTCTACATCTGGAAGACCGAGATTCCCGGGCGAGACGACTTCTACGGCAAGCTGGTCATTATCCGCTGAGACCAAGGGAGTTGCCTCGATTCCGGATTGCCAGGGACATTCTTCCGGCCAGAACCTATACTGACCGTGTATTTGGCGGGGACTTCGTCCTCCGCAGCATACCCGCGGCGGGAACCGCTTCTTTCTGGGGCTAGGCCCTGTCCGAGAATCCTTGAACCGAACCAGGAGGGATCATGAGCGACAAGATGGTATACAGTTTTGGCGCCGACCACGTCGACGGTCACGGCGGCCAGAAAGAGCTGCTGGGCGGCAAGGGCGCCGGGCTGGCGGAGATGTCCCGGATCGGCATCCCCGTTCCCCCGGGATTCACCATCACCACCGAGGTGTGCACCCGGTATCAGGCCGAAAACCAGATCCCGGCCGAGCTGGAAGGCGAGGTCAAGGAGACCATCGGCAAGGTCGAGGAAGCCCTGGGCAAGAAGTTCGCGGCCCCGGACGATCCGCTCCTGTTCTCCGTGCGGTCGGGCGCCCGGGTCTCCATGCCGGGCATGATGGACACGGTGCTGAACCTCGGCCTTAACGACGAGACGGTCGCCGGCCTCAGCCGCCTCGGCGGAGAGCGTTTCGCGTACGACAGCTATCGCCGGCTGATCCAGATGTACGGGGACGTCGTGATGGGCGTCGATTCGGAGCTTTTCGAGCATGCCATCGAGGAACGCAAGGCGGCTGCGGGAGTGGAGCTGGATACCGACCTCCGCGCCGAGGACTGGCAGGCCCTGGTCGCCGAGTTCAAGGAGATCGTCCGGCGGGAAACCGGCCGGGATTTCCCCACCGACCCTCACGAACAGCTCTGGGGCGGCATCAAGGCCGTCTTCGACAGCTGGGACGTTCCCCGGGCCCGCGAGTACCGGCGGATCCACCATATCAGCGAGGACTGGGGGACGGCCGTCAACGTGCAGACCATGGTCTTCGGCAACCTCGGCGAGGACAGCGCCACCGGCGTCGCCTTCACCCGGGATCCCGCCACGGGCGAGAACCTTTTCTACGGCGAGTTCCTGGTTAATGCCCAGGGCGAGGACGTGGTCGCGGGAATCCGCACCCCCCAGCAGATCAACCTCGCCGGGCGGGACAGGTTGCCGGTCGGCAACCCGGCCCGCGAGCTGCCGACCCTCGAAGAGGTCATGCCCGAGCTCTATGGGGAACTCGACCAGATCCGGCTGAAGATCGAGAAGCACTACCAGAACATGCAGGACATCGAGTTCACCATCCAGCAAGGCCGGCTCTGGATGCTGCAGACCCGCGCCGGCAAGCGGACCGGGGCCGCCGCGGTGCGCATCGCGGTGGAGATGAAGGACGAGGGCCTGCTGGACGAGAAGGAGGCCGTCCTGATGGTCGAATCGGACCATCTCGATCAGCTTCTGCACGACCAGATCGATCCCGCCTCCACGGTGAACGTGCTCGGCGTCGGCCTGCCCGCCTCCCCGGGCGCCGCCCAGGGCGAGATCGTCTTCTCGGCCGAGGACGCCGTCGCCGCCGGTGCCGCCGGCAAGAAGGTGATCCTGGTTCGCAAGGAGACGAGCCCGGAGGACATCGCCGGCATGAACGTCGCCCAGGGCATCCTGACCGCCCGGGGCGGGATGACTAGCCACGCGGCGGTCGTGGCCCGCGGCATGGGCAAGCCCTGTGTCGCCGGTTGCGGGGACCTGTTCGTGGACATAGCCAAGCAGGAAATGACCATCGGCGGCCAGACCTTCCGGGCCGGTGACAGCCTCACTCTCAACGGGAGCGACGGCGCGGTGATCGAGAGCATGCCCCCTCTGGTCGCTCCCCGGTTGGACGATCCCCACCTGATTCGGTTGATGGAATGGGCCGACCAGGTACGTCGCCTGAAGGTACGCACCAACGCCGACACCCCGCACGATTCCCGGCAGGCCCGCCAGTTCGGCGCCCAGGGCATCGGCCTCTGCCGCACCGAGCACATGTTCTTCGGCGAGGACCGGATCCTGAAGATGCGCCAGATGATCCTGGCGGACGACGAGGCGAGCCGGCGCCGCGCCCTGCAGGACATCCTGCCCCTGCAGCAGGGTGATTTCGCGGGCATCTTCGAGGCCATGGCCGGCCTGCCCGTGACCATCAGGCTGCTCGACCCGCCCCTGCACGAGTTCCTGCCCCAGCAGGAGGCCGAGATCAAGGTCCTGGCCGCCGAGATGGACATTTCCCCCGCCGACATCCAGCGGAAGGTGGAGTCGCTGCACGAGATGAATCCCATGCTGGGCCACCGGGGCTGTCGCCTCGGTCTGACTTACCCCGAGATCTACGAGGTCCAGGTGGAGGCCATCATCCGCGCCGCCCTCGAGGTCCAAAAGCAGGGACACGATGTCCGGCCCGAGATCATGATTCCCCTGACCGGGACGGTGCGCGAGATGGCGGACTCGCGGCGCCTCTGTCTCGAGGTTGCCCGAAGGGTCATGGACGCGGCCGGCGAGCAGGTCGACTTCCTGATCGGGACCATGATCGAGATCCCGCGGGCGGCCCTGCTGGCGGACAAGATCGCCGCCGAGGCCGATTTCTTCAGCTTCGGCACCAACGACCTGACCCAGATGACCTTCGGCTACAGCCGGGATGACGCGGGCATGTTTCTGCCCCCGTACGTCCAGCGGGGGATCTTGCCCGCGGACCCGTTCCAGAAGCTCGATGTCGAAGGGGTGGGGCAGCTAGTGGAGATGGCCTGCCGGCTGGGACGCCAGACCAACGGTGACCTGCACCTCGGCATCTGCGGGGAGCACGGGGGCGAACCCAGCTCAATCGCCTTCTGTCACCGCGTGGGTCTGGATTACGTTAGCTGTTCGCCGTTCCGGGTGCCCATCGCCCGCCTGGCGGCGGCGCAGGTAGCCATCAAGGAAGGTCGGTAGGCGGGTCGGCGCCCCCGGCGCGCAGGGTTCTCGCCCCGGTGTAGACGAGGTCTTGGCCATGGTTCTCAGTGGCACGATCGGCCCCTTCTCGGTGCCGGATGTGATGCAGTTCCTGAGCCACACCCGGAGCACCGGCAAGCTGGTTCTCGACGGGGAAGACGACCAGGCCTGGGCCTACTTCCACCAGGGGGAGCTGATCTACGCGCGCCGGCGGGGACCGTCCGAAAGGCTGGGCGAACGTCTGCTGCGTCTGGGGTACATCAGCGAATCCCAGCTCATCGGCGCGAACCTGAGGGCGGGTCTCGCCACCGAGAAGAAGCGCATCGGCCAGATCTTTCTCGAGGCGGGGTCGGTAGACCAGGAGACCCTGACCAAGGTGATCACCGACCAGATCCGGGCCGTGGTGGCGAAAATGGTCGCCTGGCCCCGCGGCCGGTTTCGCTTTTACCTGGGCCGGCTTCCGGAGGACGAGGACATCCTGCTCGATGTGAGCCTGGACCTGTTTCTTCTGGAGGGTCTGCAAAAGGTGGACGAGTTGGCCCGGCCGGAAGGGCAGGACCGCGACCGCGACTCCGGCTGATTCTCCGGCATGAGCCCCGGATTAACCCGGGATTTTAGGAGGCCGGGGTGTTTATCGAGTGGGCGATCCCGATCTGGGGCTGGCCCTTGCTGCTGATGGCGGCGGTGACCGCCATCGGCTGGACCGTTCGCCAGTACGGTGCCAGCGAACCAGCACCGCCTCCTGCCGTGGCTCGCCGGCTGATCTTCCTGCGCAGCACTTCGGTGATCCTGCTCCTGCTGGCCCTGGCCGGTCCCTCCGTTTTTCGCATTCAGACCACGACGCGCTCGGCCGAGGTGGTTGTCGTGGTCGAGGATTCCGCCAGCATGACGCTGGCGGCCGGGCGGGAGGAGTCTCCCGGTCCCTCCGCCCCGGGCCCCGGCCGCGACTCGGCCGGGACCGCCCTCGTACCCCGCCGCTGGGATCGTTCCTGGCAGCTGGTGGCAGCCGCCGAGAGCCTGCTGCAGAGCCGGTCGGAACCGGTGCGGATCACCCGCCTGCGCGGGAACGGCCTCGAGCCGGCCCGCGTTGTCCCGGGCGCCGGACCGGAGCTGACGGCGCCCGTGGCGGTCGGCACCGATCTGGCGGCCCTGACCAGGGAAGTGGGAAATCGCTGGGCCGAGCTCCCCTTGCGGCTGGTGATGGTTCTCGGTGACGGGCACGACACGGTGGCGGGCGCAGCGGACGGATACGCGGAGGCCTCGCTCGGTTCCGCGGCGTTCATGGCGGTCGGGGTGGGGGATCCGGCCGGCCCGCCCGATCTGGCGGTCCAGGACCTGCGCTACCCCGACGTTGCCTTCCAGGACGACGAGATCGTGGTCGAGGTCGCGGTTGCCGGGCGAAACCTCGAGAACCGCCCTCCCGAGGGGATCACCGTCAGGTTGCGCAGCGGGGACCGGGTGGTGGCGGAAGCGACCACGGCCGCCGCGGCCGGCAGCGGCGTATACCGGCTGGAGCTGTCCTGTGAGCCCACCCGAGCGGGCCTGCGGGTGTTCGAGCTCGAGATCGAGCCCCTCGCCAACGAGCGTTTCCTCGGCAACAACAAGGTGACCCTGGGCATTAACGTTCGCAAGGAGCGCGCCCGCTTGCTGCTGCTGGCCGGTCAGCCTGGCTGGGACAGTCGTTTCCTGGCCGGGGCGGCCCGGAGCGAGGAGCGCCTCGAGCTGGAGATGGTATACCAGGGCCCGGCCGGCCTGGTTTTTGCGGATAGTCTCGAGGGCTGGTCCACTCCCGACCGATCGGAGCAGTGGCTCCGGTGGGACGGGGTCATCCTGACCGGTTGGGACGATGTCAGGCACGCGATTCACTGGTCCAGCCTGGCCGCGGCGGTCCACGGCGGTCTCGGCTTGCTGGCCCTGGCCGGGGACCGGGGTTCCGCCGGGGCGGTCGCCCCGCCGCCGGCGGAGCTGGCCGCCTTGTTGCCAGTGGAGCTGCAAGATTCTCGCTGGCAACCTGGTGACTGGGTGGTGGAACCGGACGCCCTCGGCAGCCGGCATCCGGTGCTCGCGGAGGTTGTCCAGCCGGAGCTGGCAACGGTGGCGCCGGCGGTGGAGAAGCTGCCGCCGCTCGTCCAGGTTGTCGAGGCCCGACCGCGACCCGGCAGTGTCCCGCTCCTCTTTGCGCGCCCGCGCCTGCCCGGCGGCGGCCCGGAGCGGCTTCCCCTGCTGGCTATCTGCCACCGTGGCTCAGGCCGCGTGGGCTGGTTCGGCGGACGCCGGCTGTGGGAGATCGTGTTCTGGGAAGCTCCCGGCGATCTGGCCGACCGGCCGGAACAGCCGGGGCGGCGCCTGCTGCGGAACTTGCTAGTCTGGTGCGCTGCCGGGACCGAGGGGACGGGCCTGGCGCTGACCGGCCATCGGACCGTCTATCAGGAAGGTGAGAGGGTACGACTAGAGGCCAAGTGGCGGGATCTGCGCGGCGACCCCGTGACCGAACGCCCGGTGGTTCTGCGGTTGCAGCCGCTGGACGAGGGAACCGGGCTGACGGCCCGGACCTTCTCCATGACCGCCGTGCCGGAGAAACCCGGCTGTGCCTCGGTCGTGTTGCCGCCCCTGCCGGCGGGGCGTTACAGCGTACGGCCTCAGGCCGGCGGCGGGGAATCGACGCCGGGGCGAGAACACTTCCTGGTGGTCAGCCCTCATTCGCTCGAAGCGACCCAGGTCCGGCAGGATCGCCGGCGCCTGCGCCAGCTCGCCGCCAGTCTCGGAGGTTCTTACCTGGCCGCCGAAACCGAGGGCGCGCGGGACCGGCTCGCCGCGGCCCTGGCGGAGGTGAACCTGACCGGTGATACCCAGACCACGCGCCGGCAACAGGATATCTGGGCCGGCTGGCCCCTGCTGGGTCTGGTCGTGATCCTGCTCGGCCTTGAATGGTACCTGCGCCGGCGGCACGGGTTGCTCTGAACCGCTTTCCTCCCCTCCCTGCGTTTCCTGGACCGACCTCCCCGGGAAGTCGACCGCGATGGTCCCCACTTTGCCAGAGTCCCGTTCCCTGGGCCGGTCCGACCCGGGCCGGACGGCGCGGCCGGCCGTGGGATCGCTGCTGTGGCCGCTGCTCCTGGTGACCGGGCCCGTCGCCGGGCAGGACCCGGTCCTGAACGAGGTCTGCTACGATCCGGCCGGAACCGACGCCGGCGCCGAGTTCGTGGAGTTATTCAACCCCGGACCGCAATCGATTTCTCTGACAGGAGTTAGGCTCGAGTTCGCCAACGGGGCGACCGCCCCGGACTGGCAGGTGCGCTGGACCGGCGGTTTGCCGGACAGCCTGGCCGCCGGCGGTTTTTTCCTCATTGTCGACAGGGGGTGGTCCGGGGAGCCGGCAGGCCAGGTGGAGGTCGGCCTCGCCTTGCAGAACGGCCCGGATGCGGTGCGGCTGGTCCTGACCGACGGCACCACCGACCGGCTGGGGTACGGTGATCTGACCGACCCCGCCTTCAGCGAGGGGACGCCGGCCCCGGACGTCGCCTCCGGTCAGTCGCTCGGGCGGAAGCCGGACGGCAAGGACACGGACGACAACGCGGCCGACTGGTGGGCGCTGGCTGAACCAACGCCGGGCGGACCGAACTTCGCGCTCCAGGCCGCAGTGGCGGAGCTGGTCGAGTGTGAACCGCCGTCGCTGGCGATACCCGGCGGGCCGGTGGAGCTGACGGTCTGCCTGACCAACACCGGCCTGGCCGGACTCGGCCCGGTTCCGGTCCGGCTGGAAGCCGAGGACCAGCACCTGGCCGGCTGGCTGGAAACCCTGCCGCCGGAACAGAGCCGGCTGCTCGCTTTTTCCTGGCAGCCGGACTCTCCCGGACGCTTTCCGCTCCGGCTGGTGGTTCCGGCCGGCGGCGACTTCTCCGATCTGATCCTGCGGCTGCCGGCGTACCAGGTTGGGCAGACCGGCGCCTATCTCAGCGAAGTGATGGCGGCCCCGGTCACGGGTGCCGGCGAGTGGATCGAGGTCGGCAACGCGGGCTCCGGCGACCTTTCCCTGGCCGACCTGGTGGTGCGAGACGAGGACGGCGACTGGCGCCCCTTGCCCGCCGCCTTCCTCGCGCCGGACCGGTTCGCGATCCTGGTCCAGGACCCCGCCGGTTTTGCCGCCTGGTGGGAGCAGATGCTCCTGGCCGGGGCCAGGCCGGCCTGCAGCCAGGATCCGGTCCTGGCGGCGATGGCGCTGCCTGGTTCGTGGCCTTCGTTGAACAACAGTCCCCCGGCGGACCGATCTTTCGCCGACCGGGTCTACCTGGGTGACGGCACGGGCACGGTCCTCGACCACGTGGAGCTCGGCGGCGGTCAGAGCGAGGTTCAGACCGGCCGCACCCTCGAAAGGGTGGCGATCGTTCCCACGGGCGATCCGGCGCGCAACTGGGCGGCGGCCACTTCCCAGCTCGGCAGCAGCCCGGGTTGCCCGAACGGCCTTTCACTGACCGAGCCGGTCAGCGGTCCTTTGACCTTGCACCCGAACCCCTTCTATCCCGGCGGCGGTCCGGGCGAGGCGGTCCTGCACCTCCTGTTCACGCTTGCCAGCCCGGAGAGCGGGTGGGAAGCGAGGGTGTTCGACCTCTGGGGAAAACAGGTACGCGACCTGGGCGGGGACGGTCTCGGGCCGGGACCCCGGGACGTCCTGTGGGACGGTAAGGACGATCAGGGAGAGATCGCTCCCCCGGGTGGGTACGTGATCCTGCTGCGCACGTTCGGGGCCGAGGACCGGCCCGTGAGTCGGCGCAAGAAGCTGGCCGTGATCGGCAACGGGGGGCAGCCGTGAGCCGCGGCGATCGGCCTCGCGGCCGGCTGGCCGGGCTGGAACTCGCCGTGGTCCTGGTGGTGCTCCTGGCCGGCACGGTCCCGGCCCCGGCCGGCGGCCTGCGGGAAATGGAAGACGGCTGGCTGATCCCGCTGCCTCATCTGGCCAGGTTGATCGGGGGGAACGACCCCGACCGCCGGCCCCGCCTCGCCGCCGAGGGGAGCTGGTTCTCCAGCGGACAGGCCCGCCTGTTCGGCATGCCGGAACTGCCGCTGTACCGGATCGCCGCGGGCAGGTCCGGCCGTGGGTTCCAGGTGGAGGGTTCGTGGCAGAGGCTCGGCGGCGATCTGTTCAGGGAGGATCGTGTTCGCCTGAAGGTCGGGTGGGGCGGCGGCTGGCGTCTGCTGGCCGACGGTGGCTGGGACCGGGTCCGGCTGGGCGGGGAAGCGAGTCGCCCCGAACCGGCGGCCGCGGTCGGGCTCGTCGGTCCGACCCTGCGCCCGTGGGTGGTGCGGATCAGCTGGTCCCTGCTCCCGCCGCCCACCTGGCACGGCCGCCGGAGCCAGCGGCGGTGGCTGCTGGCGGCCGGCCGGTTTCGCGGCGGCTGGTGGGCCGCGGCGGTGGACCGGAGCGGAACCGGAGAGCCCAGCCTGCAGATGGCGTTCGTGGTCCGGGTGAGGAGAGGAGTGGGCCTGGGGTTGCGGGGCGATCCTGCCACTGGGAGCCTCGGGATCACAACCGCCGTCTCCGGATCTGCCTGGCTGGTTCGCAGCTCGCACCTCGTTCATCCCGACCTCGGTCTCACCCACCGCTGGAGCCTGACCTGGGGCAAGCTGGGAGGGGCCTGGTGAGGGGCAAGGGTGGTTGTCGGTGCGTCCGGCCAAAGCGGGACGGGGCTGGCTGTCGGTTCCGGTGGGAGGTGGCCGCCCTGCTGCTGGTCGTGGTGACAGGCGCCACCGGTGCGTTGGCGGCCGCCCCCGCCGGAACCGACAGTCTCGCCGCCGACCTTTTCGAACAGTACCGGTGGGAAGATCCCCTGGAAACTGCCCGTCTCCTGGCCGAGATCCAGGAAGGCGGCTTGCCGTTGACCACCGCCGACTGGGAGCGGCTGGGATTGAGCCCTTCCCTCATGACTGGCGAACTCCCGGAAATCTCGGCGATCGAGGCGGGCTGGTCCGGCCAGGTGACCTGGCAGGGCCGTTCTCCCCAGGTGGGGATCGGTTCCCGGATAACCAGGTTGCGTTGCCGCTGGCGGCAAGTGGCCGGCGCGCTTCGCTGGCGGGTCGGCGCGGACGGCGAACAGGAGCTGGGCGGCACGGTCGAGGCGAGGCAGGGAGTCTGGAAGGCCGCCGGCGGGGGCGTCGGTCTGCACCATGGCCTGGGTCTCTTCTGTGCCGGGCCGGGCCGCTGGCGCAGTCTCTCCGCGGCGATGCCCTTGCTTTCCGGAGGGCAGGGCGGCAAGGGGTTCGCGGGCGCAGCCGACCGCTGCGCCGTCTGGGGGCTGCTGACGGAGGTGAACGCCGGCCCCGGCAGACTGGCCTGTCTCGTGGGCCGGAATCAGGATCCTCCTCGTTCCCGTCCGCGATCGGAGGTCCGTCTGTTGCGGGCGGCCGCCGGAAGAGATCGCGGGGTCGAGCTGAGCTGTCTGGCCGGCCGGCAGGGCGGCGACACCGGAGCCAGCCTCGCCGTGGCGGCGCAGCCGGCCTGGGGTGCGGTCAGGGCGGAGGCCGCCTTCTGGCTGCCGGACGGGGATCAAAGCCCGGCGAGGGCCTGGGCGGCGGCGGGCTGTCTGCGGGACGATCGCTGGCGGCTGGAGGCCCAGCTGGCGGTGGCGGAAAGGCAGGCAGTCCTGCTGGCCCGGCGTCCGGCCTGCCTGGGGAGCTGGAACGGGTGGGGCTGGGCGGTCAGAGGCTACCTGCGGTTCGGAGACCGGACCCGGGTGCTGGGTTTGTGGGCCCGCAACCGGGGCCGCCAGAACGACACCGCGGGTCCCGAGACCGAAACCACCGTGATCTGGGAACTGGGTGGTGAGTGGCGCCCGACCCCCGGGATCCGTTGCGAGGTGCGGCACCGGGCGAGCCAGGATGTCGACCGCGGCTGGGCGGACCGCCTGCCCTGGCTGCCGGCCTTGCAGCTGGCGAGCAGGTTGCGGAGCCAGACGGTGATCCTGGTGCGGGGTGGCAGCCGGGATCTGGACTGGCGGGCCGAGATAAGGATGCTGGCGCAGCGACGCGACCCGGCCCCGGCGGGTACGGTCGCCCAGACCGAGCGGCGCAGTCTCCTGGCCTGGCGGGGTGTCTGGCTCTGGCGGCCCGGCTGGCGGTTGCGCGCGGGCTGGGCCTGGGCCTGGGGGGAGGGCATCGACCTGGTGAGTGTGGCCAATCCCCTGGCGGGGGTGGTCTTGCCCCGGCACTGGGGCAGCTGGTCCGGGGAGGTCAGCGGGGGGATCGAGAAGCAAGCCGGTCCCCTGGCCTGTCAGTTCGGCCTGGTGGTCCGCAATCCCGCCCGGCAGGATTCCCGGCCACCGAGCCTGGAATGGCTGGGTGGCGTGAGGTGGTCCTGGTGATATTGCCCGGGCGGTGAGCCGGGCCTGGCCCCCGTCCCAATCATCCCGGTAAACTCCCCTTGGTTCCAGCCGATGGCAAGAGGGTAACCAGGATCCCGTCCCCTGCCTGTGCTAGCGAGAAGGGACCTTCGTGTCATGGCCCAGAGCTTGTGCACCGATCTGCTGCTTACCGAATCTGGCCAGGAAAGTCCCGGCGCCTCTCCCGACCCCGCGGTTTGCCAGGACCTGATCCAGCTCGCCTTCGCCACCGATTCCCTGCCCGACCGGTCGCGGACTCTCTACGGACAGCTGCGCAAGATGATCGGTCAGCCGCGGCTGGTCTCGTACCTGCATGGCCTGCAGGAGCTGGTGCGACAGTTCGAGCCGGCCGGGGCCCGCCTGCTGGCGGCCTTCCTCGACGCCAACACGCCCGGGGCCAGGCTCATTCCCCGCATCCATTCCTTATCGAGCACGCGCCGGGTCCGGATCAGGATGGGAGAAGGGGAGGAGGCGGCCGGCGCGCTGCGGACCTGGGTGCAGCACCTGCGGGATCTCGAGGCGCAGTGCCTGGGCCGGGAGGACGAGATCCCCGGGGCCAGGGCGACCCCCAGTGGGCGTCCCGGCAGCGAGTCGCCGTATCCGTTGATGCGTAGGTGCCTGAGGCACTTCGTGGCCACCCTCTATCGCCAGGGTAGCTTACCACCGGCGGACAACAGCCTCCTGGCCGACCTGGCCCGTCTGGAGGTGGACGCCTACCAGGAGCGCATTTCCCAGCTGGCCGGCGAGATCGACCCCTTCCGGGTGTCGGCGGTGGTGAAGGTTTTGCCGCTCCTGAGCCGGGCCGATGCCGAGATCCGGGACCTGCGGGAGTTCATCAGCTGGCTCGAGGCCGGCCAGGTCGAGAAGGCGTTCCACGAGCGGGTGCCGCGCTCGCACGAGGTTCTGGAGGAGAAGGAGCGCAGCGCCCTGGCCCGGGTCCTGTTCGAGACCGGGCAGCTGGCGCCCCTGGCCGAGCTGCAGGACGGTCTGCTGCGGAACGCCATCCCCGTTCCTCAGCTGGCCGTCAGCGCAGCGCGACTGATGGCCCTGGCGCATCACCTGAAGTCCGAGGGGGCCCGCCAGACGGAGCTGGACCTGCTGACCGCGATCCGGATCATCCAGCTCAACGAGCGCAACGGCGAGCTGAGCCTGGCCCTGGATGAGGCCCTGCGCGAGACGGTCGCCGCGATCCTGGCCGCGCCGGCCGAAGGTGACGGCCTGGCGGCCTGGCCGCTGACCGGGTTTGCGGTCGAAAAGGGCCGGCTGGTTCTGCGCTTGCCGCCGGTGAGTCTGGGCGACCGGGTCTGGCGGGACGATCTGCCCCTGCCGGCCGAGTCAGACCAGGAGGTCCTGGATCTGCTGCTGGCCGAGGTCCCGGCGAACGAGCGGGAAGCCATGGAGGCGCTGGCGGTCAAGCGCCTGGTCCTGAACAACATCGGTTCGGTTTCGGTTCTGGTCGGGTTCCTGCGCAATCCCAAGATCGTCGGAATCCCGGGCCTGGTGGCGTCGGTGGTCACCCGGTGTCGCAGCGTGAACGTGCTGGAGATGGTCGCCACCACTCGCGACCTTTACTGCGGCTACGCCAACCAGGAAGTGCCGCTGGCCCTGCTCTCCAGCCCCTGCAACATCCCGGTCAAGACCCTGCGGAAGTTCATTCACGTCAAGTACGTCTCGCGGGTCGATCTGCAGCGCCTGGCTCGCGACAAGACCACCTTCCGGGACGAGGTCGTCAAGGAGATCAAGAGTTACCTGCGGTCCATTTCCCAGTAGTCTGGAGACGGACAGCGATCCCGAAACTCTTTCTCGTTCCTTGACTTGGCGAGATTCCTACCTTACGTTTGCACCTTCTGCTGGATACCCGCCGCGGGGCCAAAGCCGGGCTGGTTTGGTACTTTTTCCTGGGGGAAGGCAATGCTGGCCAAGAGAATGGGAAGACTGGGCACCGAGACCGCCTTCGAGGTCCTGGCTCGCGCCAAGGAGCTCGAGGCGGCCGGGAAGGACATGGTCCACCTCGAGATCGGCGAGCCCGATTTCGACACGCCCGCCAACATCATCGACAAGGCCGTCGAGGCGCTGCGCAGCGGCTACACGCACTACGGGCCGTCCGCCGGGCTGCCGGAAGTTCGGCGGACCTTCGCCGAGTACATTGCCGCCGACCGCGGCATCGAGGTCGGGCCGCAGAACATCGTGATCACCCCCGGCGGGAAGCCGATCATCTTCTATCCCTTGCTCGCCCTGGTGGACCCCGGAGACGAGGTCATCTATCCCAATCCCGGTTTCCCCATCTACGAGTCGGTCATCAACTTCCTCGGGGCCAAGGCCCTCCCTCTGCGGCTCACCGAGGAGAAGGAATTCTCCTTTTCCATCGACGATCTGGCCGCCTTGGTCAGCGACAAGACGAAGCTCCTGATCATCAACTCGCCACAGAATCCCACCGGCGGCGTGCTCTCGGCGGCCGACCTGGACGCCATCGCCGAGCTGGCCGTCAAGCACGATTTCTGGGTTCTTTCGGACGAGATCTACAGCAAGATCATCTACCAGGGGCAGCACGAATCCATCTCGACCCGGCCGGGGATGCTGGCCAGGACGATCATCCTGGACGGCCACTCGAAGACCTACGCCATGACCGGCTGGCGCCTGGGTTTCGGGGTCATGCCGGCCGATCTGGCGGAGCAGGTGGCGAAGCTGCAGACAAACTGCGCCAGCTGCACCGCCTCGTTCACCCAGATCGCCGGCGCCGAGGCGTTGACCGGTCCCCAGGACGCCGCGCAGGCGATGGTCGCCGAGTTCAAGACCCGGCGCGACCTGCTGGTCGACGGGTTGAACGCGATCGAGGGTATCACCTGCCTGCGACCGAACGGGGCCTTCTACGTCTTCCCGAACATCAAGGGCCTGGGTCTGTGCAGCAAGGAAGCCGAGACGAAGCTGCTGAACGAGTTCGGGGTGGCCGCCCTGGCCGGGACCTCGTTCGGGGAGTTCGGTGAGGGATACCTGCGGTTCAGTTACGCCAACAGCCAGGAGAACATCCGCAAGGCCCTCGCCAGGGTTGCCGATTTCGCGGCCAGCTTGCGCTAGCCGGTCGCTGGTCCCTTGGTGCCGGCCCGCAGGCGGGCCGGCATCCCTTTTCCGGTTGGAGAGTCGCCATGCCCCGCCGAGCCGAAAAAACGGCCAGCCGCTGCTTCGTGATCGCCCTGGGCGGCAACGCGATCATTCCCGCCGGGCGGCGGGGGACGTACGACGAGCAGGTGGTGCTGACGCGGCGGACCATGGATCAGGTGACGGAGCTGGCCGGCGCCGGACACCGGCTGGTTCTCACCCACGGGAACGGGCCGGTCGTCGGCAACATCGTCCTGCGCAACGATGCCGGTCTGGAGCTGCACGGCATCCCGCGCATGCCGATGTACGTCTGTGGCGCCGACTCCCAGGGGGGCCTCGGCTTCATGATCCAGCAGGCCCTGCAGAACTCCCTGCGGGCAAAAATGCTGCAACGACCCGTGGCCTCGGTGGTGACGCAGGTGAGAGTGGATCCCGATGATCCCGCCTTCGCCGCCCCCACCAAGCCGATCGGGCCCTTCTACTCGGCCAGCAAGGCCCAGGAGCTGGAGCGGGAACACGGCTGGGTCGTGATCGAGGATGCCAACCGCGGCTGGCGGCGAGTTGTGCCCAGCCCGCAGCCGCGCGAGGTGGTCGAGTGGGAGGCCATCAAGGCGCTCAGCCAGGCCGGGGTGATCACCATCGCCGCGGGTGGGGGAGGGGTGCCGGTCGTGCGGGATCCGGACGGAGAACTCCGCGGCGTCGCCGCCGTGATCGACAAGGACCGGGCGTCTGCCCTGCTGGGCCGCCTGATCGAGGCCGACACCCTGGTCCTGATCACGTCGGTCGATCGGGTCTACCGCGCTTTCGGCCAACCGGACCAGCAAGCTCTACCCCTGCTCGACAGCGAGGCAGCTTCCCGCCTGCTCGCCGCGGGCGAGTTTCCCAGCGGCAGCATGGGGCCCAAGATCGAGTCCACCCTCTCCTTCCTGGCCGGTGGCGGCCGCGAGGTGATCATCACCGACCCCGATTCCATCCTGGACGCCATCGCCGGCCGGGCCGGTACCCGGATCGTGCCGGCCGGCAGCTGATCCTCCCTGCATCCCGGCCCCAACCTTTCCATTGTTCCGGCCAAATCGGTGCGCTATCGTGGGTTCTGGCGAAAGGAAGACGTCATGCCACCGAACGTGCTCGTCGTTGGTTCCGGCGGCCGGGAGCACGCCCTGGTGCGGGCCCTGGCCCGTTCTCCCCGGAAGCCGGCCCTCTTCGTAGCGCCGGGTAACCCCGGTACCGCGTCCCTGGCGGAGAACCTGCCTGAGGTTGCCCCGACTGCGGAAGCTCTGGTTCCTGCCTGCCGGGAGCGGGGGATAGACCTGGTCGTGATAGGCCCGGAGGATCCCCTGATTGCCGGGCTGGCCGATCACCTGCGCGAAGCGGGTATCCGGGTTTTCGGTCCCGGGGCGGCCGGATCCCGGCTGGAGGGAGACAAGGAATTCGCCAAGGAGATCCTGGCCTCGGCCTCGGTTCCCACCGCTCGTTTCCGGGGATTCGACGATTGCGACCGCGTCCTGCAGTACCTGCAAGACGCGACCTTTCCAGTGGTGATCAAGGCCTGCGGAGCGGCTCAGGGCAAGGGCGTGGCCGTCTGCTCGGACCTCGCTGCCGCGGTCGCCCACGTTGACCTGTGCCTCACCGAGCGGCGGTTCGGCGACGCCGGCGCGCGGCTCCTGGTCGAGGAATGCTTGGTTGGACCCGAGCTGTCGGTGCTGGCCGTCACCGACGGCGAGGACTACGTACTGCTCGCTCCCAGCCGTGACCACAAGCGGGTCGGCGAGGGGGACACCGGCCCTAACACCGGCGGCATGGGGGCCTTCGCGCCCGTGAGCCTGGATCGCGATCTTTACGGGCGGATCGAGGAGGAGATCATCCGGCCCGTGCTGGCCGAACTTCGCCGGCGCGGCATTCCCTACCGCGGGGTACTGTACGCCGGCTTGATGCTGACGGCCGACGGGCCGCAGGTCCTGGAGTTCAACTGCCGTTTCGGCGACCCGGAGACCCAGGTGGTCCTGCCGCTGCTGGCCGGCAATTTCCTGGCGCTGATCGAGGCCGCCGCCGACGGCGAGCTGGGGGATTTCCTGGCCCGGGCTTCCGCCGCCGCCGGCTCGCCTCCGGTCGCCTGGCCGGGCGCCGGCTTGACCGACTGGAGCCGGCACTGCATCGTCGTGGTCGGCGCCGCTCCGGGCTACCCCGGATCCTATGCCAGGGGGGAACCGCTGGTCCTGCCGGCCGACGAGGGGGATGCCGCCTGGATCATCCAGGCGGGAACCGGGAAGACAGATCAGGGGCTCGTCACCGCGGGCGGCAGGGTACTCGGCGCGGTGGGATCTGGACCGGACCTGGTCATCGCCCGGGAGCGGGCCTACGATCTGCTGGGCCGGGTTTCCGGTGCCGATCTGTATTTCCGGCGGGACATCGCCGCCAGGGCTCTCACGGCCGGAGGATCTGTCGATGGCTGAAAACAAGCGGAAGCCGGCCGCCGGCGAGCCCGCCCGGGTGGTAGTGGTGATGGGTAGCCCGTCGGACGGGCCCGTGATCGAGGGCCTGCCTCCTCTGCTGGAGCGCTTCGGGATTCCCTACCGGGTCGAGGTCGCCTCCGCCCACCGGCAACCCGACAAGCTGCGGCGGCTGGTCGCCCGGAGCGAGGCCGAGGGCGCGCAGGTTTTTGTGGCAGTCGCCGGCATGGCGGCTCACCTGCCCGGCGTCGTGGCCTCCTTGACCGGTAAACCGGTCATCGGAGTGCCGGTCGCCAGTGGGCCGCTGGCGGGCGTGGACGCCCTGCTCTCCATCGTCCAGATGCCTCCCGGGGTGCCGGTCGCCACCGTTGCGGTGGGCAGCGCCGGCGCCAAGAACGCCGCCGTTCTCGCGGCCCGGATCCTGGCCCTGGCCGATCCGGACATCGCCGCTCGGCTCGAGGCTTACCGCAAGGAAATGGCCCGGGGGCGGAGGTAGGCCCGGTGCGGACCCTGCCGGACATGGACGCGGCCGCCGAGGTGCTGGCCGCCGGCGGGATCGTGCTGCTGGTCACCGACACCCTGCCGGGGCTGCATTGCCGGGCCGACTGCCAGGCCGCGGTCGAACGCCTGGCGACGATCAAGAGGCGTCCCGCCACCAAGCCGTTCCTCGTGCTCTGCAGTTCGGTTGCCGAGGCGCTGCAGCTCGCGGCCGACCCGGCTCCGCAAGCCGTTGCCTACCTCCAGCGCTGCTGGCCCGGCCCCTTCACCTTCGTTCTCCCGGCCGGCCCCGCCGCCCCTCCCGTCGTGACCGCCGGCACCGGGACCATCGCCGTGCGCGTGCCCCGGATGGTCGGCTTGACGGAACTGGTGGCGAAGGCGGGCTTCCCGCTGGTCTCCACCAGCGCCAACCTGCCGGGATTGGAGCCGCTGGCCGATCTCGCGGAGGCGGGGGCCTTGTTCGGCCCGGCCATCGACGGCCTGCTTATCGTTTCCGGACCGCGGACCGGTGCGCCGTCGACGGACCAGCCCGGACGGGCTTCGGCCCTGGTCGACCTTTGCCGCTGGCCACCCGGGCTGCTGCGGGAGGGCCCTGAGCCGCCGCCGGCCTGGGACGATCTCGGCCCCCCGGCTTGACCCGGATTATTCATGAATAATCCGGGTTAGGTGATTGTTGTGACAGGGGGTTAGGGGTGGGGCGACCGCTTGACGGTTGCTCCCGGGCCCTCTACTTTTGCCGGGAGGAGGCGAGGCTGCACGCGTGAAACCAAGGAACGTTCTCTTTTTTTGCCAGGGGAATACCTGTCGCAGCCCCCTGGCCGAGGCCCTGGCCCGGAAACTGGACCGCGGTCAGGGGGTCCAGTTCCTGTCGGCGGGACTCCACGCGGTGGCCGGTATGCCGGCCTCGGTTGGCTCGCAGTCGGCGGCCGAGGAGCTGGGCGTGTCCCTGGCCAGTTTCAGTTCCCGCCCCCTGGACGACGACCTGGTGGCCGGGGCGGACTGGGTCATCGGCATGACCTGGCATCAGGTGGATTCGTTCCGCCGCCGGTTTCCCGATTTCGCCGGCCGGACGGGCCTGATCGGCCGGCCGGGCGTCGACCTGAGCGCCAGCGACGCCGCCCCCGGCGGCGAGGAGGTGGGCGATCCCTTCGGCGGCTCGCTCGAGACGTACCGGGCGATGGCCGCCGCTCTGCAGAGGTTACTCGAAGGCTGGCGTCCGGTTTTCTGGCCGGATTCGTCGCCGGACCAGGAGGAAACGTGAAGATAGCGATCGGCAGCGATCATCGTGGTTTCTCGCACAAGGTGGACCTCGCCAGGGACCTGCAGGCGCAGGGGCACGAGGTGCTGGACTGCGGCTGTCCGGGCCCGGAAGCGGCCGATTACCCGGATGCGGCCTTCGGCGTGGCCGAGGCGGTGGCCGACGGCCGCTGCCGGCGCGGCATCTTGATCTGCGGTTCCGGGATCGGCATGAGCATCGCGGCCAACAAGGTAGCCGGGATCCGGGCCTCTCTCTGTCTGGACGACGAGGCCGCGCGGCAAACCGTCCAGCACAACGACAGCAACGTGCTCTGCCTGGCCGCGGATAGGACCCCTCTCGTGGCCGCGGCGGTGATCATCGCGGCGGGGCTGGCGGCCGAGTTCGCGGGCGGCCGCCACGGCCGGCGGGTCGAGAAGATCCGCGCCTACGAGCAGCAGCACCTCGATTCTTGATGCGGCCCGGGACGGCGGGCCAGCCGCCGTCGGGGCCAAAGGAGACGTGATCATGATCGACGCGGTACGGCAAACCGACCCTGAAATCGCGCTCGTGCTCGAGAACGAGTTGCAGCGCCAGCGAGACCAGCTGGAGATGATCGCCAGCGAGAACTTCACCAGCCCCGCCGTCCTGCAGACCATGGGCAGCGTGCTGACGAACAAGTACGCGGAGGGGTATCCCAAGAAGCGATACTACGGCGGCTGCGAGCACGTCGATACCGCGGAGACGCTGGCCAAGAAGCGGGCCTGCGCGCTTTTCGAGGCCGAGCGGGCCAACGTGCAGCCCCATTCCGGCTCGACCGCCAACATGTCGGCCTACCTGGCCTTCATGAAGCCGGGGGACAAGCTGCTGGGGCTTTCCCTCTCCTGCGGTGGCCATCTCACCCACGGCCACCCCGTGAACTTCTCCGGCCTGATGTTCCAGGCCCTCCACTACGAGGTCGATCGGGAGACCGAGACCATCGACTACGATCGGTTACGCGATCAGGCCCGGGCGGAGCGACCCCAGGTCATCGTGGGCGGCGCCAGCGCCTACCCCCGCTTCTGGGACTTCGAGAAGCTGCGGGAGATCGCCGACGAGGTCGAGGCGGTCCTCATCTTCGACATGGCCCACATCGCCGGGCTCGTCGCCGGCGGGGTCCATCCCAATCCGGTTCCTTTCTCGGACGTGGTCACCTCGACGACCCACAAGACCCTGCGTGGTCCGCGCGGCGGGCTCATCCTCTGCAAGAAGGATTTCTTCAAGCCCATCCAGAAGATGAACTTCCCGGGCATCCAGGGGGGACCGTTGATGCACATGATCGCCGCCAAGGCGGTGTGCTTCGCCGAGGCGGCCAGGCCGGAGTTCAAGCAGTACGCCCGGCAGGTGGTGGACAACGCGCAGGCGCTGGCCGAGAGGCTGCTGGAGCACGGCTTCCATCTGGTCAGCGGGGGGACCGACAACCACCTGCTGCTGGTAAACGTGGCCAGCCAGGGGTTGACCGGCAAGGACATGGAGGAACTGCTCGACCAGGTCGGCATCACCGTGAACAAGAACGCAGTGCCCTTCGACACCGAGAGTCCCTTCATCACCAGCGGCATCCGGGTCGGCACGCCGGCCCTGACCTCCCGCGGCATGGGTACGGCGGAGATGCGAAAAATCGCCGACCTGATGGCCGGCGCGGTCGCGAACCGGGATGACGAGGCGGCCCTGCAGCAGTTGCAGACCCAGAGCCTCGAGCTGTGCGAGGCGTTCCCCCTCTACGCCGACCTCCCCGCCGGATGATCTGACCGCACTCCCGGACCCAGCAGCGGTCCGGCGGGTGTGGGGCCGGGGCGGTTGTCAGGAGGCACGTCATGAGATGCCCCCGCTGCGGAGAGGACAACGACCGGGTGGTCGATTCCCGGGTGGTTCGCGAGGGCCGCAGCGTGCGGCGCCGGCGGCAGTGCCTGTCCTGCGGCGGCCGGTTCACCACGTACGAAACCGTCGCGGACCAGCCGGTCCTGGTGGTCAAGAAGGACGGGCAGCGGGTTCCCTACGATCGGTCCAAGATTCGTGACGGCATCGCCAAGGCCTGCGTCAAGCGGCCGGTCTCCGCCGAGGGAATCGAAACCATCGTCGAGGAGATCGAACGGGACCTGGTCGAGCGCTTCGCCCGGGAGGTTCCCTCGTTCGCCATCGGCCAGCAGGTCATGGCGCGTTTGCGAGAGTTCGACGAGGTGGCCTACGTGAGGTACGCCTCGGTCTACCGGTCGTTCGCCAACCTGGACGAGTTCCTGGCGGTGCTACGTGACCTCCGGGCGGGAAGGGATGGTCCTCCGTGACCGACAACGGCCGCGACGAAACCAGCCGCGCGCTGCCGGGTGACGATCCTACCG
The DNA here is from genome assembly GCA_964484595.1 of uncultured Fibrobacteraceae bacterium. Taxonomy (GTDB): domain Bacteria; phylum Krumholzibacteriota; class Krumholzibacteriia; order LZORAL124-64-63; family LZORAL124-64-63; genus CAZAHC01. Next base: position 17,815 of record CAZAHC010000002.1, on the reverse strand, counting down.
CTCCCCCCGCGGGGGATCTTCCGCCTGGTGGCTCCATGTCGATGCTCGACCACCTGGAGGAGCTGCGCGGCACCCTGGTCTCCACCCTGGTGGCGGCCCTGCTGGCCACGATCCTCTGCTGGTTCTGGTCGGCCTCGTTGCTCGACTTCCTCGTCAAGCCGGTGCTCACCGCGTCCGACGGCATCTATTTCCACGCACCGATCGAGGCCTTCATGACCCGCCTGAAGATCTCCGCGGTCTGCGGGCTGTTCCTGGTCGTTCCCTTCGTACTCTTCAAGATTTATTCCTTCATCATTCCGGGACTTTACCAGCGCGAGAGGAAGGTCATCACCCCGCTGCTCGTCTCCTCGACCGCTCTCTTCTACCTGGGAGTGGTTTTTGCCTATCTGGTGGTCATTCCCCAGGTGGTCGCCTTCATGCTGGGCTTCGGCACCGAGGTCATGCAGCCGCTGATCGGGATCGGGCCCTACTTTTCTTTCGTGGCGCGCCTTTGCCTCGCCTTCGGCCTGATCTTCGAGCTGCCCCTGGTGGTGCTTTTCTTGAGCCTGATCGGGGTCGTCAACCCACGCCTGCTCCTGAAGGCCTGGCGGTACGCGGTGCTGTTGATCGTCGTTTTTGCGGCGGTCCTCACTCCGCCGGACGTCTTCTCCCAGCTCATGATGGCGGTGCCGGTGACCCTGCTCTACCTCCTGTCGGTCCTGGTGGCAATTGTGGTGACCAGGCGCCGCCGGCAAGCGACCGGGCGCCCGGCCGACGAGCCGGAAGAAGAGGATTGACAGGGCCGGCGCCCGGCCGGTTATTGTCCGGGAACCCGGTCACCCTCTTGCGAAACGGAACTGCATGTCCCATTCCGACCCCGAGCGCATCACCCTGGTTTCGGTGCAACAGATGGTCAAGCCGGCCCTGGCGAGGTTCGAGGAGGAGTTCGCCCGGGTGACCGACGGGAACACGCCGCTGACCAAGGAGATCTGCGCCCACATCCTGAAGGGCAAGAGCAAGCGCTTTCGCCCCACCCTGCTGCTGCTGAGCGCCCAGAATCACGGCGAGATCGACCCGGGAGCGATCACGGCGGCCGCCTGCATCGAGCTGGTGCACACGGCCACCCTGGTCCACGACGATTTCATCGACGCCGCCCTGACCCGCCGCGGCCTGCCCTCTGTGAACGAGGCCTGGGGCGGCTCGGCGGCCCTGATCATGGGCGATTTTCTTTACAGCACCGCCATCGACATCCTGTGCGAGAACGGCCAGGAGTTCGCCGTGAAGCTGCTGGCCCGCTCGACCCGCCTGATGAGCGAGGCCGAGATGCTGCAGCTCGAGCTGAAGTACGACCTCGACATCACCGAGGAGCAGTACCTGCAGATCATCTACCAGAAGACAGCCTCGCTGATGGAAACCTCCTGCCGGATCGGGGCCCACTTCAACCCCGTCGGCCGGGATCGGGTGGAATCCTTCGCTCGCTTCGGCCGCAAGATCGGGCTGGTCTTCCAGATCACCGACGATATTTTTGATTACCTCGGCGACGAGCGCCGGCTCGGCAAGCCGACCGGTCAGGACTGGGAGGAGGGCCGGATCACCCTGCCGCTGATCGCTTCCCTCCGGAAGGCCCCGGCCGCCGCGCGGGAACGACTGAATGTCCTCGCGGCGGTGCAGGACCCGGCGGGGAGATCGGCGTGCTGGCCGGAAGTGAAGCAGTTCGTTACCGATTTTGGTGGAGTCGAATACGCCTTCGGGCTGGCTCGCGAATGTGGCGAGGAAGCCAAGGCCGCCCTGCAACCGATCGCTGCCGGCCCGCAGAAGGACCTGCTGGCCATCGCGGTCGAGTACGTCATCAATCGCCTCAACTGAACCGGTCCCCGCGGGCCGGGCTAGGCCATGAATCCTGAGCATCCGTCCTGGCACCTTGCGGAAACCTCTCCCTCTTTCTTACTCGCCGAGGAGGCTGCCTACTGGATCCTCACCAAGCGGGGCCAGGACGTTCTGCTGCTCGACCTGCGGGGGAAATCCGACGTCTGCGATTTTTTCTTGATCTGCACCGGCCAGGCCGACGTCCAGGTCAAGGCCATCGCCCGGGCGGTGCGTGACGGGCTCGCCCGCGGCGGTTTAACCTCGCTGCACACCGAGGGGCTCAGCGGGGCGAAGTGGGCCCTGCTGGATTACGTCGACCTCGTGATTCACGTTTTCCAGCCGGCGACCCGGCAGTATTATCTGCTGGAGAGACTCTGGAGCGACGCGCCGGCGCTGGAGATCGCCGACGCTTACTTTGCCACCGAAGCGGTGCGGCGGCGGCATCCCGACTTGCCGGCCCTCGCCTCGCCCTCGGAGGCCAACGAACCGGAAGTTTGATGGTCGAAGAAATCATCCGGGCTGCTCTGCTGGGCACTCTCGAGAGGTTCGGTCTCTTCGAGGAGGATGTCCAGATCGAGCTGGAGAAGCCGCGTGAGCGGAGTCACGGCGATCTGAGCACCAACCTCGCCCTGAGCCTGGCCAAGCGGCTTGAACGCAAGCCTCGCGAGCTCGCCGGCGAGCTGGCCGCCGGCCTGCTGCTCGACAAGGATCTCGTCGAGTCGGTCGAGATCGCCGGGCCCGGTTTCATCAACTTCCGCCTGGCGCGGCCCTACCGGATCGCCCAGTTGCTCGATCTGTGGCGGGATGAGGGCGCGCTGCAGGATATCAAGACCGGCGCCGGCAAGCGGATCAACGTCGAGTACATCAGCTCCAATCCCACCGGCCCCCTGAACGTGGTTTCCGCCCGGGCGGGCGCCTTCGGCTCGACCCTGGTGCGCCTGCTGCGGGCCATCGGCTACGACGCCCACAGCGAGTACTACGTCAACGACGCCGGGCGCCAGATCAATCTCCTGGGGCAATCCCTGCGGGCGCGGTTCCTGCAGCTGCGGGGCCGAAGCGTGGAGCTGCCCGAGGAAGGGTATCTCGGGCGCTACCTCGAGATCATGGCTGCGGAGCTGCTTGACCTCGACAGCGCCGCCATCGAGGCCGCCGCCTCCGCCTTCGACGACGAGAGCTTCCAGCGAGTGTCCGCGCCGGCCGGGAACGCCGACGACTGGTGCCAGCTGCCGGAGGAGAAATCGGTTCGCAGCTTCGCCAAGTACGCCCTGATGAAGATCCTCAGCTGGCAGCGCGAGACCTGTCGCCGGTTCGGGCTGCGCTTCGACACCTGGTACTTCGAGTCGGAGCTGCACGAGACCAAGCGTATCGAGCGGGTGCTGGAGCAGCTGCGCAAGAGCGGCGCCGTCTACGAGGAGGGTGACGCCCTCTGGTTCCGCTCGACCGACTTCGGGGACGAGAAGGACCGGGTGGTGCTGCGCTCGGACGGCCAGCCGACCTATTTCCTGGCCGACGTGGCCTACCACTACCACAAGCACAAGCGCGGCTTCGAGCACGCCATCGATTTCTGGGGTCCGGACCACCACGGCTACATCGCCCGGATGCAGGGGGCGATGGTCGCCCTGGGCGTTCCCGCCGACTGGCTGGAGATCCAGATCCTCCAGCAGGTGAACTTCCTGGAGCACGGCCGGCAGCTCGACATGTCCAAGCGCCGGGGCCAGTTCATCACCATGGACGCGCTGTGCGACGAGGTGGGCGCCGACGTGGCCAAGTACATCTTCCTGACCCGCCGGCCAGGCTCGCATCTCGATTTCGATCTCGACCTGGCGCGGGAGCAGTCCAGCGAGAATCCCGTATACTACGTCAAGTACGCCCACGCGCGGATCTGCTCGGTCCTGCGCAAGGCGAGCGCGGCCGGCGCGGAGCCGGGGGAGCCGGACGCCGGAACCCTGCTGCACCTGGCCGAGCCGGGCGAGTGGGCGCTGGTGGGCCAGCTGGTCCAGCTGCCACAGGTCATCCTGGCCTCCGCCGAGGCGCGCGAGCCTCACCGCCTGACCGGCTACATCCACGAGGTGGCCGGCCTGTTCCACCAGTTCTACCACCAGTGCGTCATCCTGGGGCCTGACGAGGTCACCACCCGGGCCCGCTTGCAGCTCTGCCTGATCACGCGGCGGGTGCTCGCCCTGGTGCTGGATCTGATCGGAATCGAGGCGCCGGAGCGGATGGCGGACAAGGAGTGACATGTCCATTCTCGTGGTCGGGTCGGTCGCCTACGACACGGTGGAAACTCCCGACGCCCGTCGCGAGCGGCAGCTCGGGGGCAGCGCTTGCTTCTTCGCCCTGGCCGCGGGTCCCTTCGCCCCGGTGCGGGCGGTGGGCGTGATCGGGGACGATTTCCGGCCGGAAGACCTGGAGCTGCTGGCGGCCAACGGCGCCGACGTGGCGGGCATCCAGCGCGCGCCGGGCAAGACCTTCCACTGGTCTGGCCGTTACCACGCCGACCTCATCGAGCGGGACACCCTTGCCACCGAGCTGGGGGTGTTCGCCGACTTCGCGCCCGAGATCGACGAGCAGTGGCGATCCACCCCGTATCTCTTCCTCGCCAACATCCATCCCGCTTTGCAGTTGCACGTTCTGGAAGCGATGTCGGGCCCTCGGCTGACGGTCCTCGACACCATGAACCTGTGGATCAAGACGACCCGGCAGGAGTTGCTGGCCGTCCTGCGGCGGGTTGACGTGCTGCTGGTGAACGACAGCGAGGCGGCCCTGCTCACCGGCGAGCGGAACCTGCTGCGGGCCGCCGCCGCCATCCAGGACATCGGGCCTACTCGGGTGGTGGTCAAGAAGGGGGAGCACGGCGCGATTTTCTTCGGGCGGGACTCGGTGCTGGCCGTGCCCGCGGTCCTGCTGCCGGAGGTGGTCGATCCCACCGGCGCGGGCGATTCCTTCGCCGGCGGTTTCGTGGGCAGCCTGGCCGCCGCCGCCGCTGACGGCGGCGCCCCTGACCGTCCCTTTCGCCAGGCCATGCTCGACGGCACCGCCACCGCCAGCTTCTGCCCCGAGGCGTTCAGCGTCGAGGGCCTGCTGGCCCGCACCCCGGAAGCCTACCAAAAACGGCTGGCCCAACTCGAAGCAATGATGCTACCATAGGCAGGAACGGGGATCCCACGGACGGGGGCCTCGTGGTGGGTTTGCCTGGGGTTCGCCAGGACCGGGTGGACCACCGAAATATTGGCTTCTGGCCTGGACACCTGTGGGAAGGAAGGAGCGGCAGCTTGGAATGGGAGCCAGATGAGCGCGATGCCTGGGTAGCCGACGCCGAGCGCTGGATTGGCCAGATCAACGGTGTGCTGCAGTGCAAGATCGATCTGGACCATGAAGGTGAGGTGACGGGTGTCCACGTCGTCGCCGGCATGGAACGAGAACCCCGCCACATCGTGCGCGACGTCGAGGGCCTGCTGAAGGCCCGGATCGGCGTGAACGTCTTCTACAAGAAGATCGGGGTGGTGCAGGTGCTCGAGGAGGGCGCCGAGGAGGCCGCCGAGCCGGTCGCGGCGCTGTCCCCCGGTGAATCCGGCCACGATGCCGAGGCCACGCCCGCGGTGATTCTGGAGGAGATCCAGGCGCCGCGGATTCTCTGTAACGGGGTCGGGGTGATGGTCTCGGACCGGTCCGTCCGGGCCGAGGTCGAGCTCCAGGCCGGCGCCGTGGAGGCGCGCGGCGTGGAGGAGGGCTCCAATCACGCCGATTGTGATCTGCACCTGATCGGCCGGGCGACCCTGATGGCGGTGGGACAGCTGCTGGCCGAACCGGTCGTGCTCGATCTCTCGGAGATCCGGCTGGCGGAGATGGCGGGACAGCCGGTGGTGCTGGCCGCCGTGGAGGTTGTGGAGGGCCGGCGTTCGGAGCGGCTCTTCGGCAGCTGCCCGGCCGTTCACAACCGCCCGCAGGCCGCCGTCTATGCCGTCCTGGACGCGGTGAACCGTCGCCTGTCGCTGATGGCCTTCAAATCCCCGGAGGTGGCGGACTAGAAACCGACCCGCGGGAAACGGTTACGGAACCGGCATTCACCCGGGATTGCCAGAACGAGCGGAGCAGCCGAGAAGAGCGGCCTTTGCCGTACGAGCGGTGATTACGGCAACACCAACGAACAGGAGGTGCGTGCCATGCTCGATTGGTTCCTTGGCCTCTTCTCAAAATTTGAGTGGTAATCCTTGAGGCCTGGTGCCGGTTCCGTTTATATTCTCGCCGTCCAGCCCGGTTTTGCAGGAGATCGGTTCGTCCCTCTCCTCGCCGTGACGGAAGTGGTGCTGGACGTCAGGGAAAGGATGCCCTGTTGAACCCTCGCCAACGGCGAATGCGCTGGCTTTTCCACCTGGTGTACGGCCTGTCGGTGGCCGCCGGGGCGGGGATGCTCTTCTTCCTCTTCCGCCACCGGCCCCCCGCCGAGATGGAGTGGCCGGTCCTGCTGGTTTTTTTCCTCTTTCTGCTGGGGGCGGATACCAAGCTGAGCGAGGCCCAGCTGGGCGGCGGCAAGGTGATGTCCTCCAAGTCGATCGTGCTGGCGGTCCTGGCCCTGTTCGGCCCCGCCGCCGCGGCCGGTCTCGAGGCGCTCTCGGCCCTGGTGCGGGGTCTGCTGCTGCGCCGCTCCGAACCCCGCAAGACCGTGTTCAACGCCGCCATGCTCGCGGTTTCCGCGGGCGGCGCCGGCCTGGTTTACGGTCTGCTGCCCTGGCACGATCGGTTCGACAGCCCCGGGTTCCTGGTGCCCCTGCTCGGAGCCCTGCTCACCCACACCATCCTGAACCGGTTGCTGGTGGCGGCGATCCTGAGCCTGGACGCCACCGTTCCCCTGCGTCAGATCTACCGCCAGAAGTTGACCCTGCCCAAGACGCGGAACCTGTCCGACGTGCCGTTCGCGGCCATCTTCATCCTCCTGTTCCAGCAGGCCGGGGTCTGGACGCTGGGGCTGGCCTTGTTCCCGGTGCTGGTCCTCTTCCAGTACGACCGGCTGATCCAGGGGATGAAGGAGGCCCACATCAACTCCATCGCCGCCTTGACCACGGCGCTCGAGGCGGACGAACCGTACACGCACGGACACAGCTACCGAGTCAGCCGGTACGCGGTGAAGATCGGGCGCCAGCTGGAACTGAGCGACCAGGACCTGGAAATCCTCGAGTACGGCGGTCTGCTGCACGACATCGGCAAGATCGCCATCACCAACGACATCATCTGCAAGCCGGGCCGGCTTTCGGAAGAGGAGTTCGCCACCGTGCGGACCCATCCCACCATCGGCGCCGACATCGTCGAGCAGATCAAATTCCTGCGCGACACCTCGGACCTGGTCCGGCACCACCACGAGCGTCCGGACGGCAAGGGCTACCCCCACGGCTTGCAGGACGGGGAGATCAGCCTGGGCTGTCACATCCTGAACGTCTGCGACGCCTTCGACGCCATGACCAGCGATCGTCCCTACCGCAAGGCGATGACCGTCGAGCAGGCCATCGAGGAGTTGGTTCGTTTCCGGGGCACCCAGTTCGACGACCGGGTGGTCGGCGCGGTGCTCGAGCTCTACCACCAGGGCGAGTTCGATTACCTCGGGGCTCTCGAGCCGCTGCCTCTGGAGGCGGTCCACGCCTGATCCGACTGGTTGTGACCCGGAAAATGGGTACGGCGGCTTGATTCCTGGCCAATGCCCCGGGCTCCCTCCTGGCTTTTTTTCGGCGACGCTCCCCAAGTCGTTCAGTGTGTGCCACGGGTACTTTTTTCCGGGAGGGTCATTTGTCTCTTGGCAGGCCAAAGAGGAATACGTAAGGATGTCGTGGGGAAAGGGGAATTGGGCCTGGGGTTTTGGCCACGTGCCAGAATCCCTGGAACAGGCCAAGGGCCTTACCTGTCAGTGTCCCATACCGGACCCAATTGCCGGGCCACAGCCGTTTTCCTGAGCCGACAGGAGCAGCAGATGAAGTACGCTGAGAGCGGTGTGAACATCGACGCAGCCCAGCGGGCCCTCGCCCGGGCCACCGATGCGGTCCGCTCCACCTGGGATGAGCGGGTGCGCAGCGAGCTGGGGGCCTTCGGGGGTCTGTTCCGGCCGGCCCCGGGCGAGCCCCTGCTCGTCGCGAGCGTGGACGGGGTGGGCACCAAGGTCAAGGTGGCCGCCGCCGCCGGCCGCTACGACACGGTGGGCCAGGATCTGGTCAATCACTGCGTGGACGACATCCTGGTCCAGGGGGCCGAACCGCTCTTCTTCCTCGATTACTACGCGGCCAGCAAGCTCGAGGAGGAAGTACTGCCGCAGGTGATCGCCGGGTTCGCTGCCGCCTGCCGCGAGAACGGGTGCGCGCTGCTGGGTGGAGAGACCGCGGAGATGCCCGGCGTCTACTTGGCAGGGGAATTCGACCTCGCCGGCTGCATCGTGGGCCGGGTCGCCGAGGAGGACCTGATCGACGGCACCCGCATCCAGCCCGGCGACCTGCTGTGGGGCCTGCCGAGCAGCGGACTGCACACCAACGGCTACAGCCTGGCCCGCCGGGTGCTGCTCACCGACGCCGGCCTGGCCCTGGCCGACACCCCGCCTGGTCTCGCTTGCTCGCTCGCGGACGCCCTGCTGGCGGTTCACCGCAGCTACCTGCCCGATGTCCGGTCGATCTGGGAGGCTTGTGGCCGGCAGTCGGTGCGCGGGCTGGCCCACATAACCGGCGGCGGCTTCTACGACAACCTGCCTCGCATCCTGCCCGCCGGTCTCTGCGCCCATGTGGAGGCCGCGGCCTGGCAGGTGCCGCCGCTGTTCGGGCTGATCGCCGAGGCGGGCGAGGTCTCGCCCGCCGAGATGTACCGCGTCTTCAACATGGGGATCGGCCTGGTGGTCGTGCTGCCGCCCGAGATCGATCTCGGCCAGCTGCCAGACCTCGAGGCTGTACCCATTGGTGAGGTTCGCCCGGGCAAGAAGCAGCGGATCGAACTCGTCCTGCCGGGGTAGGGTGGTGTCCGCCCTGCCGGCTGCCCCTTCTGCTGTAACGTTCCCGTGACAGCCAGCCAACCCATTCCCTGATCTGCCGCTCGGGGCTACGGAGCGATCGGTGGTCGGGTGTCGGGCGTTCCCAGGTCGAAGTGGCCCGGCGTGCGGACACCCGTCTGTCCTCGCCGGTCCGCCGCCGGCGCGGCCGGGGTTGCCGCCGGTCGACCTCGGTTGTCCCTGGCCTGGTGTTTTCCCCGGCTTTTGCCCCGGGGGCCAGGGCCCGGCCGCGGTCGCGGCCTGGATCCTGCTGCCGGGAGCGCCCGCAGGGAGACCGAGCCCGGAAAGGAGACCGGAATGCCGAGCTGGCAGCTGTGGGAGGAGGAGATCCGGGATTTCCCGGTTGGTGGGGGAGGAGCGTTGCTGTGGGTGGTTCGCCGGGAAGGGGAAGACCAGGACGCACCGTTGCGGTTGCTGTTTCGTTGGGCGTGGGGGGAGCCGGACCAGCCAGCGCCGCCGCTGAACCGGCTGCTGCAGGTGGTCCGCACGGGGGAGGCCCAGCTCATCCCCTGGCCGGGAAGCGCCGGGACCCCGGAGGCGGTCAGGGAAGCGGCCCCGGACCGGAGCCCGGCCGTGCCGGCCGGTCGCCCCGTTCGCCCTTCTCGCCAGCGCCAGGGCAATCAATCCCGTCCGCTGCTATGGCTCGAGCCGCTGCGCTCCCGGGGCGGGGAGGCGGGAGCCTTCGCTCTCTGGTTCGATGATCTGCCGCCGTGGGGAGAGGCGGTGCGACTGTGGGGGGCGCGTTTTGCCGCCCGCACCGGCCCCCTGCTGCGGGTGCTGCCGTCCTGGCCCCGGGCGGGGGGTGGCGGCCGGATCCTCGGCTTCGCCGGTCCTGACCAGCCTTCCCTGTTTCCGGCCGGCCTGTTGAGCGTGCCGGCCGCGGCGGCGGGTCCCCGGGGCCGCAACCGGCCGGGCTTACCCCTGCCGCGGCCGCTCTTCGTGCCGGGCGTTCCGGGAGCGGTGGGCGTCAGCCGCGAGCTCCTGGAGTGCTGCGCCGCCGTGGGCAAGATCGCCGCCAGCTGCGTCAACGTCCTGCTGCACGGCGAGAGCGGCACCGGCAAGGAGATCATCGCCCGCGCGGTTCACCTGGCCAGCAACCGGTGGGACGGTCCCTTCGTGGGGCAGAACTGCGCCGCCCTGCCGGAATCCCTCTTCGAGAGCGAGCTCTTCGGGCACAAGTCCGGCGCCTTCACCGGCGCCGCCGGCGACAAGGTGGGCCTGCTGGAGTCGGCCAACGGCGGCACCTTCTTCCTGGACGAGATCGGCGACATGCCCCTGGCCCTGCAGATCAAGCTGCTGCGGGTGATGCAGGAGCGGCAGGTCCGGCGCCTCGGGGAGCTGCAGAGCCGTCCGGTAGACATCCGCTTCGTCGCCGCCACCCACCAGGACCTCCACCGGGAGATCGAGGCGGGACGTTTCCGCCTGGACCTCTACTACCGGCTCAACGTAGTCCGGCTGACCATTCCTCCGCTGCGACGGCGCCCCGAGGACATCAGCCACCTGCTGGCCTACTTCCTGCGCAAGCAGCGGCCCCAGGCGGGCTGCCCCCGCATCACCGAGGCGGCCCTGGCCGCCCTGCAGGGATATCGCTGGCCGGGCAACGTGCGCGAGCTGGAGAACGAGGCCAACCGGTTCCTGGCCCTGTACCCGGAGGAGCCGCTGCTGCGCCTGCGCCACCTCTCGGACGAGGTGATCACCGCGGCGGGTCGCTCGGTCGATCCGGCGGACCTGGCCACCCTGCGCCGCCTGGACGAGGCCGGGGAGCTGCTGGAGCGGTACCTGATCCGCAAGGCGATCGCCGCGACCGGGGGTCGCAAAGCGGCCGCGGCCCGGCGGCTGGGCCTTTCCCGCCAGGGTCTCTACAAGAAGATTCAGCGGTACCGGATGAGCGACCTGGTCCGCGACGGGCAAAACTAGCCGGGGGGCGGGGAGAGGGTCGGAGATGCACCTCGACAGCCTCCGGGCGAGCCGCTATTTTGCACGGCATGACCGGAGTGCCCAGCGATCTCGCCCGGCAGCGCCACCAGGGGTGGCTGTTGCCCTTGACGGACAACCTGGCCCTGCTGGCGGGGCTGATGGCGACGACCGGCTTGCCGCCCTTCCGCGGTACCGGCCCCTTGGTGCCGGTGGCGCTGGCGCTGCTGCTGCGGGTCCTGTTGACCGCGCCGCTGCCCGCCCGTTCGGCCTGGCTCTTCGGGCTCGCCCACCAGACCTCCCTGCTGTACTGGTTGTTTTTCCTGGAGCCCTCGGCCAGCATTCCCACCCGCTGGCTGGTGCCGGTGCAGGCGATCCTGGCCATCCTGTACGTGTCGATCTTCTACTTCCTGTTCGGAGTGGTCTTTCGCCTGGTCCGCGATCGTCTCGGCCCGACCACCGCCCTCCTGACGGCGCCGGTCCTGTGGACCGGGATGGAGGCCCTGCGGGCCGCCGGCGAGCTCGGGTTTCCCTGGTGCCTGGCCGGGGCGGCCTGGGTGCATACGCCCCTGCTGCGGCTGGCGGCGGCGAGCGGGGAGATAGGCCTGAGCGCCGGCACCGCCTTTGTGGCGGTGGCCCTGGTCGCCGTTTTCCAGCGAGGCGGTCGCCACCGGGTCCTCGCCCCCGGCGGCGGCTGGCGGCTGGCCCTGATCGGGGCCGTGGTCTTGTTGTGGGGAGGGCTGGCCGTGGGGACCGCCCTGCCCAGCAAGTACGATCCGCCCCCGGTGACTGACTCCACCGATCTGGCCGCCGGGCCGCGGGAACCGGTGAAGGTCGCGGCGATCCAGGCCAACGTCGCCCTGGCCGACAAGTGGCAGCCGGCCAGGATTGACTCGACGATCGTTCCGTACACCTACCTCACCGAACAGGCCGCCCGCGCCGGCGCCGAGCTGGTCGTCTGGGCCGAGACCGCCATTCCCGCCTACGTGCGGTACAACGAGCCCGAGCTGCTCGCCTGGGTCAGAAAGTTGGCGGCCCAGAACCGCCTTTTCCTGTTCACGGGCTTTCCCGATGCGGAACTCACCCCGGACGGTACCCTGCTCAAGTTCAACTCGAGCGGCCTGTTCGACCCCCAGGGGTTCCTGATCGACCGGTACGCCAAGCACCACCTGCTGCCGGTGGGCGAGCGGATGCCGTTTTCGCGGTTCTTGCCGTTTCTGGCCAGGATCGACATGGGGCAGGCGGAATGGGAACCCGGTGAGCCGCCCGGCCCGGTGGTGGTTCCGGCGGCGGCCGGCGAGTTCAGCTTTGCCGGCTTGATCTGCTTCGAGTCCATCTTCAGCGGCCTGGCCCGGCAGGCCGTCCGGGCCGGTGCGCAGGTGCTGGTCAACATTACCAACGACGGCTGGTTCGGCCAGACAGCCGGACCCCGGCAGCATGCCGCCCTGGCGAGGCTGCGTGCCGCCGAGTGCGGCGTGCCGCTGGTGCGGTGCGCCAACAACGGGGTGAGCTTCGTCGTCGCGGCCACCGGCGAGGTCGTGAAGATGGCGGATCTCGGGCAGCGAGCGGTGGTGCTCGCCGAGGTCCAGCCCGGTCCGGGCGATACCCTCTTCGTCCGGGCGGGGGGGCGGCCCCTGGCGCTCTTTCTGGTCCTGTGGTCGGTTCTGGCCCTCGTCCTGATCCGTTCGGAGAAGCAGTGATGGATCCTGCCGAGCACGCCTACAAGTTCTGCCCGCGCTGCGCCGCGACCATGACCTGGGCCGCCGACGCTGGCAGGCAGCGGCCGCGGTGTCCCGCCTGCGGCTATATCCAGTACCTGAACCCGGCGCCGGCGGCGGGGGTGGTCCTGCTGCGGGAAGATCGGATCTGCCTGGTCAAGCGCAAGTACCCGCCCCGGCAGGGGAAGTGGAGCCTGCCGGCCGGTTTCGTGGAGTTCGACGAGGATATCGAAGCAACAGCGGTGCGGGAGGTCAAGGAGGAGACCAACCTTGACGTCCGGCTCGACGGCCTGTTCGCCGTTCACACGGGGATTCTGCCGCCCAACTTCCCCGTCCTGCTGGTGATCTACCGGGCGGTGGAGGTGGGCGGCGAGCCGAGAGCCGGTGACGACGCGGCCCAGGTCGGGTTCTTCCCGCTGGACGATCTGCCCGGCGAGATCGCCTTCGCGGTCCATGTCAAGGTGCTGGCCGCTGTGCGCGCCGAACAAGGGGAGAAAGAACAGTGACCCGGCCACCGAATCCCGTCGCCGTGCTCCTGTCGGGCAGCGGGCGGACGCTCGAGAACTTCCTGGCCAGGATCGAAGCTGGCACCCTGGCGATCCAGGTGGCGGCGGTGGTATCCAGCCGGCCCGCCGTCCGGGGGGTGGAGATCGCGCGCGCCGCCGGCCGGCCCTGCGAGGTCTTCCGCCGTCGGGATTTCCAGACGGTGGCGGAACACAACAAGGCGATCAACCAATGGCTCGCCCCGTTCGCCCCGCGACTGATCCTGCTGGCCGGCTACCTATGCTACTACATCCGGCCGGACTGGTTCACCGGCCCGATCCTGAACATCCATCCCGCCCTGCTGCCGAAGTACGGCGGCAAGGGTTTCTATGGCGACCGGGTACACGCCGCGGTGCTGGCGGCGGGTGATACCGAGAGCGGCTGCACCGTCCACCTGGTCGACGAGATCTACGACCACGGCCAGATTCTCCAGCAGAAGCGCGTTCCGGTCCTGCCGGACGACGACCTGCACACTCTGGCCGACCGGGTGTTCGCCGCCGAGTGCGAGCTGTACCCGGAAGTGATCAACCGCTTGGTCGCGGAGATGGATCGGGAATGAGGGCCGGCGGGCCCCCGAAACCCAACATTCAACATTAATCCAAACAGTTAACCCATTGAAATCGAATTGATTACGACTGACTTACTGATGGCGGGGCGGCACCCTTGATCCCTTCCTGGCTGTTTCCGGGGCGCGTCCCCGGAAACAGCCAGGAAGGGGCCAGGGGTGCTGTTCAGCGGTTAGCTAGCAGGCTCTTCCTTGGCCTGGCCCGTCGTCAGGAAGCGATGCATGGCGGTGGCGGCAGTGCGCCCCGCTCCCATGGCCAGGATCACGGTCGCGCCGCCGGTGACGATGTCGCCGCCGGCGAAGACGTCGGGCCACGAGGTCTGCATCGTTTCCGGATCGACGATGATGGTGCCGCGCTTCGGGTTGCGCTCGAGGTCTGGGCAATCGGCCAGCAGGACGGGGTTCGGTCCCTGCCCGATCGCCATGACCACCGTGTCGACGGCGAACTCCTTGGTGCGACCCTCGATCGGCACCGGCCGGCGCCGGCCACTGGCGTCCGGCTCGCCCAGCTCCATCTCCTGGCAGCGGATGGCGCCGACAGCGCCGGTCCCATCGTCCACGATCTCGACCGGGGAGTGCAGCAGGTGGAACTCGATCCCCTCTTCCTCGGCATGATGGATCTCCTCGATCCGCGCCGGCATTTCCAGGCGGCTGCGGCGATAGACCAGGTAGACCATCTCCGGCTGCAGCCTTTTGGCGGTGCGGGCCGAGTCCATGGCGGTGTTGCCGGCGCCGATCACGGCGATGCGCTTGATCTTCTTGACGGGGGTATCGGCACCGTCCGGGAAGCGGTAGCCGCCCATCAGGTTGACGCGGGTCAGGAACTCGTTGGCGCTGTAGACACCGTTGAGGTTCTCGCCGGGGATGTTCAGGAACCAGGGCAGCCCCGCGCCGGTGCCGATGAAGACCACATCGAAGCGCTCGCGAACCGACGCCAGCGACTCGGCCTTGCCGACGGGGTAGTTCATTACGAACTCGACGCCCATGTCCCGCAAGCCCTCGATCTCCTTGATCAGGATCTTCTTGGGCAGCCGGAACTCGGGGATGCCGTAGAAAAGCACCCCGCCCGGCTTGTGCAGGGCCTCGAACACCGTCACCTCGTGCCCGCGCTGGATCAGGTCGCTGGCGCAGGTCAGACCGGCCGGGCCGGAGCCGATGATGGCCACCTTCTTGCCCGTGGGCGGGTCCTTCTCGGGTAGAGCGTCCAGGCCCTGCTGCAAGGCGTAATCCCCGATGAAGCGTTCGACCCGGCCGACGCCGCCTGGTTCGCGGCCCTTGTCCGGCTTGTTGAGGGTGCACACCAGCTCGCACTGGTCCTCCTGCGGGCAGACCCTGCCGCAGATGGCCGGCAGGAAGTTCTTCTCCTTGATCTTCTGCAGGGCGCCCGCGAAGTCCTTCTTGCCCACCAGGTCCAGGAAGGCCGGGATGTCGATGCCCACCGGGCAGCCGGGAATGCAGGGCATGTTCTTGCACTGGATGCAGCGCTGGGCCTCGGCGACGGCCTCCTCCTCGTTGTAGCCCAGGGGAACCTCGTCGAAGTCGAGGATCCGCTCGGCGGCTGGCCGCTCCCGCATCGGGGTCTTGGTCTTGGCCTTGTTGATGACCCGTTTTTTCTTCTTCTTGTTCGCGTCGGCCATGCTGTTCTCCCTAGTTCGTTTCCCGGGCGGAATCCGGTTCGTCAAGCTGGGCGTCCAGCCGGCACCGGTGAACCTGCTCGTAGGCCAGCCTCTCCTCGGGCTGGTAGTAGGATAGGCGCTTGATCAGCTCGTCGAAATCCACCTGGTGTCCGTCGAACTCGGGGCCCTCGACGCAGGCGAAGCGCGTCTCGCCGCCGACGGTCACGCGGCAGGCGCCGCACATGCCGGTGCCGTCCACCATGATGGGGTTGAGGGAGGCCTGGGTGGGGATGCCGTGCGGTTCGGTGGTCTTGCAGACGAACTTCATCATCACGATCGGACCGATGCAGATGACCTCGTCGATCTTCTGGCCGCTGTCGATGAGATCCTGCAGGGCGTGGGTCACCATTCCCTTCTGGCCGTAGGAACCGTCGTCGGTGGTGACGATCGCCCGGTCGCTCAGGGCGGTTATCTCGTCCTCGAGGATCAGCAGCTCCTTGGTGCGGGCTCCCAGGATGCTGATGACCTCGTTGCCGGCTTCCTTGAGCGCCGCCACCTGGGGCCAGACCACGGCGTTGCCGATGCCGCCGCCCACGCAGACGACGGTCCGTTCGCCCGCGGGGATGTTCGTGGGCTGGCCCAGGGGGCCGGCCAGATCCAGGATCTCGTCGCCGACCTGCATCCGGTTCAGCAGACAGGTAGTCTTGCCTACCTCCTGGGCAACGATTGTGATGACGCCGCGGGCGACGTCCCGGTTGGCGATGGTCAACGGGATCCGCTCGCCTTCCTCGCACACCCTGAGGATGACGAACTGCCCCGCCCGGCCACGCTGGGCGATGTGCTCGGCCTCGATCTCGAAAAGCATCGTCTGGGGGGCCAGTTCCCTGGCGGCTACGATCTTGTTGCCCACGGCCGTGGCTCCTTGCTGTTGGCACCCGACAGGAAAGCCGGATGGGGAGCGAATAGGTGGCTAGACGGTTGGAAAATTATGGCCTCCGGGATCGGACGCAAGAACTTTGGCAGGGGAGGCGGGGCTGGAGAGGCAATTCGCGGGATCCGGTCCGCGAGCTGGATTCAGGGCACGGAAAAGGGCCAAACCTCACGCGAGAAGCGAAGGGCGGGCCGGGGGGAACGTTCCCGTCCGATCGCTGGCGCTTACACGCCTCATGTCGCTGGGTTGGCCCTTTGCCTGGGCTGCAAAATGCAGGTTTTTCAAGTCCGCCGGGGTTAAACCAGCAAGGCGTGTGCCCGCCGGAGGAGGATCGTCACGCTGGTGGGCCGGGACCGGCGGCTTGACCGCTTTCGCCCGGGACCCTATCGTGTGCCTGCCCCGCCCGGTCGGGCGGGGCCGCTGCGATTTGCCAACGGGAGTGACACCATGGAAGACCTGATCCGGGATCTGTTGCAGGGCCTGGGTGAAGACCCCCGGCGCGAAGGGTTGCGCCGGACCCCCGAACGCGTCGCCCGCGCCTACCGCGAGCTGACGAGCGGCTACGAGGTCGACGCCGACGCCCTCGTGCGCGAGGCTCTCTTTCCGGCCGACGGCAAGGAAATGATCCTGGTCAACGATATCGACTTCTACAGCCTGTGCGAGCACCACCTGTTGCCGTTCTTCGGCAAGGCCCACGTCGCTTACATCCCCAACGGTCGGATCGTCGGCCTCTCGAAGATCGCCCGGGTGGTGGAGGTCTTCGCCCGCCGCTTGCAGGTCCAGGAGCGCATGACCACCCAGATTGCCAGGTGCCTGGCCGAGAACCTCGGCGCCGACGGGGTGGCGGTTGTCCTGCACGCCCAGCATCTCTGCATGATGATGCGGGGAGTCGAGAAGCAGAACAGCTTCGCGGTGACGAGCGAGATGCTCGGCGCTTTCAAGGACGACCCCAAGACGCGCGGGGAGTTCCTTTCCCTCATTCAGGAGAAGACCTGACAAGGGACTCTTTCGCCGGCTTTCTGGGGTCAAAGCCCCTGCGCGGTGAGCCACCTTTCGGTCTCGATGGCCGCCATGCACCCGCTGCCGGCGGCGGTGATGGCCTGGCGGTAGACGTGGTCCTGTACGTCGCCGCAGGCCCAGACGCCCTCCACGCTGGTCTCGGTGGTGTCCGGCTTCGTGATGATGTAGCCGTTCTCGTCCAGGTCGATCTGACCCGCGAGAAAGTCGGTGTTGGGGGTGTGCCCGATGGCGATGAAGCAACCGGTCACCGGCAGGTGGTGCTCGGAGCCGTCCTGGGTGTCGGTGAGGGTGAGGCCGACCAGGTTGCCGTCCGGGTCCGCCTCGTAGGCCTTGATGACCCGGTTCCAGGCGATCTCCACCTTGGGATTGTCGAAGGCCCGCCGCTGCATGATCTGCGAGCCGCGGAGCTCGTCCCGGCGGTGGATGATGGTTACCTTCCGGGCGAAGTTGGTCAGATAGGTGGCCTCCTCGAGGGCGGTGTCGCCGCCGCCGACCACCGCGATCTCCTGGTCACCGAAGAAGAAGCCGTCGCAGGTGGCGCAGGCGGACAGGCCCTTGCCGTGGAACGACTCCTCGTCCGGCAAGCCCAGCCACCGAGCGGTCGAGCCCGTGGCGATGAGCGAGAATCGCGCTGAATCGCAGGGCCGT
>CAZAHC010000001.1:0-44126 GCA_964484595.1 uncultured Fibrobacteraceae bacterium | reverse complement strand
ACGGCTTCGGCGGCCTCGGGCTGCAGATGCCGGTCTACACGAGCGTGTTCTCGTTCGCCCTGTTCGCCGCTCTCGGCCTACCGGGCCTGTCCGGCTTCGTGAGCGAGGCGCTGGTGTTCCTGGGGGCCTTCCCGGTCTACCGCACGATCACCATGATCAGCGCCATCGGCATCGTGATCGGCGCCGCCTACGTCCTGTGGATGCTGCAGCGGGTGTTCCTCGGACCCAAGAACCCGAAGTACGACGACTTGCCCGAGATCAGCACCCGCGAGATGTTCACCCTGGTTCCCATCGGCCTGATCGTCCTGCTGCTGGGCGTCTACCCGATGCCGGTGCTGGACCTGATGAGGGTGACGCTGAACAACCTGATCAAGGTCGTGGCCGGGTAACAGCCCCCGGCCGGTCGACCCGACCGTGTCCTGCTGACTGCTAAGGAGCGGACCTTGTTCGACGTGTTGAACGTTAGCATTCCCGACTGGTCGGACCTGAGGCACTTCCGGCCCGAGGCGACCCTCTGCGCCACCTTCTTGCTTGCGCTCCTGGCCGACCTGATCGTGCGCGGCCGGCACGCCGCGGCCCCGTTCCTTGTATCGCTGGCCGGAACCCTGCTGGCCCTCGGCTTCGCGGTGGCCGACCTTCCCGAGACGCCGCACACGATCCTGGGCAGCCTGGTGATCGTGGACGGCCTGGCCGCCTTCTTCCGCATCCTGTTCATCTTCATCGGCCTGGTCACGATCCTGTTCTCCTGGTCCAGCGAGGAGATCATGGGTCGCAAGCGCGAGCACAAGGGCGAATATTACTTCCTGATCGTCCTGATGACCGCGGGCATGGCCGTGATGGCGGAGGCGCGCGACATCATCATGCTCTACCTGTCGGTGGAGATGGTGGGGCTGGCGAGCTACGTGCTGGCCGGTTACATGCGGACGAGCCTGCGCTCGACCGAGGCCTCGCTCAAGTACGTCATCTACGGCGCGGTCAGCTCCGGGATCATGCTCTATGGCCTCTCGTTGCTGTACGGGTTGACCGGCGAGTCGACCTTCGCGGGCATCCGGGAGGCGATTCTCGCCGGGGGCGTCGACACGTTCACCCTGCTGGTCATCACGGTTCTGGTCCTGGCCGGACTGGGCTACAAGATCGCCATGGTGCCCTTCCACTTCTGGTGCCCGGACGTGTATGAGGGGTCACCGACCCCGGTTACGGCCATCTTCTCGGTGGGGCCCAAGGCGGCCGGCTTTGCCTTGATGATCCGCTTCTTCTACACCACGATGCTGAGCGGGCCGGACGGCGCCGCCTCGGTCGCCTCGGCGGAGCTGCTGCAGAAGATCGACTGGCCGCTCCTGATCGCGCTGCTGTCGGTCGTGACGATGACCTACGGCAACGTCGTCGCCCTGCGCCAGAGCAACGTCAAGCGGCTGCTGGCCTATTCCTCGATCGCCCACGTCGGGTACCTGTTGATGGGATTCCTGCTGCTCACTCCCGCCGGGCTGCAGGCGATTCTCTTCTACCTGCTCGTGTACGCGCTGATGAACCTCGGGGCGTTCCTGTTCGTCGTCGCCATCAACAACCGGCTGCGCAGCGAGGAACTTTCCGACTACGCCGGGCTCGGCCTGCGGGCGCCGTGGGCCGCGGCGATGATGACCCTGTTCCTCTTCTCGTTGACCGGTCTGCCGCCCACGGCGGGCTTCATCGGCAAGTTCTACCTGTTCGCCGAGGTGATTCACCGCGAGTACTTCTGGCTGGCGGTGGTCGGGGTGCTGAACAGCGTGATCAGCCTGTTCTATTACATGAAGATCTGCAGGGCGATGTACTTCACCGCGGCGCCGGAGGGCGCCGACGGAACGCTGCGCGTGGCGCCGCTGCACATGGTGGTTCTGGCTGTGCTGGCGGTGCCGACCCTGGTGTTCGGTGTCTACTGGTCGCCGCTGAAGGCGATGGCCGACCGGGCGGTCCTTCATTTCTCCAGCATGTAGAGCGAGGGGGCGGCCCCGTTTTCCTCGCTCCGGGCCAGAATTATGTACCTGACTGTCGGTTTCCTCGGTCTCGCCATCCTTTCCGCCGTTGCCGGAGTGGTATTCGCCATGCTCATCGTCCGGGACCGGCAGCAACGGGGGCTGCACGTCAACTGGGTCCTCCTGAAGCTGAAGATCCTGATGTACCTGGACGAGTATCGCCACCTGACGCGGACCGAGACCGGCCGGGTCGGGCCCCTTTTCTACGGCTACGTCATCTGCATGAACCTCGCCCTGTTTGCGGCCATCATCGGCCTGTTGCTCCGCGGCGCCTGACCGGCTTCTCGACGCCGCGGTTCCGGGCTAAAGGCCGGCCGCATATTTCCCGAAGGCAATCGAAAAGAGGGGACACCACGGTAGAGCAGGGCAGCGCCCTCGCTGCCCTGCTCTACCGAGGTCGGGGCACCGCCCGACGGGCCGCCCGGGGAGGGCGACGCCGGGGATTCAACCGGAGGAAACCAGGTGAAAGAGGGAAGCATGGATCCGTCCGCCCGGGCAATGACGTTCGCGGCGGTTTTTGAGCTGGCAATCCAGGCCGAGCGATCGGCGGCGGAGTTCTTTCTGATGCTGGCCGAGGGATTTTCGCATGTGCCGGGACTCCCTGCCTTCTGGGAAGGGATGGCCAGGGACGAGGTGCATCACGAAAAGGCGCTTGAGGAAATCCGGGAATCTCTGCCAAACGATCAGCTGCTGCTCCCTGCCGATTATGAATTGCTGAAGATGGCCTGGGGACTGCAGCGAGTGCTGGCCAGGGAGCCGGCGATTGAAACCCTGGAAGACGCCTACCAGACTGCCCACGAACTCGAAAACTCCGAGGTGAACACTCTCTTCCAGCTACTGGCAAACCGGTTCATCTCGAGCGAGAAGCGCAAGCAGGTATACCTTTCGGAAATCAGGGATCACGTGGCGAAGCTGCTGGATTTCTCGGCAACCTTCGGCAGTTCAGATAGGCGCCGGAGAGTCAGGTTCCTTGATCTCGTCCCTGCCAGGACAAAGTAGTCCGGGTTGGGGCGGTCCGGGACCACGGGGGAGAAAAAGGGGCGGGAGGCCTTTGCCTCCCGCCCCGTGATTTCCGGGAGTGGGTGTACTCCCGGCCAGGTGGTCTTACTTGTACAGGGTCTTGACGCCGCCCCAGGTGTTGCCCTCCGTGTCGACCGGGAAGTCGCAGCAGATGACGTCACCGGTGATGACGGGAAGGCCGATGGTGTCGAATCCGTAGAAGAACAGGTCGGCCCAGCCGCTGCCCCAGTCGTTGTAGCCCGTGCAGGGCAGGGGCTCATCACAGGTGATCAGCTCCGCCTCGAACTGGTCGATGAAGTGGAACGAGAGGAAGTAGAAGAAGTCCATGAACGCGCAGTCGCAGACGATCGGCAAGGTGATCGTGTAGGCTCCTGGCTCGTCGATCTGGATCTGGTAAACATCGCTCACGCAGAGCTCCGGTCCCGGAATCCAGCAGTTCCCGTCCCAGACGGCCTCTTCCAGGTCGACATAGGCCGTGAACACGATGGGGAAGGTGGCCGTGTCGGGGAAGTTGAGCATCATCGAGACCGTTTCGAGCTGGAATCCCAGCGGGCAGTAACAGTTCTGCTCGAAGGGGTTGAAGAGGTACTTGTAGCCCTCGCCGCCGGTGAACCAGCCGCCGACGATGTAGGAAGGTGTGTTGAGGTTGCCGACAGTGCAGTCCTGGCGGCTGCGCTCGACGCCGGCGGTCTGCAGTTCCAGCTCGCCGATGGGCGTGGGCACGACGGTCCGCTCGGCGAGGGCGCTGCCCGCCAGCAGACTCAAGCACAGGGTTGCGATTGTGAGCATGCACAGTTTCCTCATGATGTTCCTCCAATAGGTTGTCTGGTCGCCAGGATCGGTTGCGAAAAGCCGTTGCGCAACCCTGCCCCGGATCTCCCCCTGACCTGCGGGTAGCAGCTACGGGAGTGGATTGCGGGTCAGAGAAGCTCCTCCCAACTAGGCGCAACACCCGGACGACCGGTTTCCGGTGAAAGCGACATTCCAGAGGGTACGCCAAAAACCGGCGCGGAAAGCGCCCAGGATCCGACCGATTGTCTGGAAACCCCCTAGCTTCCGACATTTTACCATTTCCTGAGGTGCATTTTCAACCCTGGCGCAGTTTTTTCAGAAAAAATCTACAAAATTGTGACCCCACTGGCGCTTGTACGCTGTCTCCGGGATTCAAAGCGCCGGCCGGTCGGGCTGCGCTTGCCCCGACGAAACTCACGGGTTAGCATGGTCCGACCATGACCATCTCCCTGCAGACGGTGACCGACCTTCCGGATCGCCTCCTTTCCCGCCTCGGCCCCTGGCCGTTTTCGCTGGTGGCGGGTCTGCTGGTGACCCTGGTCGCCACGCTGGTGGCCGCCCCCGCCCGGATGCCCGAGAGTCTCATGGGAATTCTCAACGTGCAGCTGGCTGCCGATCCCTTCGGTACCTCGCCCAACGCGATGGCCCCCCGGTTCCTGACTCCCCTGCTGGCCTGGCTGCTGGGCCTGCGCGGGGAGGGCCTGCTGGTGCTGATCGCTTTCTGCTGCGTGCTGCTGCCCGCGGTTGCGGCCCGCTGGGCCTTGCGGTGCGGCAGCGGCGCCTATGACGCCCTGCTCACGGCCGGCGTCCCCGGTCTGACGCTCCTGACCCGCACCTCCCTGCACCATGGTGGATTGACCGACGTGGTGACCTATCTGCTGATTTTCGGCGCCTGGGTGGGGAGGGCGCGGCCCGGGGCGGCGATTGGCTGCTTCCTGCTGGCCCTGCTGAATCACGAGCGGGCGCTTTTTCTGCTGCCCTGGCTCGGGTGGTTGTTGTGGCGGGAAGCGGGGCCGGCTCCGGGTCGCCGCCGCGTGATCCTGCTGGGGATCCCGCTGGCCGTCGCGATCTGGCTGCTGGCGCATCAGGCGATCCTGTCCCACCGTGAGGTGGAGCATTCGCTGGGTTACTACCTGCAGCCCCTGCTGGCCGATCCCTTGGTGAACCTGAGGCTCGCCTGGCCCTGGCAACCTTTGGGTTTCCTGTCGGCATTCCAGTGGCTGTGGCTGCTGCCGCTCTGGCACGCCCGGTGGCTGTGGCGGGAGGGCAACCGGGCGGATTTGCTGGGCCTGGCGCTGCTGCTGGTCGGCGTCGGCGGCCAGTTCTTGTTTGCTTACGACTCGTCGCGGCTGGCGGCGCTGGCGTTCCCGTGCCTGTTGCCGGCGGTGGCAGCGGGGTTGCGCGAGGGCGGCGCCCCTTTTCGCCGGCGGCTGGCGCTGGTGCTGCTGCTACAGGCGATAACACCGCAGGTTTTCACGGCCGGACACCTGGTGGAGATTTTGCCGGGATGGCTGAGCGGGTAACCCGGGCAGGCAAAGAGGAGGAGGGATCTTGACCACTGGTCGGGCTGGCGCGGCGGCGGGCCTCTGCTTCCTCGTCGTCTGGTTGCTGCTTTACCCTGCCGAGCCTTGGGACGCCGGCGCGGATGTGTACGACCATCTCAGCGTGGCCCGGAATCTCCTGGAGGGCGACGGGCTGAGCTGCGACGTGATCTACCCGCTGACCACCACCTACGAGTGGGGTCGGCAGTTGCCCCAGCCGCTGTTGCATCGTTCACCCGGGTTCGCCCTGTTGCTCACCTCCGCGCTGCTGGCCGTGGACAGCGATCCCAAACTGGCCCGGCAGGCGGTGCGTGTTCTCCAGATCGGTCTGCTGGCCCTGACGGTCTGGCTGGGACTCGGCGGATTTTTCCGGCGGGGCGCCGCGTTCGCCGGGCCGGCCTGGTTGCTCCTGCTGCTGTTCAATCCCCTGCTGGGTCTGGCCGTGAACTGGGGCTGGGTGGAGGTTGCCTGCGCCTTTCTCCTGCTGGCCCTCTGGTTGCGTCTGCGCGACCGGAACCCGTTCGCCGCCGGGCTGCGAACCGCCCTGGTCGACGGCGCCCTGGTCGGGATCCTGACTCTCCTGCGGATCGATCTCGTATGGGTGCCGGCCCTCTGGTGGCTGGCCGCGGTCCTGTCCACGCCGCACCGCCGCTGGTTCGGCTGGCCTCGCCTGCGGCTATACCTGGCGGTGTCCTGCGGGATGTGGCTCCTGCTGACGGCGCCCTGGTGGATTCATGTTTCCCGGGTCGCCGGTTCTCCCCTCTTCAATCCGCTGTCCTACGCCTTGCAGCTGGATCTGGCGGAGAACTGGTGGGAATACCCCCGGCTGCGCGGACTGACCCCGGAACCGCCGCTGGCCAACCTGCAGGCAAACCTCTTGCCCACCCTGCTCAAGGTCCGCCACGGTATCCGCTTCTTCCTGGAAACCCTCGGCCACTGGCTGCCCTGGCCGGTCTGGGGAGGGGTGCTCGTTCTCGCTGGCGCTTCCTGGCGCCGGAGGCGGCGCCACGGCAAGCTGCGGGCGGCCGGTCCGACCGCCCTGCTCGGGCTCACCCTGGGCGGGCTGATCCTCGTGTACGCCCTCCTGTCCCAGGAAGTCCGCCACGTACTGGTGTTGCTGCCGGTTCTGGCCTGGGAGACCGTGCTCCTGGCCACCCAGGAGACCCGCCGGCTTGCCCTGCGTTCGCGCTGGCGCGCGCTGCTCCTGGCTGCCCTGGCTGGCCTCGCGATCCTCTGGGCGCCACCGCATCTGGGCGGGCAAGCGGTCCGGCTGGCGGAGATCCGGCGGCAGGAACCCTCGATCGCGGCGCTGGCCCGGGAAGTGGGATCCTGGCCGCCGGGGCCGGTCTTCACCGACAACGTTGCCGTCTGCTGGCTGACCGGCCGCACCGGTGTGTGGCGACCCTACGATGAGGCGGTCGAGGCCGCCATTCGCGAGGTCGTCCCCGGCATGCGTGAAGCAAGATGGGTGCGGTTATCCGCGCCTGATTGAGCCACCCCGCCACGATTCAATAGTCCGGGCTAATGAATTCCCGGCCCCGGTTGTGATACAATTACCCCGGAAACGCGGCGGACCGTTGGCCACCTTCCCGGAGGAGCACTCATGAGGTACCCAGGCATCGTCTTCAGTCTCGCCCTGCTGCTCCCTGCGCTCACCCTGGCCCAGATCGATCCGGCTCTGAACAGCTTCGGCCTCTACTTCGACACCGGGGGGGAGGTCAACTGCGTGGACGCGACTCCGGGCGTTCCGGTCACCGGCTGGGTAACGATCACCAATCCCAAGCTTGCCTGCGTTAACGGCTGGGGATTCGGCGTGTCCTACGCGCCCATTGACGGCGTGATCGTCGACTACGTACCCACCGGTGGTGGCATATGGATTCCGGACTATCCCCAGGGCCACTGGACCGTCGGCGGGCTCGATTTCACCGGTGCCCCTGCCGTACAGGTTCTCGAGGTAACCATCCTGCCCCTGTCTTTTGAGCCGGTCTTCTTCTACCTGGGTCCCTACGCGGGCCAGCAGCCCCCGCCTCTGAAGAACCCGGGTTATTACTGCGGGGAATGGAACCTCATGGCCGACTGGGAGTTTCTGACCCCCTCCAGCGGCGATTACACGCTGCCGGTTGGCTGCATCAACTGCGATTGCGGCGGTGTCATTCCCAACCGGGGGGTCACCTGGGGCAGTCTCAAGGCGCTGTTCCGGTAGTCGGCGGTCGTCTGGCCGGACTAGGCTCTCTCTGAAAACCCTCTCCCGTCGCCAGACGCACCCGACTCGGTCCGGGGATTATCAGATAGAGCCTAACCGCGAGGGGGGGGCGAAGCACCCCCCTCGCTTTTTTGGACCGAAGATCGGGCCGTTGTGGCTAGCGGCATTGGTCGGTATAGCAACCGACCTCGGTGAAGACCGGTGGACAGGCCTGGGTGAGCCAGAGGCAGACGAAATTGCTCACCGGGGGCCTGCCGCCGCTCGCCTGTTTCAGGTCAGGATCCGTCAGAACGCGAACCGACTCCTTGTTTAGCATCATTTTCCTCGGGGTACTCTTCTCGCCCATGGTCACACTCCTGTTCTTTCTGGCGGGAGAGGCGCCGGGATTGCGCCCGTGATCGACGTCGGCCGGAGGGCCGACGCTCCCGCGTACGTCGTGGGGCTCGTCTTCTCCCTCGGCCAGGCTCCGGTCCGACTGGTCGAAACGGTTTGCACAGGAGCCAGGCAAGACCTCGCCCTGGCCGTATTCCCTGAACAGATGGGGCGGAGGTTTTGTGCGGATTTTCTAGGGCCGGCGCAGCAGCCAGGCGGACATTACGCCAGCGGCTAGCAGGCCCAGGCCCACCACGGCCAGCAAGCGTACCGGCGGCGGGGCGGCGCCCAGGCGGTAGAGGAAGAAGGCGGCGGGAGAACCCGTGCGGAAGGAAACGCTGACGCCGCGGGGCGGCGCCAGGTCGGGCGGGAAGGGCTCGACGAAGGCGCGGATCCGGGCGCGACGGGGCAGCGAGGCGTTGCGGGGAACCCGGATCTCGGTGGCGGAGGTGGAATCGATCCAGGCGAACGAGCCGCCGGCCTGCCGCAGGGTGACCTTGTACCTGACCGCGTCCGGCAGCGGCGTCCAGACGATGCGGGGACCGGTCTGGAAAACCACCTCGCTCTCGACGGGCCGGAGGATGCGGAGAAGGTCATCTCCGCCACGGTCGACGAGGTCGCCGTCGGGGGCGGAGGGAGACAGGAGCAGCATCAGCGCCAGGCTGGCGGCCAGGGCCAGTCCGCCGGCGGCCCGGAGGGACCTGGCGGCGGCGCGGCGCCGGTGCCGGAAGGGGGAGAAAAGACCCTGCCGGGGAGGGTCGACCTGCAGGGTCCGGTCCTGCAGGCCGGACAGGACGGCCTGTTCCAGGCCCAGGTCCCACCGGCAGGCGTCACAGATGGCCACGTGATCGGTCAGCTTGCGACGCAGGGCCGGATCCAGGTCCGGTTCGCTGTACCGCCAGACCAGATCTCCGACGGCGGGGTCGACGCACTCGAAGAAACCCGGGTCGTTGTCGGTGGGGCTCATGATCACTTCCTGGCCTTGGGCCCGGCGGTCCCGGTGGACCGCAGCGGCCTTTTCCCCTTGGGAGATGAACAAATATCCAGGCGTTTTTTGACAATCCGATTCAGCTGCAGCAGACAGGACGACCGGCGGCGGTACACTCCGTGCACCGATTTCAACCCCAGGGGACCGATCATTTCCTTGCACGCCTTGCCCTGGCGGTACAGGGCGTGCAGCAGGGCTCGGCACTCGGGTCCGAGCTGGTCGAGCGCCTCCTGCACCAGGCCGCGGATTTCCGCGTCCTCGAGCGCTTCCAGAGGGTTACGCAAAAGGGCGGAGGTCAACCGATCTCGCAACGTCTCGATCGGGACCTGGCGCCACCTCTGGCGGGAGTTCAGGAGGTTCCGGCAGCGGTTCCGCACGACGGTGACCGCGAACTTGATCAGATCGCCCGAGAAACCTCCGTTCTTCCGCACGTAGTCGAGCACGGCCAGCAGGGAATCCTGGACGATGTCGTCGAAATCGATGTTGTCCCGGGCCAGGAACTGCTGGGCCTCGGCATGGACCGGACCGTGCAGCAGGTGGTATAGTCCGTCCGCGGCCGATTCATCCCCGGCCAGGTAAGCGGCAACGGCACGGGCAAGGTCGGGGTCGTTCCCGGGCGCCGGTTTGGGTTGATTGGTCATGATTCAAGGTTATTCCATCCCGTGGGTTTTTGTCCAGAAACCTGGAGATCCTGGTTCACCGGCGAACAGGGAGGACGGGTGACGGTTTGCGGAGGACAGGCGAGTTTCGTCGCGGCGGCCCGGACCTGGTCCTGGTTGTTCCTGGCGGTGGCGCTGCTGGCCCTACCGGGCTGCGGCGAGCGGCAGGCCGAACCGGAGGGGGGGCCGTCCCCCTTCTTCGATCTGCAGGGGGTTCCCCTGTCGGCGGACCTGCAAGCCGCCATCGCCGCGGGATACTCCTCCCTGCCGGAAACCCGGCCGACGAACCGGACGGTACGGGATGTGAAGCGGTACCGGGACCTGGCAGTGCGGATCAAGCGGCCTGCTTCCCGGCAAGAGGCGGGGGACGAGCTGTATGCCCTCTGGCGGTCCGATCCCGAGAATTTCCTCTGGATCGGTCTGGCGACCAGGTACAATGGTCTGCTGCGGCGGACCGGAGAACGCAACGAGATGTATGCCCTGCCGGCCCTGGCGGACACCACCGGGCCGGTTGGCGCCTTCGTAAGGGGACGACGTTTTTACCGGTACGGTGATCGGGGGGAGTTTTATCGCCGGGCCGAACGGGGCCGGGCGGGTCTCGATTCGCTGCAACAGATCTGGCTGGAGCGCAAGCTGGCCCTGGTCGAGAGTCACGCCGGCCGGAACCTCGCTGCGGTCGAGCGTTTGCTGGGCGGGATTCGGCAGGCCAGGGCTCTGGGTGGGTGTTTCGCCGAATATTACCTCTGGCTCGATATCGCCCGGTTCCTGCTCCGGGACGACCGGCTGGACGATGCCTTGCACGCCGCCGCCCTGAGCGGCGCCATGGCGGGAAGATCCGGCTCCGCCTACTGCACACTCCGCTCCCGGGTCACGATCGCGAACATACTGGCCACCAGGCGGGAATACGGCGAGGCCCTGGCGATCCTGGAGGAGTGCCTGGCCGCCGCCGCGGCCGGCAACTATCCCTGGCTCTATGCCCACAGCGCCGACCTGGCCGCTTCGGTGTGCGGTAACCTCGGCCGTCCCGAGCAAGCCCTTGAGATCGACCGGATGGTATTCGGGTACAACCTGGCGGTGGCCGACTCGATGAACACGCCGCGCAGCCTGGTGAACATCGCCGACGATTTCCGCCTGCTGGGGCAACTCGATTCCTGCCGGGTCTACCTGCGCCGCGCGCGCAGTTGGGTGGACCTCTTCCCCCACCCGCGAAACCGCGCCCTGTTGCCTCGGTTCGAGGCGGAGTATTTCTGCCAGATCGGTGATTACGCGGCCGCCGAATCGTTGCTGAGCGAGGCCCGGGCCGGGCTGTCGGTCGCCAGCCTCGCCGTCGACGAGGCCGAGCTTCTGTTGAGGCTGATCCGGCAAGGGCTGGAGCGAGGACAGGCGGAGGTCGCCTACCGCGCCATCGACCGGCTCCGGCAGCTGCGGGGCGTTCTCCACGACAGCGAACCCGACAAGAACCTGGTGGCCGATTTCGAGATCGCCACCGCCGATTTCCTGGCTCGCCAGGGTGAGTTCCGCCTGGCCGCCGAAGCCCACGTCCGGGCCCGGGAGGCGGTGGCGGCCGGCGGCGGGACCGGCCAGGAGTGGGAGTACCTGCGTAGCGCCGGGGAACTCGCCCTCCTGCGCGGGGACATCGGTTCGGCCCGGGAATCCTTCGCCGCCAGTCTCTCCCTGGCCGGGGAGGCGGGAAATTCCGACCAGCTGGCCAGGAGTCGCTTTCACTTCGGACACGTCCTGCTCCTGGAAGAAAAATTCGTCCAGGCGCGGGAACTCTTCCTGGACCACGGCGCCGATTCCGCCTTCGGTGGCCGTTTCCGGACCAGGCTCTCCTCGCTCCTCTTCCTCGGCATGTCCTGTTCCCGGGCCGGGGAGTTCGCCGAGGCTCTCGCCTACTTCGAGCGTGCTCGCGGTCTCTGTGTCAGCCGTTCCCCCGCCGACCTGCGGGCCCGGCTGGAGGTCGAGACCGGTCTGGCGCAGGCGGCCCTCGGCGAGTGGCGCCGGGCCGAGGTGTCGTTCCTGCGGGCGCTGGAGCTGGGCCGGGAGGAGGAGGGACGGTCCCAGGTCGGCGAGCTGCGCTCGTTCTGCGGGAACCTCCTTCGGGACGCCACGGAGGCTCTGATCGGTCTTTATCTCGACCATGCGGAGCTTCTGCCGGCAGAGGATCTCGGCCGGCACACCTTCCTGCTGGCCGAGCAGAATCGCCACGGAGGGAGCGGGCGCGGGAGGGGGGGCGATCCCGGGCCGGTCCTCCAGGTGCTGCTGGACCAGCGCCGATCCCCGTTGCTGGCCTTTTTCGTCGGCAGGACGCGGTCCTTTGCCTGGGTGGTTGCCGCCGGACGGGTGGACCTGCTCGCCCTGCCTGCGCGCCGGGAACTCAACGAGTTGCTTCTGCCCACGCTGGCGGACATGGAGAACCCCGCCCGCCCGGTCGAACCCGGGGCCGCCCATCGCCTGGGCCAGGTTCTACTGGGACCGGTGGTTTCCCACTGGCGCGAGGGCTCGACGCTCCTGATCATCCCGGACGATCTGCTGTTCGGCATGCCCTGGAGCGGACTCTTCCTGCCCCGGCCCGCGGACTCCGCCGGGGCGAAGGTGGCCCTGGACCACGGCCCGGTGGTCGAGGCGCCCTGCCTGGTCTCCTTCGGGCTGGAGGAGGCCGTGCCGCCTGGCCGAATCCCGGTGGGCCGTGGGTCGCTGCTGGCTCTGGGCATCGACAGCGCTGATAGGGGCCTGCCGGCGGCGGGTTCACGCGCCCTGCATCACGCCGAGTCCGAGGCCAGGGGTGTGGCCGACCTCTGGTCCGGAGGCGAGGCGGTCCTCAGGGTCGGCCGGGAGGCGAGCTGGGACCAGGTGGCCGGCTCGGGCCTGGAGCGCTTCGCGGTGCTTCACATCGCCACCCACGCCGTCGCTTTTCAGGGCTTGCCGACCCGTTCGACCATCCGGTTCGCCGGGGGGGAAGGAGCCCCGCAGCTGACGATCCCCGCCGTCGGCAAGCTGGTTCTGAACGCGGACCTGGTCTACCTGTCCTGCTGCGAGGCGTCGCGGCGGCTTTCCGGGGCCAGCACCGGCCTGATGGATTTTGCGGGCGCGTTCCTGCAGGCGGGCGCTCGCTCGGTGATCGCCTCGACCCTGCGGGTCGACGACGAGGCCTCCCGCTTCCTGGCCGAACGCTTCTACGGCCACTGGCTCGCCGGTGAAACCAAGGCGGTGGCGTTGAGGATGGCCCAGCAGGACGTGCGCGCCGCCGGCGGGCGCTGGGAACATCCTTACTTCTGGGCCTATTACCGCCTCATCGGTGGAAGTGGCTAGAACCCGGATAATTCATGAATAATCCGGGTTAACCCAGCTATTTCCCTTCCTCGAGCGCCCACCGTGAGAAGTGGAAGGTGTTGAAGGTCACGCGGATGACCCCGCCGAGCTCGTCGGCCCGATCGACCTGAAGATCGCTGTGGCCCATCAACAGGGGATCCTCGCTGATCGGGAAGAAGCAGAACTTCCGGTACCAGGAGATGGGGTCCAGCCAGAACGGATAGCAGAGGCTCACGGTGACCGGCTCGTTGAACTGGAGATCGGGCTGGAGCTTGTACACCGCGTGGTTGTGCAGGCGATTGAAGGTGGGAACCAGAAGGGTGATGGCGATGGTTGTCCCCGGCTGTCCCTCGACCGCGCCGGCGGGAATCGAGATGGTGAAGAGATAATCCGGCCCCCAGGTGTCGGGGTAGTCGCTCAGGACCCAGTCCGAATCGATGGTGAACGTGCCGGTGAGGGTGTCGTACACAACGCTGTTGCTGTAATCCCAGAGTTCTTGCAGGTGGATCTGCCACTGCAGGTCGAGGTAGGGATCGGGGCCCTTGCCCGCAACCGCGGTCGGGTCCCCGGTCTCATCCTCGCTCTCGCCGGGAGTGCAAATGGGGTTGTCGTTCTGGCAAGCGCCGGCGAACAGGGCCAGCAAGATCAACAACGAGAGTAAGGCAATTCTCTTTTTCATGGCTGCTCTTTCCTGCCGTGGAGAAGAGACTCCGCCGCGTCCGGAACGAGCCCGGCCGGACGCCTGCCAGTTCCTCCTCTACCGCGGTTTGGCTTGACGAGAAGAGCCCGGATTGATTGTACCCCGTGGCTCGGCTCGCGTCAAGCCGGTCAGCCTGAGCTCCCTGAGCTCTCCCGCCATATCGCCTCCACTCTCGCGAAGGCCGCTCGCCAGGTGAAGGGGTCCAGCGCCTCCGGCCGGGGCAGGTTCGAGCCGTCCAGCGGTCGTCTCGCCAGGGCGGCGCCCAGGGTGGTCTCCAGCCGGGCGACGAAGGTGGGCAGGCCCTGTGGGTCCGGTTGATCCGGGCCCAGCAGCGGGGGAAGTGGCACGAGATCCAGGTTGCTTCCGAGATGGGGCGCGAGTTCCGCCTCCACCCCGGGCAGGGCGGTGGCCACCAGACGGCAGCCGCACGCCAGCGCCTCGACCAGCACCAGGGGCACTCCCTCGAAGAAGGAGGGCAGCACGCAGACGGCGCAGCGCCGCATCAGGTCGGCGAGCTCGGCCTGCGGGAGCTGCCCGTGCAGAACGACGACCGGCGCGAGGGCCTGCATACGTCGCCGCAGCCGGTCGGCCTGCTCGCCAGCGCCGCCGCCCGCCACGTGCAGGCGGATCCCGGGGAAACGCCTTGAAAGACCCTCCACTGCGTCGAGCAGCGCGGGGAGCCCCTTGGCTGCACTGTACTTGCCGGTGTAGAGGAGCTGGCCGGAACGATCGGCGGCCAGGCCCGCCGCATGAAACAGATCCTCGCGGAACCCGGTGCGGACGAGGTGGATCCTGCCTGCCGGCACGTCCAGCCGGCGAGCCAGCTCCCGGGCGTGGCCGCGGTGCAGGACGAGGAAGCCGTCGCCTCGCCGGCACCCCAGGCAAACCTCCTCGGCCAGGTGGGGGCAAAGTTCCATCTGGCGAAGCCCGGTGGCGTGGCATTGGATGACAAGGGGGAGTTCCGGGGCCAGGTCCTTGATCAGCGCGCTCAGCAACCAGACGTGGTGAGAATGGATCACGTCGGGAAGGAAGCTGGCCAGGACCCCGTCGAGGTGCCGCCGCCAGGAATCGCGGTACCCGTCGAGCTGGCCGGCCGTGAGGGCGGAGAAGCGGCTGCTCCGATAGGGCATCACGTCGCTCATTCCCGGCAGGGGGAAATCCAGGTCGGGCGTCTCGAAGAGCAGGGGGTGGATGTGCTCGGGCCGGAGGTCTCCCACCGCCGGGGTCGGGTCGGCAGCAGGGATCCCGCAAACCACCCGCTGCTGCCAGCCGGCGGCGCTGGCGCAGCTGACCTGGGCATCCAGGGTGATCCCGCTGCCGGTGAGCAACGGTCTCTGCGAGAGCAGGTGAAGGACCTTCCCGGACATTTGCTCCTCTCAGCCGGCCGGCCGGTCACCGGCCGCACCAGGGGGTTCGATTATAGGAGATTCCGGCCCCTCCGGCCAATCCCACCCGGTCTGCGGTCTGCGGTTGATCCGGTCAACGGCCGTTGCTAGCTTTGTCCTGGAATCTGCCAACCATCCGGCGAATTGCCAGCGAGGGGAAACAGGTGGTCTCTGAAAGCCCCCTTTCTTCCACCAATCGGGTCAGATACCTGGTGATCATCCTGGGCTTCGGTGCGGTATACCTGCTGACCCGCTCGCGCGTCGCTTCCATCGATGCCCTTTACTACTTCCGGGACATGACTTCCGCCTGGGGGGGGCATTTTCTTCATCCGCACCATCTGCTCTACGAGCCGGCGGTCAAGCTGTGGTGCGAGATGTGGTGGGCGCTCGGTTACGGCGGCGCCGCCGATTCGCTCGTTAAGTCCTTCAGCCTGATCGGTTCGCTCGGCGCGCTGATCGCCTTCGCCCGGTGTGCCGTCTTGCTGGTGGGGCGGGGATTTCTGGGCTGGGTTTTCCTGCTCTGCTTCGGGTTCAGCTACCTGCCCTGGCACTATGCGAGCCAGGGTGAACCCGTCGCCTTCTTCCTCTGCTTCTCCTGCCTGAACCTCTACCTCCTGCTCGACCTGCTGGGCCGGACCGAAGCCACGCCCGGCAGCGTCAGGTGGCTGGGACTGGCCAACGTATTCGGCGTGCTGGTGCACCAGGCCCTCATTTTCGTGATCCCCATCTCCGCGGTCGTCATCTGGTTCAGGACGCCACCAGGCAGCAGGTCCGGGCGAGTCGCACTCTTCCTGGTCATTTGCCTGGGGGCGGTTCTGCTGCTGTACGGGCTGGGGGCCCTGGTGGCGCTGGACCGGGTGGATCCGGTCCGTTTCCTGGCCTGGTCCACCGGGTACCTGGAGGAGTTCGCGGGTGTTTACGGGCGGGCTGATCTGATTTTCTCGACCGCCGCCCTGCGGGGGCTGACCCTGGCCTTTCTGAGCGGCAACGCCCTGAAGGCTTACTTCTTCGAGGGCGCGATCCCCGGCACCGGCTACTGGCTGGCTCTGGTGCCGATCGGGGTCCTGGCCGTTTTCCTGGTCTGGGGCCTGGTGCTGGCTCTTATTTTCGCCCGGACCGCGGGAGGGGAGCGGCGGCGACAACTGCTGCTCCTGCTTGCCTTTGCGGCCGTGTTCGGGGCGGCGGCCATCTGGTGGGAGCCAGGCAACCGGAAGTTCTGGGCGCCGGTGGTTCCCTGTCTCCTCTTGCTGGCGGGTCTGGGCTGGGGGCAACGGCCCCAGACCCGAGCCGGCAGACTGGGGGTTGTTTCCAGACTGGTACCTCTGGTTGTGGTCTGCGGGTTGCTGGCCGGCAATCTCCTCGGGGGGATCTTGCCCAAGCACCGGCGCAGCGATGAGCAGCAGCCGCTCCTGACGAACCTGCGGCAGATGTACCGGGAGGGGGACGTGGTGATCCTGCGGGAGGATCGGCTCTGGCTCTGCGTCGACTACCACTGCCCGCAGATGACCGTCTTCGGGGTGCCGCCGCCCCGGTCGGATCGCTACGACCCCGAGCAGTCGATCCTGGCCGCGGCGGGGGAAGCGGCGGCCGTCGCTCTCGGATCAGGATCACGGGTTTTCATCACCTCGGAGCTGGCGCCGGAGGTGCAAACGCGGCTGGCCGTCCTGCTTCCCGAAACCGCCCCGCAGGTCGAGCAGCGGCAGCTCTTCGAGTTCGCCGATCCGGAGGCGCCCAACAAGCGGCAGACCCTCGGCGAACTCGTCTTGCCCTGAATCCTGGCTCTAGCAGCAGGAAGTCTTCTCGTCAGCGGTCCCGCAGTCGCAGGTGGGCTCGGTGCCGCTCAGCATGCCTCGCAGGATCGCCTCGGCGCAGCCGACGCCGCTGCGCACGGTAAGAGCGCCCGCCTCGCAGTTCAAAGCGCAGGCCCCGCACTCCATGCAGGCGTCCCGGTCGGCGATCTCGGCTCGCTTATCGACGAAGGTGAACACGCCCTGCGGGCAGACGCGCAGGCACATGCGGCAGCCGTCGCACCTGGTCGGGTCCAGCTCCAGGGTCACCACCTCGGGCAAGTAGCGCAAGATCATCGAAAACCCTCCTGCCGGCTCCGCGGCGTCAGATAAAGCGACCGGTCAGCCAGAATCCCAGGCCGAGGGCGGCGCAGCCGATCTGGACCGGCACGGCCATCCGCATCTCCTTCAGGACGCCGGAGAGTGAGGTGAAGGTCGAGGCTCCGGTGAAGTTCATCCCCAGGTAGCTGGTCACCGCGGGCGCCATCAACAGCCAGCCGACCGTGACCGCCCAGTTCGCCAGCAGACCCGAGCTCTGCCCGGCCAGCAGTCCCACGGCCAGCAGGAACAGCCAGCCGACCACGGCCCCCTTGACCGCGAAGGCCCGGCCGGGCAGCCAGGGCAGCAGGGCCGGAACGAGGGCCGTGCCGGCGAGGACGGCCCCCAGCAGCAACAGGGCACTGGCCGGCCCGCTCTCGAGGACGCGGGCGACCGAGAAGATCCCCGCGCCCAGGCCCGACAGCACGAAGAGGCCGCCGGCCACGAGGAGGGAAATCCGGGCGGCGCCGACCACCTCCACCGGCACCAGGACGAGGCGGTCCCGGAGCGGGAATCGGACCCGGCGCATCTCGGGGGTTGCTCGCAGGCCGGCGTCTAGGAAGGCGGGCAGGTCCTCGGCCAGCACCGGGCCGAACACGACCTTGAACCCGCTACGGTCCTTGACCTGGTGCGCGCTCACGCCGGTGGCGCCGAGCTGGGGGACGATCAGGGTCCGGTGCGAAACGACCCGGAACAGTCCGACCAGGGCCAGGCGGCGCAACAACTCCTCCGTCCCGAAGGTGCCCTTGCCGGCGGCGCACCAGACGTTGATCCCCCTGGTGTCCAGCACGAGGATCCAGGCCGGGCGGCCGGCCAGCTGCGACCGCAGCCGATCGAAGCTCAGCTGGTAGTTGGCCGAGACCAGGACCGGCGATTCGGGATCGGGATCGCCGACCGCGTACAGGCCGGGCGGAACCGTGAAATGCAGGCGCCGGATCCCGCAGCGTGCTCGCCAGGCGGTCAGGCGGTCGGGCCAGCGCAGCTCGGTGGTGACCCGCGGAATCTCGCCGACCGGTGTCTGCACCGTGCCGGCGATCCAGTGGCCCTCGGCCGGCGGCAGCGCCCGCGATACCTGGACCGCCGGTTCGAGCTGGACGGGAGCGCCGCCACAGCAGCACGGCTTTTCCTCGGGGTCTGTTTTTCCTGCCATGCTTTTCCCCGCCAGGGCCAATAGGCCGGGCCAATCCATCCGGCCGACTTTCTGGAGGATAGGATCTCCCCCAATTTTTCGCCAGTCTCGTGGAAAACTCCCGGGAGGTTGAGCGAAACCGTTTCCGGTCCCGACACCGAGGAGAGAACCATGCGAACCGCGTCGCTTCTGGTGTTCGTCGCCCTGCTGCTCGGCCCCGTCACCACTGCCGGAGACCCACCGGGAATCAAGACCGACTTCCACGTCGGGACCAATCCCGCCAGCGACCATCGCGAGGGGGGCGAGACCATCTACGACGCGCTGCCGATTGCCAGCCTGCCCTTTTTCGACGACGGCGCCACCTGTGACAACCTGAACGACTACGACGAGACCTGTCCCTACGGTGGATCCCAGTCGCCCGATGTTGTCTATTCCTACGTGCCGGTCCAGGACGAGAACGTCCAGGTCGATCTGTGCTTCTCGGCCTACGATACCAAGGTCTACATCTACGACTCCGGCCTGAACCAGATCGCCTGCAACGACGATTACTATTCCGGCGGCCCCTGCGGCACCTACGTCTCCTTCCTCGAGGACGTGGCTCTTTCTGGCGGCGAGACCTACTACATCGTCGTCGATGGGTACGGGGGCGACTGCGGCGAGTACACCCTCCTGATTCTGGCCTGCGAACCACCGCCGCCGTGCTTCGTCCCCTGTCCCGACGACGCCGAGCAGGAGGGCGAGCCACCTTTGGTCGGCGACTACGTCGATACCTACAACGGCGGCTGCGACAGCTACCCGCCCGTGTTCCAGGACCTGGTGCCCCCGCCCGGGCAAACGATCCTCGATTTCTGCGGCAAGACAGGGTGGTTCCGCACCGGGTACGCCTTCGGCCGGGACACCGACTGGTTCCGGGTCGTCGCCAACGGCCCCGAGGTCGTCTGGGCGGCCGATTCCGCCTACATCGGCATCCACTGCAACGTGATGTACCTGTCCGATTGCAACGACGTCTCCGTCCTGCCCTTCAACCTGGGTTTCTGTTCCGGCAGCTCCGTGACGATCCCGACCACCCCCGGGGAGATACTTAACTTGAAGGTCGAACCGATCGGCGACGCGCCCCCTGTCTGCTACCAGGGCGAACACGACTACGTGATGCAACTGTCCGGGATCGCGTCCGTGGTGCCGGTGCAACCGGAGACCTGGGGCGCCCTGAAAAGCCTCTACCGGTAGCTACCTGGGCGAGGTAGCTACCTGGGCGGTTGTTCTTCCGCCGTGAAGATGGTATCGTGCGCCCGAGGAGTTGCAAGCTCCCCGGGCGCATTTTATGATTGCCGGTTAATCCGACCTGTATCGGGCCAAGATCTTTTTTTTTCGCGGATGATTTGCGGAGGCCGATTATCTCGGGAGGGATGTTTCGTGGCAAAGATCAAGCAGAAACCACAAGGCGATGTCATGGTCCTGGCCCTGACGGGCAAGATCATGGGCGGGCCTGATTACGACAAGTTCCACGGCGAGGTCAAGGACCTCATCGCGGCGGGCACCCGCAAGTTCGTGCTGGATTTCTCGGGTGTGGACTGGATCAACTCCACCGGAATCGGTATCCTGGTCGGGACCTTCCACTCGATCAAGGCGGCCGACGGCCGCATGGCCATCTGCTCGCCCAACGACCGTGTCCTGAGCATCTACTACGTCTCCCAGCTCGACAAGATCTTCGAGGTTTTCGCGTCGTGCGAGGAGGCGGTCGCCTCTTTCTGATTTGAACCGCCTGGCCGTTTCGCAGCCGGTGGGTAGGTCCGTCGCTTGATGGGTGAAGGGAAAAACCGATTTGGCAGGGTGATTTACGGTATCCTGGCCCTCGCCCTGTTTGCGGGATCGGTGATCCTGTCCGGAACCAGCCCCCTGGCCCCCTTGCTCGCCGTCCCCCTGCTGGGCCTCTTCGTCCTCTGCCCCCTGGAAATCACCTTCTGCCTGGCCATTCTGCTGGTCCCGGCGGATCGGTACGGTTTCCTCGGCATCTCCGGAACCGATGCCGCCCTGCTGGTGATCGCCGTGCGTCTGGCGATCGACTGGCTGACCGGGAGGCGATCCCTCGTCAGGAGCTGGATCTGCTGGCCGCTGCTGCTGATCCTGGTCCTCAACGGCCTGTCCATCGTGATTCATTCCCTCCGGTCTGATTCGCTGGCCGGGATCCGGTACCTGCTCACCACCGTCGCCGTGGTCAGCCTGCCCTTCTTCGCCGTCAACCTGCTAGGGAGCCTCGCCGAGCTGAGAAGGGCGCTTAACTTCCTGCTATTGGGGATGTTCGTCACCTCCCTGGTGGCCATCGCCCAGGGTGTCGTCTTCTACGGCTTCGGCGCCTTCCTGCTGCCTTCCGACCACGGTCTTCACTACGTCCTGAAGGGGATGGGCATCCTGCGGGCGACCGCGTTTTTCGGTGATGCGAACTTCTTCGGGCTGTTTGTCG
The DNA here is from genome assembly GCA_964484595.1 of uncultured Fibrobacteraceae bacterium. Lineage (GTDB taxonomy): Bacteria > Krumholzibacteriota > Krumholzibacteriia > LZORAL124-64-63 > LZORAL124-64-63 > CAZAHC01. Next base: position 23,450 of record CAZAHC010000001.1, on the reverse strand, counting down.
CCCCGCTGGTCGGCCTGACCGCCGTGTTCGCTCTCGGCCGGGCCAGCCGATCCCGCGGCGAGTACCTGTGGCTCCTCCTCTGTTTCCTCGCGGCGTTCCTCGCCGCCGTCCTCTCCTTCTCGCGGGGGGGATACGTGGTGGTGATCTTCTCGCTGGTCCTGGCTTACGCGACGGTGGTCCGCAAGAGGATCCTGGCCCTGTTCCTCGTCGCGGCGCCCGTGGTTTACCTCGTCCTGCCGTGGGTGCGGAACTCGGTGGACGGGCTCGTCCGGTTCAATCCGGGCACCATCGCCAGCCGCGTGGATGTCTACCTGGCCGCCGTGCAGGAGCTACGCGCCCACTGGCTGCTGGGCGCCGGGCCGGAGAAGACGCTGTTTCTCGACACGCTCGGCTACAAGGAGGTGGTGCACAACGCCTACCTGCAGGGCGCCTTCGAGGGAGGGATCTTCCCGGCCCTCGGGTTCGTGGTCCTGCTAGCGGCCACCCTGTGGGGAGCCGTCCGCCTCGCGGTCACGAAACCGGCCCGATCCTGCCCGGAGGCCATTCCGGTCCTGGCCCTGGGAGTCGCCCTGGCCGGGACCGCCCTGGGGGCGAGCTTTCTCGGTGCCTTCTACTTCAAGCCTTTCTGGCTTCTGATCGGCCTGACCGCCGCCGGGGTCAAGGTGATTTCCGAAAGTCGGCCGGGGCCGGACCGCGCTTCCGTCCGGAAATCCTCCGGCCCATCCCGCCCAGCCACATAACCAGCGCCCAAAAAACGACATTCAGGGCCAATTTTGTGGCGTTTCTGAATTGAAAACGGTTCGCATTTGTGGTATGCTCAGATGGGGCTCTTAATAAGCATCCCCAGGATTATTTGACCAGTTCTGCTTCTTTTCCCTGGCTGCTCCCCGAGGGGAGGACGTGATGAGGAACATCGCTGTTTTCTTGGGACTTTGCCTCCTTTTGACTCCGGCAACGGCACCCGCGCAGGACTTCACCATGGCTCGACATCTCCGGCTTCCTCTACTACGAGTCCGACAATTCGCCGGGCGAGGTGGGCTTTCCCCCTAGCAATCCCGGTGATGTCCTGGTCGGAGTCGGCTTCGTCGAGGGTGTCGGCCCGGAGCTGGACTGGGATCCGACCCAGATCGAGCTGACCTGGTTGATCTACGATCTGGTTTCCACCGGCGAGATGGACATAGGCGGGGGCTTGCTCTTCATCGGTTACGTGGGCGGGATTCTCGACATCGTTGCCGATCCCTTCGCCGGACCCGGTCACACGGCCCCCGAATACGGGTTCGACCCTCCCAACGCGACCTCCCCGGGGACTTTCTGGGACGGCGAAGTTTACCTGCATGGTGAGTTCATCAACTTCATCATGACCTACGATCCCAACCAGAACGCCGGGCATTTCGAGGGCGACGTCATCTTCACGGGCGGCACCGAGCTCGACGAGCTGGCCCAGAACCCAGAAGGATACACCGTCGCCGGCACCGTGGATTCCTTCGGCGCGCCCGTGCCCGACGGATACGACCTGGAGGCCATCGGACACATCACCTTCGATCCCAACATTCCGACCCAGGGAAACACCTGGGGCCAGGTGAAGAATCTGTACCGTTGATTTGCGGCTGGAACCGACTGATGGAGGGGGACATGATGAAGACGGCCAGGAAAATTTTTATTCCCGTTGCCACCCTTCTGCTCCTGATGGCGATCACGGTTCCGGTTCAGGGGGAGAGCGAGTTCCTGTTCTACGGATTCTCCAAGTACTGGGAAGGTGAACCCCCTGACGCCGTCGGCAGCAACATGGAGGTCTTCGGGATTCTGAGCTCCGTCGGCGGTCTGGATTTCCCGATCGCCCTGGACACCGACAATTACGAGTATACCCTCTTCATCGCCACCATGACCGTTGCCACCTTCAGCAACGATCCCGACTACATCCTGATCCTGACCTACGACAACGCGGAGATTCACATCTTCGCCGATCCCATCGTGGGCGGGACAGCGGCCGATTACGCCGACTACACCACCTTCATGGATGGCGAGCTGATCCTCAACGCCATCGTCGACAATGGCTTGACGGTGAACCTCTTCGACTTCCCACCCAACCAGGACGGGAACTTCGCCGGTTTCGCCAGCGGCGCCTGCGATTTCATCGGCGGCACTCAGCTCGACGCCCTGATCGCGGCGGAGTACCTGCTCGAGAACTGGGGAGTCTACGGCACGGTCGCCGATCCCGATTCCGGGCCCGGCATCGAGGTTCCGGACGGGTTCCACCGGCTGTTCGACGTGAAGATCACTCCCCCCAACGATCCCTCCTCCAGTGAGTCGTCCACCTGGGGCGGGGTCAAGAGCTTGTTCAGGTAATCCGACCGGCGCTCCGGTTTGAGAATAGGGAAGACGGGGAACGGCGATGGTCGTTCCCCGTCTTTTTGTCGGGGCGGTTCCCTTGGCTCCGGTTGCCTCGTCCCGGCCCGCGGCGGCCGGGTCGTCCGCTTCGTAATCGCCCTTTTGCCTCCCGCCCCTTTTGTCGTACCCTGTCCTCTACTCGAACCACCCCCGGCTGGCCGGTTGGCCCGCGCACCCGGCGCGACGCGCAGCCCCGCGAAGGCAGGACATGGACGGATCTCGGGCCAACCTGGCGACTCCCCTGCTTTTTGCGTTGGCCGTTTTCCTGGGGGCGTTCCTCCTGTTCCAGGTCCAGCCTCTGGTCAGCAAGGCGATCCTGCCCTGGTTCGGTGGTTCGCCCGCGGTCTGGATCACCTGTCTGCTCTTCTTCCAGGCCTCCCTCTTTCTCGGGTATGCCTATGCCCACCTCAGCACCAGCCGGCTCGGCCGCCGGCCACGCCTGGTGCTCCATGCCGTCCTGGTTCTGGCCGGCCTCGCCTGCTTGCCGGTGCTGCCGGCAGAGACCTGGAAACCGGAGGGAACAGAGGATCCGGCCTGGTTGATCCTGCGCCTGCTGGCCACGACGGTGGGTCTGCCGTTCCTCGTCCTGGCCGCCTCCAGCCCGCTGCTGCAGGCCTGGTCGGCGCGCCTCCTGCCCGGGCGAGTGCCCTATCGGCTGTTCGCGGTCTCGAACGCGGGCTCCCTGCTCGGGCTTCTCACCTATCCCTTCCTGGTCGAGCCCCGGCTGTCCAGTCCCCAGCAGGCGACGCTGTGGTCCGGCCTGTTCCTCCTCTTCGCGGCGGTTATTCTCTGCTGCGCGGGCAAGATGTGGCGGGCCGGGGGTGGACACCAGGCCGGTGGCCTGGAGCCCCCTGCGGCCGGGCCCGCCGCCGTCGCCGCCGGCGGCGGCCGGCCCTGGGAATGGGCCGCCTGGGCGGCCTCGGGGGTCATCTTCTTCATGGCCGTGACCAACCGGCTCTGCCTCGACATCGCCTCGGTTCCCTTTCTCTGGGTGGTGCCGCTCTGTATCTACCTGCTGTCGTTCATTCTCACCTTCAGCGGTGAGAGGTACTACCGGCGGTCGGTCTTCATCGGTCTGCTCGGCCTCGCGATCCTGGCCTTCTTCCTGGCCACGCCTTCTCACCTGAAGCTGGGCGGCGGGATCTTGCTCGACCTGGGACTCCTCGAGCAGATCGTCATCCATGTGCTCGGCCTGGCGGTCTTCAATCTCGTCAGCCACGGGGAACTCTACCGGTTACGGCCTCCGCCGGCCCAGCTGACCCGGTATTACCTCTGGGTCACCTTTGGCGGCATGCTGGGTGGGGTTTTTGTCGGGGTCCTGGCGCCGTTCCTGTTTCCGCTCTACCAGGAGTTGAGCCTGGGGATGCTGCTGGTCTGCGGCCTGCTGCTGTGGAGCCTCCTGAAGCAACCGGGCAGCGTCGTGCCGGGGCTGAGCCGGCGCGCCACCGTCGTCGCGGCCATGGTGATTTTTGTCGGCTTCGGGCTGGTCTTGTGGAATCACGGCAGCCGGTTGCCGGCGGACGCCGTCTTCGTGAAGCGCAACTTCCACGGTGCCCTGTACGTCGTCAGGCGGGATGCCGACTTTCCCGAGCACGACCGCCTGATCCTGCGCCACGGCACGACCAAGCATGGCGCCCAGTACCTGAAGCGGGAGTATCGCGGCTATCCGACCACCTACTACAGCCCCTTCACCGGCGCCGGGCTTTCCTTGCGGGCCTACCAGGAAACGCTGGGCAAGGACCGGAGCATGCACGTCGGTTTCGTCGGGCTCGGGGTGGGGACGATGGCCGCTTATGGGCGGGAGGGCGATCGGTTCCGGTTCTACGAGATCAACCCCCTGGTGGCCCAGGTGGCGGCCGGGCGCCTGGTGCACGGCGACGACCACCTCCGGTTCACCTACCTCGGCGCCAGCCCGGCCGACTGCCGCATCGTCCTGGGAGACGCCCGCTTGAAGCTGGAACAGGAACTCCAGGCGGATCCCGCCGGCCAGCAGTTCGACTTCCTGGTCCTGGACGCCTTCAGCGGCGATGCCGTGCCGGTCCACCTGCTGACCGTGGAGGCCTTCGAGGTTTACCTGCGACACCTGCAGCCGGACGGCGTGATCGCCATCCACATTTCCAGCAATCACTTCGATCTGCGGCCGATCTGCTACCACCTGGCCCTGAGCCGGGGATTCACGGCCAGCTTCCTGAACAACCGGCACCGGGATTTCCAGGGCGACACCGGTTTCGATTGTGATCTCAGCCTCATCTCGTCGTGGGTGATCCTGTACAGGGAGCAGACCTTCCGCGCCAAGTTCCAGGAGTTCTGCCAGCCGTTGCTCGATTCCGGCGAGATCGCCGGGGAGGTGGGCACCCTGGCGGCGGCGCGGCAGATCCGCCCCTGGACCGACAGCTTCAGCAATCTGCTGCAGGTGCTCGATATCAAGTAGTAGCCGGCCCCGGAGGCGCCGGCCGTCCGGAGGTGAAGATGGATTTCCTGGACCTTGCCCGCTCGCGTTACAGCAGCCGCGCCTACCGACCGGATCCTGTTCCCGAGGACAAGCTCGCGCAGGTACTCGAGGCGGCGCGGCTGGCGCCGACGGCGGACAACCGGCAGCCCTTCCAGCTCGTCGTCCTGCGAACGGAGGGTCGACGGGAGGAACTGAAACAGATCTACCGGAAGGACTGGTTCGTCCAGGCGCCCCTGGTGATCGGCGCCTGCGGGGTTCCCGGCCTGAACTGGGTTCGCAAGCAGGACGGCAAGAACTACAACGACGTGGACGTGGCCATCGTGATGGACCACCTTATCCTGGCCGCCGCTGATCTGGGTCTGGGGACCTGCTGGGTCGCCGCCTTCGATCCGGCGGCCGCGCGACGGATCCTCCAGCTGCCGCCGGAAGTCGAGCCGGTGGCCTTCACTCCGCTGGGGTATCCCGCGGACGAAGCAGGCGCCAAGAAGCGCAAGACCTTGCCGGAGCTGGTTCGTTACGAGCGGTGGTAGATTCCCGGTCACGAGGAGGGACGATGTCCTGCCGGAGAGTACTGGCCGTTGTCTTGGGTCTCGTCCTGATGGTCTGGTTCCCGGCCTTCTGTGCCGCGGACGCCATAGACGTGGGTTTCGACGCCCACTGGTTCGCTCACAACCTCGAGTTCGTCGGCAAGGCCGCCGAGTACCGCACGGGTGAGACCTTCTTCGGTCAACACCTCACGGTCCAGGCCGTTTATCTGCCGACGGACCAGGTGACCATAGCCGGCGGTTTCTTCCTGGCGACGGCCTACGGCGTGGACGATGAGCAGCGGTGGGACCACGTGGAGCCAGCGATTTCCTTCACCTATCGGCCGGACGAGAACTTCGGCCTGCGGTTCGGTAACCTCGACCCGGAGTCTCACACGTTCCTGCCGGCACTGTACCACGATGTTGTCCGGTATGAGCAACCGACCGAGACCGGCCTCGAGGTGAACACCCGCCTCGGGAGATTCGCGCAGAACTGCTGGCTCAACTGGCAGCAGCTCAACACGGCGGAGCACCGGGAGAAGTTCGACATCGGCGCCATCGCCCGGCTCGACCTGCAGCCGGCCGAGCTCGACGCCCAGCTCTACTACGTGCACCGGGGAGGCCAGCTCTTCAACAGCGGTCCGGTCACCGACAACACGGCAGTGGCGCTGGGAGGAACCGTGGATCTCCGATTCCTGACTGCGGGGCTTGCCGGGAGCGGCCTGGCCGCTCACTGGTTTCTGGCCAAGAACGTGGCCGCCCGGAGCGATCCCGCCCAGACCGGAAAGGGCGCCGAGGTCACCGCCTTCGCGGCGGTGCTGGGCTGGGAGCTCTTCTGCTCCTGCTGGTGGGGGAATTCTTTCCTGGCGGAGGACGGCCTGCCCTTATACCGGGCGGACGAGTTGCTGAGCGCCGGTTTCCGGAAGCAGTGGCACCTCTCGGACGAGATCCGGATCAGCCTCGGTTTCACCGGTTACCGGCTGGACGGCACCTATCCGCATTCCGCCTGGCTCACGATCGACGCCGCACGCCGACCAGGTGCCAAATCGCCGGGGGAGGACCGGAATTGAGATCCCGTAGCCAGGTTTATTCAGGAAGGGCCGTTGCGAGGGCGGCCATTTGTCCAGCCGCAGTAGGCCATTCATGATTTAGCCGGGCTTGCAACCCCTGGTTTCTCGCGAAAGAAGGTAAACCATGCTCCGGAATCTGACCTGGGTCACCCTCTCCGTCTCGCTGATCCTGCTGGTCGGGACCGTTTCCTGCCAGGACGCCGACCTGCCCGCCGAGGTCGTCTGGCTCGAGGGCCAGACCTGGTCCGAGATCACCGCGCTGGCCGGCCAGGAAGACAAGCCGATCCTGATCGACTTCTATGCCACCTGGTGCGGCCCCTGCAAGATGCTGGACAAGGAGGTCTACACGGTACCGGAGGTGATCTCCGATCTGGCCCGGCTGATCACCTTCAAGGTCGACGTGGACAAGCCGGAGTACGAGGAGCTCACGGACGTATTCCACATCTTCAACATGCCGACCCTGGTGCTGTGCAATCCCGACGGCAGCGAGATCGACCGTTTCATCGGCTTCCGCCCCGCCGACGAGTTCCGGGCCACGATCGCCGATTACCTGGCTGGCAAGGGCACCCTGGCCGACGTGGAGAAGCGCCTGGCCGCCTCCCCGGACGATCCGGAACTCCTGCTGGCGGCGGGGACCAAGCGGGCGCAGCGTCTCGACGCCGCGGCCGCCCGCCCCCTGCTCGAGAAGGCCCTGGCCGGGGACGAGCAGGACGAGCTGCAGGTGGCCTCGGCAGCCCTGTGGGAGCTGGCGAGCCTGGAGTGGAAGCTGGAGAACTACGACGTCTCGATCGCCACCTTCGAGCGCCTCCTGGCTAACTACTCCGCCGCGATGGAGCCGGAGGCGGTGCTGGGGATGATCGCGTACGTCCAGAAACGCCAGGGAGATACCGAGGGGATGGTCGCCACTCATCGTGAAATCATGCGCCGGAACCCCGACGATGTCGGGGCCATGAACGGGTTCGCCTGGAACGCCGCCCAGGCCGGCCTCGCCCTGGAAGAGGCCACCGATATTGCACATAAGGCCGTCCGGTTAAGTGACGAAGATCCAGGTATCATGGACACGTTGGCGGAGGTCTACTTCGCCCGAGGCCAGTACGAGGAGGCCGTTTCCTGGATCAAGAGGGCTATTGCCAAGGAACCGGATGACCAGTATTTCCAGGACCAGTTGGCCAGGTTCGAGCGCGCAGCTCAGGAGGGTCAGCCCTAGGCGACTTCCTGCGCCCGGTACCGGTGTGCCCCGGAACCGGCCGTTCGCGTCGGGACCGGCGATGGCCTGGTTTCTGGTCTGCCTGGCGGGATCCTGGCTCGTTCTTTCCGTACCGGCGGCCGGCCGCGCCGAGGAAGCGGCCCTCGAATCCGGCGCCCCGGCGCCCCCGGAAAGGGTCGGGGCCGTCGATCGCCCCAACGACAACGGCGGCGCCATCGTCGTCAGCTGGATCCCCTCGCCCGACGACTTCCAGCCCCACGGTCGGGTGACCGGGTACACCGTCCTGCGTTCTACGCGCAGCATCGGGCGTTACCAGGTGGTGGGCCGGACTCCCGCCGGCAGCACCCGTCTCGTCGACGTCGCTGCCACCAAGGGAGTTCCCTTCTACTACAAGGTCGAGGCGGTGGCCGGGGAACTGGCGAGTGCCTCCCCGCCGGTGGGCCCGGTGTCGTCGACTCACCAGTGGATAAACTGGGATCGCTGGAATCGCCTGCTGCTGAGCTTGCTGCTCGGCGGGACCATCCTCTACTTCATCCTGGCCGGCCAGAGGGGCAGGCGCCTGCGGATCCGGAAGCTGCCGGGGATCCAGGAAATCGAAAAGGCGATCGGGCACGCGGCCGCGGCCGGCCGGCCCGTCTTCTTCGTGCCCGGCTCGGAAGACCTCAACGAGATCCAGACCATCGCCGGCCTGACGGTCCTGGAAGAGGTGACCAAGGTCGCGGCCGACAGGGAGGTGAACCTGCGGGTGCCGCAGTTCCACTCGCTGGTGATGGCGGCGGCCGACGACACCCTGCGTCACGCCTACGGAGCCGTCGGGCGAGCTGGGGCCTACGACCCCTTCGACAACTTCTACGTCTCGGATGAGCAGTTCGGGTTCGTGGCGGGAGTGAACGGCCTGATGTGCCGGGAGAAGCCGGCCGTCTGCCTCTATTTCGGCTCCTTCTTCGCCGAGGGCCTGGCCCTGGCCGAGGTCGGTCAGGACATCGGCGCCGTGCAGATCGCCGGCACGGCCGAACGAGCGCAGATCCCCTTCCTGCTGACCGCCTGTGACCACGTCCTGATCGGCGAGGAGCTGTTCGCGGCCGCCGCCTATCTGTCGGGCGACCCCCGGAAGCTGGGTTGCCTGCGCGGACAGGACTTCGGCAAGCTGATGGCGGCCGGAGCCATCATCGTCGGCTGCCTGCTGGCCACCCTCGTCACCCTGAGCGGATCCAGCTTCCTGGAGCTGCTGCACGACAGCCTGCGTTCGATCTTCGACACGGGGGCCAGGGAATGATGAAGAGAAATCGCGCGAGAACGAGGAGATAAGGACCCAGATGCGAACGGCGTTGCCACTTGCCATCACCTTCACGGTGGGGAGCGTGCTCATCCTGGCCGTCTTCATCCCCCCGCTGGAGCCCTTGCGGGAAGAGGTCTCCCTCTTCTTCAGCATCCTGGCCGCCTTCGCCTTCATCCTCGGTGGCGCCAGCCTGATTGGTTCGCACCGGCGCCGGATCCGGCGGCGGGTCCCCGGCTGGGGTTACTCCGTGATTTGCCTGGTGGCCTTCTCGGTGACCCTGATCGTGGGCCTGTTCAAGATCGGCAACCCCCAAGGGATGAGCGGTTCGGAGACCGCGCCCGGCAGCGTGTTCGCCTGGATCTACGACTACGTCTTTTCGCCCTGCGACGCGACGTTCTTCAGCCTGCTGGCCTTCTACGTAGCCTCGGCGGCCTTCCGGGCCTTCCGGGTGCGTAGCGTCCAGGCGACGGTGATGCTGGTGACCGCCTTCCTGCTGCTGCTCGGCCGCACCTTCCTGGGCAACCTAGCCACGGCCTGGCTGCCTGGATCGCTGGAGTCGTTCGAGCTTCCCAACCTCGTGCAGTGGATCATGTATGTGCCAATGACCGCCGGCAGCCGGGCGATCATGATCGGCGTCGCCCTGGGCACGATCGCCACCAGCCTCAAGGTCCTGCTCGGCATCGACCGGCCGTATCTGGGGGGAGGTAGGTAGAGTGGTCCGCCTGTCCAGCTACGTTGCCGAGCGCATCACCGGTCGCCGGGTGATCTACCTGTGCATCCTGCTGGCCGTGACCGTGCCCATGATCTGGCGGATCTCCTTCAAGGAGCATGCCTCACCGATGGTCAGGGAGGTGTTCGACACGGTCGCCGGGTTGCCCGAGGACGCCCGGGTCCTGCTGGTCTTTGACTTCGACCCCGCCTCGGCTCCCGAGATCAAGCCGATGAGCAACGCCTTCGCCCGGCATCTCTGCTTGAAGGAGGCGAAGCTCTACTGTCTGACCCTTTGGTTGACCGGGCCGGTCGAGATCGACAAGGCCGTCGAGGACATCCTGGAGCTGGAGTTTCCCGAATACCGGTACGGCCAGGATTACGTGAACCTGGGCTTCGCCAGCGGCCGGGAGGGCGCCATCGCGGTCGCCTTGACCGACTTCAAGAAGGTCATCGCGACTGACACCCACAACATCAGCACCTACGACACGGAGAGGTTGCCCATCATGGAGTGGGTGGACAATCTCCGGAGCTTCGACCTGATAATCGACTGCTCCGCGGGTTACCCCGGTATGGAGGAGTGGATCAAGTATGCGGCCATTCCGGGCCACATTCCCATCGTGGGGGGATCGGTGGCGGTGGGCTCTCCGGAGCTCTTCCCCTTCGTTCCCGACCAGTGCATCGGTTTCCTGGCCGGGCTCAAGGGAGCGGCCTAGTACGAGCAGCTGCTGGTCGAGACGTACCCCCACCTGGACCGTCCCGAATGCCGGACCGCTCTGGAAAGAATGGGGCCCCAGACCGCGGCCCACCTCCTGATCATCCTCCTGATCATCATTGGCAACGTGCAGTACGTCGTGCGCCGGCGAAGGGGTAAGAAGGAATGAGGCGGCGATTGATCATCGCCATTTTCAGCCTTTCGGCCCTGATGTTCCTTCTCATCAGGGCCTCCAGCGGGTCCATGACCAACCCCTTCCTGGATTACCAGAACCTGGGCATCTGGGTGGGGGCGGCTCTGACCCTGTTCGCCCTCAGCTTCCTTTACGGTGACAACCCGTTCTTCCGCTTCGCGGAGCACGTTTTCGTCGGGGTGACCGCCGCCTACTGGATGGTCCTGGGTTTCTGGAGCACGCTCGTCCCGTTGCTGGTTGCCAACATCGTCCCCGAGGTACCTGTCTACCTGTTCCACCTGGACACCCCGGTAGACGTCTCGGTCGCTCGCCGGCTCCTCTACTGCATTCCTCTCTGCATGGGCCTGCTGCTGCTGGCGAGGTTGCATCCCCGCGGCCGGCCGGCGAGCGTCCTGACCCTGGCCTTCATCATGGGCACAACCGCCGGGTTGAGACTCATCGGGGACCTGGAAGCCAATTTCATGAACCAGGTTGGCAACAGCATCACCGCGCTCTGTGTCGTCACCGAGCAGGGCTTCAGCCTCGGCCGCACCATCGACGCGGTCTTCCTGACCGGCGGCACGTTGTGCTGTCTCTCCTACTTCTACTTTAGCCGCGGCCAGAACGGGGCGCTGGGTGTCAGCAGCAAGGTTGGTCTCTGGATCCTGATGGTGACCTTCGGCGCCGGCTTCGGGTTCACGGTCATGGGCCGCATCGCGCTGCTGGTCGGCCGGGTGGAGTTCCTGCTGCGAGACTGGCTCGGCATCATCTAGCTCGGACCAACCCCCTCCTCACTCTGGACGGATGTCCTTCTCCTCGGTATCTTCAGCTAGAAGCTCCTGCCACGCAAATTCCCGGGCCCCTTGGGATGGGAGGGGGGAACCAATGAGTTTTCGCGTTTCGCTGGCGCCGCTGCTGGCGGCGGCGCTTCTGCTGTGGCCGGCCCTAGCCGGCGCCGGCGACGAGGTCGGCGTTTTCTTCGACACGGTGGGCGAGGAGAACTGCATCCTGGCCGAGCAGTTTTCCACCCTCGATGCGTTCTTGCTCTTGCTGGAACCGTCCGTGAGCGTCGGCGGCTGGGAATGCCTGCTCGAGGCGGAGAACGTCTCGATCCTGTCGGTCACCCTGGCCGGCCAGGCGGTTAACGCCGGGCCGAGCCTGACCGACTTCATGGTCGGTCTGGCCTACCCGCTGCCGGCCGACCTCGCCGTCAAGCTAGCTCAGGTTTCGGTCCTGGTGATGGGCGGGGATCCGGTGGGCTTTTTCATCTACCCCGGCTCGCAACCGAGCATCGCGGGAACGCCGGCCTACGCCGACGGCTCCGATCCATCCAACCTGATTCCCATGACGCCCCGCACCATCGGCGCCAACTCGCTGGTGGCCGGGATCAACCGTCCCGCCTGCATACCTGAACATTCGACCTGGGGTTCGGTGAAGTCGATCTACCTGGATTGACGGCCTCGCCGGTCCGCTGGAACAAAAAAAGAAGCCGGCCTCGGTAAAACCGGGGCCGGCAAAGCGGCAAGCCGGTGGGGGATTGGAGGGAGATACCGACAAGCCGCCAAAGACGTATTCGTGAGATTGCTGTTCTCCGTCGCCGAATATAAAATGGAATCACCCGGCCCGAAAGCATTTTCTTGGGTCGCTGGTCGACAAGCGACCGGGGGTGCGTCTTGACCGAAAATGGGAAGAAACGACTGCTGATCGCCAGCCCGCGCGGGTTCTGCGCGGGGGTGGAGAGGGCGATCGAGGTGGTCGAACGGCTGCTCGATTCGGTGGGGGCTCCCCTCTTCGTGCGCAAGGAGATCGTTCACAACCGGTCGGTGGTGGACGGATTCAAGGCTCGCGGGGTCGTCTTCGTCGACGAGCTGGACCAGGTGCCGGACGGGAGCACGGTGGTCTTCAGCGCCCACGGAGTGGCCCCCGCCGTCCGGGAGGAGGCCCGGGTGCGAGGTCTCGAGGTGATCGACGCCACCTGCCCCCTGGTGACCAAGGTCCACCGGGAGGTGATCCGTCACACCCGGAACGGCCGCCGCGTCGTCCTGATCGGTCACGAGGGGCACGACGAGGTTCTCGGCACCCTGGGAGAGGCTCCGGGGGCGATTTTCCTGCTGACCCACCTGCACCAGGTGCCCGAACTCGAAATTCCCGCGGCCGAGGTCGCCTACGTGACCCAGACCACCCTCAGCGTGGACGAGACCGAGGAGATCGTCGCCGCCCTGCGCGACCGGTTCCCCGGCCTGATCGGCCCCGCCCGGGAAAACATCTGTTTCGCGACCAAGAACCGCCAGGAGGCGGTGAAGGCGCTCGTCGAGCGGGAGATCGGTTTTCTGCTGGTTGTCGGGTCCGCCAACAGCAGCAACAGCCGGCGCCTGTGCGAGGTGGCCCGGAAGATGGGCACCCCGGCCAGTCTGATCGATGGCCCCGACGATCTCGCCCCGGAGCCCCTGTCCGGTTTTCAGACCCTGGGCCTGACCGCGGGCGCCTCGGCGCCGGAGTATCTCGTCCAGGCCGTGGTTCGCCGTCTCGGCCAGGAGGGGTGGCAACCGGAAGAGGTTGGCGGTCACGAGGAGGACCTGAAGTTCCAGCTGCCGCCCCTGATTCCGCCCGAGAAATAATCTAGATAGATTTGAATAAGATTGACTTTGACGTTTTGCGACGACGTCAGTATCGTTATGGGAAAGCAGTCTCCTTCCGGGGGTTTTCGACATGGGCATGCCAGGAGGGGAAATGGAAAAAAAGCTGTACGAAATGCAAGCGGAGCTGTGCAAAACCCTCTCCAATCCCAAGCGACTGGAGATTCTGGACATCCTCAAGGAGGAGAAGGAAATCTCGGTGAACCTGCTGGCGAAGCAGCTCGAGATTCCCAAGGCGAACACTTCTCAGCATCTTGCCGTCCTGCGCCAGGCCGGTGTCGTCAGCACGCGCAAGACCGGGATCAACGTTTTCTACCGCCTGCGCTCAACGAAGATCTCCGAGGCCTGCGCCCTGACCCGGCAAATACTGCTGGAAAGGCTGGAGGAACAGGTAGGACTGACCGACCTGATCAAGAAGGGAACCTGATCAAGGTCAACCCCGACCGGCGACGCTATCCCACCACGAACGCACCTGACGAGCGACCGCGGCCAGATCCAGGATCCCGCTCTCCAGGTGAGGTTTCACCGCCCGCAGGACCTCGTTCCTGACCCCGTCCTCGTCCAGGGGCGGCCGGGGGTCCAGGAAGCCCTCCCCGGCGAGGAAATCCTCCAGCTGGTCGGCTTTTTTCTGGCGAAAGTCCTTCACCCTACCCTCGCGCAGGGCCTGCAGGAGTTGCTCACCATCCCCGTCCAGCTGATTGGCCAGGTGCAGCACCTCGGGCAGAAATCGGTCGCTCACCGCCCCGCTCAGGGCCAGGGCTTCCCGGTCGACTGGTCGCCCGCGCCCGAGGCGCCAGGTATCCACGAAGGCGAGCCAGGCGTCGGCGCGGGCCGAGAGCAGGGTTGATTTCGCAGGGGAAAGGGGAGGACGGTTCAGGTCCAGACCGGCGAAGTTCCGCCACTGGCCTACGTTCTCGATGCCCAGGCGAAGCAATCCGTGCAGGAGCGCCAGGTCGTCGGTCAGAAGGTGGAAGAGATGGGCGGAGGAGGCGGGGGCGCGGGCGTCCAGGAGTGGGACGAGCAGTAGCTCGCCGTACTCCTCGGGGCTCAACCCCTTGGGAGAAGGGATCTGCGGTCGGCCGGCCGGCAGGAGCTCGGCGGGACCGGCGGCGCCGGCCAGCCGCCGCACCCGGGCCAGATCCACCGGCTCGGCCGGATCCAGGCCGGCCTGCTCGCTCAGCTCCTGCCAGAGGAGGACATCACCCGGGTTGGCGGTCAGGTAGAAGATCTGGCGGTGCTGGCGGGCGCCGAGATCCAGCAGGCTGGCGGCGATCGCCCGGAAGCGAGCCGGATCGCTGGCCGCAAGGGACTCGTCCAGGAAAATGGGGGGACGAGAGCCTGCGCCCCCGCCGTCCCGGCCGCCCTCCTCTGACTCGAGGATGAACGCCAGCCTCGCCGCCAGCAGCAGCTGGGCGCGAGTCCCGTCCGAGAGCTGGGTCAGGGAAAGGCCAACCTCCCCCGCGGTGTCCAGGGCCCGAAAGACCGGCCCCTCCTCGCTGTCGGTCACCTGCAGGCGCAGCGATCCCCTAGTGAAGTGGGCGAGCAGGTCGCTGGCCCGGGCCAGGACCGCCGGCTGGCTGCGCGCCTCGTGACCCTCGCGGACCCGGTCCAGCAGGAAGCGGGCGGTCGCGTTGAAGAGGGCGTCCTCGCGGACCCGGCTCAAGTCTGCCGCCGCCTCTTCCACCGCGGCGAGAGCGTTTTCCAGCTCGGCGCTGTGGCGCGCCCGGTCGATCCGTTCCTTGATCTGGCTGATCCGGTCGCGCAGCTCCATTTCCCGGCCGGCCTGCGTCTTGTCCTCGCGGGCCAGGCGCTCGACCTGCTCTGCGGCCAGGTCCGCCAGGCCGGGCTGGCTCTCGTATCCCGGCTGGGCCCGGAGTGCGGCGAGGTCTTCGGCCAGCTTCCGCTGCAGGTGATTGCGGTTCTCCACGTTTCGACGGTACTCGTCCAGCCGCCTGAGCAGGCTCTCGAGCCCGGTCAGGTCGCCATCCTCCAGGTGAGCTCGCTCGAACAGGACCCGGCGCTGTTCCCGGCGCTCGTCGATCTTTTGCTGGAGGTCCTTCAGGCGCGGTCCTTCCCGCTCCAGGTTCGTGCGGGCGGCCCGCAGCTTGTCGCTTGTCCGGGCGAGGTCGTCTAGACTCGCCTGGGCCTCGCCCGGGTCCGTTGCCGGTCCCTTGCCGTGTTTCCCCAGGAAGGTGTTCACGGCTTCTAGGCCGGCAGCCAGCTCCTGCTCGAGGTGCCGGGTGGCGGCGGCGGCCGCCTCGTGGGCCTGCCGTCGCTGGTGGGAATTTTCCAGCCGGCGCAGGAAGTCCAGCAACCGGGCCGGCCCGGAAGCAGGGTCGGCGGCGACCCGGTCCCAGAGATCCTTCTGCTGGCCGGCGAGCCGGGCGGATTTTTCCTGCAGGCGTTGCATCTCCGCGGTCAACCCCTGGCGAATCTCCTGGCTGGCCTGGTGAACCTCGGCCCGGGCCAGCTCGCTGCGCAGCTCAGCGAGCCGCGCCAGCACCGGCTCCGGTTTCCAGGCCACCGGTTCGGCCAGTTCGGTCCGGCGGAAATCGCGCCGGCAATCGTTCAGGCTGCGGCTGCAACCCCGCCAGGCAGGTCGCAGGCGGCCGAGCAGGACCAGCGTGACGATCCCGGCCAGCCCCCCGCCAAGGGCGAGCCAGCCCAGGGCTTGCCCGGCGGAAACCAGCTTCAGGCCCCAGATGGCCAATACTTTCAACAGGACCAGGGGAGTGATCAGCCGGCGAGGGAAGCCCTGCCCCTTCACCGCGAGCCAGTTCTCCAGGGCGCCGACGGCGGCCCGCAGAGTCTCCACGGTAGTGGGCAGGGGTTGAGCCGGCAGCTGTTCCAGTACTCTGGCCAGACCCTCCTGGTGCCAGCCGGTGGTGCTGGCCCTTTCCAGTAAGCTCTCGATCTCGGCCAGGGTCTCTGCTTCGGGACGCGGGTGCCGGTCCGGTTCGCCGGGGTCGGCCAGCTGGGCTGTGGCCTTGGCAAGGGCGGCCGCGGCCTCGGTTTCCTCCCGTCGGGCCTGACGCAGGTCACGAGCGAGGTCGGCGAGCCGGCGGGTATTCTCGTTCTGGATCGCCAGCTTTTCCTCCGGCACCGGCCCGGCCGGCAGCTCGGACTGCTGTTCGACCGCGCGAGCCGTGGCAATCGCCTGGCGACACCGGTTGCACTCTTCCTCGTCGCTGGCCAGGTCCTTCTGCAGCTGGCCCAGCAGATCGGCTTCCTCACCCGTAAGGTTGGCCAGCCCCGCCGGACAGTCCCCGACGGCGGCCTCCGCCCGGACGAGGAGGCGGCGCGACTCGGCCACCTGGCGCGCCTGCTGCCAGAGGGGAAGACGGGCGGCGGCGCTCTCCACCACGGCGAGATCCTCCCTGAGCCCGGCCAGGGAATCCTCCTGCGCCGCCAGATCGCGCCGCTCGGCCCCCAGCCGGCGCAGGTTTTCCCGGCGCTTGCGCAGCTCGGCGACCTTTCTGGCGCCCGGCTGCCGGGGAACCTCGAAGGCAGCCGCTGCAGCGGCGAGGTCGTAACCTCCCGCCATCAGGTTCCTGATCCGGGCGGCCAGGGCGGCGTCGGTGCGACCGGCATCGGCCTTGAAAAGATCCAGCAGGCCCAGGCGGTAACAGCCGGCCACCTGGTCGCGGGGCAGGTTGGGCGGCGGGATGTCCTCTCCGCCGGCCTGCCACCTGGTGGGCCCGGATCCGTAGCGAGCACCGTGGAACCGTCGCTTGCCTAGCTGCCACCAGCTCTCGACATCCAGGGGCGAGGGACTGGCGTGCCGGGGCCAGAGCACCGCAAAAACCGCGCGCAGGATGGACGATTTCCCGGAGCCGTTGGGACCCACGACGAGGTTCAGACCGGGTTTCGCCTCCAGGGTGAACTCGGACGTGATGCCGGGCAGGCTGCGGATGCGGAGCCGGCGGAGCCTCATGCCGTTTCCCCCCTGGTGGCCAGCAGCTCCTCCAGGGCGCGATAACCGGCTCGCTGGAGCAGCTGCCGCACCTCCTGGTCGGTCAGGGGAGGCAGGCCGAGCGGCGCGAAGTTCCGAAAATCGGCGATCCTGGCCAGCTCGTTCCTGGCGGCGGCGACCTGTTCGGTGTCAGGAGCGGCGGTGTCCTCCAGGGCGAGCAGGGTGGCGGCGAGCAGGGCGGCCGGGTCGTTTCCCCGCGCCAGAAGGGGCAGGTCGAGGGCGGGCAACGAGGCGTCGACGATCTTCTCGATGAAGAGGGCTGTGTCCTGTCGGGTCACCTCGATCGGTTCCGATTCGAGCCGGGCCACCGCGCCGGCCAGCTGCCGGTGTTCCGGAGTGCGACCGGTCAGTCGGATCCGGCACCCGACGACCCGGGTCTCGGCGAGCTCGTCCCCAAGCGACCGCTGAAGCTCCAGCAAGGATTCCCGCAGGCGGGGAAACAGATCCTGGTCCGGTTCCTCCAGGTCGGCAACCGGCACCTCGAGTTCCTCCCAGCGCAGCGGGGCGACCGGCACCTGCTGCCGGGTGATCTGGCCGGGCGTGACGGACACCAGCCAGGGACCGTGCCGGCCGGTCTCGGTGGGATCGAGACCCACCAGCGAGCCCAGATAGCCAGGTTCCCCGTCCGTGGCGTCCAGGCTCGGCTTGTGGATGTGGCCGAGAAACCAGCCGTCCAGGCCGGTGTCCTCCAGCTCGGATCGCCTTACCGGAGCGTAAGGGCTGGCGCTGTCCAGCAGATCACAGTGCAGGATGCCCAGGGTGGGGCAGTCGGTCGGCAAGGGCGGGAAGCCGGTCGCCAGCGGGCTGTGGCGAACGACCTGTCGGGGGAAGGACCAGCCGACGATGTGCACCGCGGGAGGGCCGGCGCTGGAAATGGTGTGTCCGGACCAGGTTCCGGCGGGGCCCAGTAAGTGGAAGCCCTCGATCATATCCGCCAGTCCGGGCAGGATGTCGACATCATGGTTGCCGGCGATCGCCAGCACCTCGATTCCGGCCGCTGTGAGCTGGCGGACGCCCCGTTCCAGCAGTCCCAGGGCCTCGAAGCGGGCGTTGGCCGATTCGACCACGTCGCCCGCCAGCACCACCGCGGCCACCTCTTGCTGCAGGGCGAGATCCACCGTGCGGGCCCAGGCGCCGGCCGGTCCCAGCCGGCGCCGGTCGACGGAATCTCCGGCGAGGGAATCCGGCAGCCGGGCCGGCAACCGCCCCAGGTGCATGTCCCCGACGAAGAGGATCTTGACTCCCATGGACTCCTGCCTCGGGCCAAGTAGGTTCACAACCAAGATCGGTCAGTATGCGGCTTGCCGGGCGCAACGTCCAGGGCCTAGCCTAAGCCAAAAGCGGGTCAAAGGGTGGATTTTAACTTACTGGGTCAGCTGGAGGATATCCATTGCGGAGGCGACAGCATTCTCCAGGACCTCCTGCTCGGCCAGAGCAGTGTCCTCGTCGATGCCGAAGCTGGCCAGGGCTTCCTCGTCCCATCCGTCGGGCGCCTCGCCCAGGGGAGATCCCAGATCGAGCTGATAGGCGATGTAGTCGGCGAGGTGGACCAGGGTGACCAGCTGGGGAAACGAGGCCCCGGAGCTGGGGGCGTGGTGGAGATGAACCGCCTCGACCACGCTGGGCGGGAAGCGCCAGGCGCGGAATACGGTCTTGCCGATGGTGGCGTGATCGAAGCCGAAGAGCTGTTTCTCGGCTTGGGACCAGGTTGTCGGGTTCTCGGCCAGGTATTGCCCGAGCTCGTCGAAGTCGGCGGGGAAGTATTTCTTGAGGACCAGCTTGCCGATATCGTGAAGGAGTCCCGCCACGAAGGCTTCCTCATCCTGCTGGATCCCGAAGTTGGGGGCCAGGACCTTGCAGATGCTGCCCACGGCGATGCTGTGCGCCCAGAACTGCTCCAGGGTGCGCTTGTCGGAGAACTTTTCTCCCTTGAGGTAGTCGAAGACGCTGGTGGCCAGGGCGGCGCGGCGAACGGCCTGGAAGCCGAGAATGACCACGGCGCGGCTGATGGTATTGATCTGCTTCTTGTTCCCGTAGAGCGCCGAGTTCACCAGGCACAGGGTCTTCGCGGTGAGCGCCTGGTCCTTGCTGATCAGCTCGGCCAGCTCGGGGATGGACGCATTGGGGTCCTCCATCATCGCGAACAGCTGCTGGTAAATGACCGGCAAGGTGGGGATTTCCTTGACGATCCCCTTCAGGTCACGCGGATGAACATCCCGTAGTGATTGCTTGGCCTTGACGGGAGCCACGTTCTCGCTCTTTCCCCCTGACCCTCGGTCAGGGTGGGCTTGCCCGAGACAGGGAACCTGGCCGCTGTCCTGGGGATCGGTGGATCTCTGGGTATTATCGGTCTGAAGAGGAGCCGCTTGAGCGGCGAGAGGTCAGCGAAAATCCAGGAGGGGGCCGCCGTCGTCCCGGGGCCGGGTTTCGCCGATGACCTCGGCGCAGAGCGCCCCGTCGGCCAGGACGGCCGCGACCAGCTCCGGACAGCGGTTCTCCGGCACCGAGATCAGCAGGCCGCCTGAGGTCTGGGGATCGTGCAGGAGACCGATCAGGTCGGGGCCGATTCCCGGGTCGAACCGGATATCCTGCTCCGTGAAGGCGGCGTTCGCCTTGGTGCCCCCGCAGGTGAAGCCAGCGCCGCAGAGCGCTACCGCGTCGGGCAACCGCGGCAAGCGGTCGGTCTCGATCCGGAAGGTGACCCCGGCAGGGCGAGCCATCTCCAGGGCGTGACCGGTCAGACCGAAGCCGGTGACGTCGGTGACCGAGCTGGCGCCGAGATCGGCCAGCAGCAGACCCGCCTTGTTCAGGGTCCTCATGGTTTCCAGCAGCGCCCGGTAGCCCTCGCCGGCCGGAGCCAGCTTGCCCGCCCTGGCGGCGGCGACCAGGGCTCCGGTGCCCAGGGGCTTGGTCAAAACCAGCAGTTCGCCCGGCCCGGCGGTTCCGTTCCTCAGGATCCGGTCGGGATGGATGACGCCGGTGACCGCCAGGCCGAACTTGATCTCGCTGTCCCGCACGGTGTGGCCCCCGGCCACGGCGCAACCTGCCTCCGCGCATTTCTCGGCCGCGCCCGCGAGCATTGCTCCCAGCACCTCGGCCGGGACCTGCTGCGGCGGAAAGCCCATCAGGTTGATGGCCAGCAGGGGGCGTCCCCCCATCGCGTAGACGTCGCTCAGGGAATTGGCGGCGGCGACCGCGCCAAAACCGTGGGGATCGTCGATGACCGGGGTGATGAAATCGGCGGTCGACACCAGGGCCCGCTCCGCGTCCAGCTGGTAGACGCCGGCATCGTCGGCCGTCTCGAATCCGACCAGGAGAGCCGGATCGGAGGTGGCCGCCAGGGGCTGCAGGATGTGGGCCAGGTCCCCCGGACCGAGCTTGGCTGCTCAGCCGGCGCTCTTGGCGAACCTGGTCAGGGCCACTTTCTCGGGTGTCGTCATCGGTTGTTTTCCTCCCGCGTCGAGGCATCGCCGCCGGCCGCAAGGCCGGCCGGTAATCCTTTTAATTAAACCGGATGAAGGCAGAAAGCCAGTCTGCATTCTAGAAGTTGAAGGTGTCCCCGAACTGGAAGGCCTCGATGCCGTCGGCGGTGCGGGCGTACTCGAAGCGGAATTGACTGGAAAGGAGGTTGAGGTGCACGCCCCCGCCCCAGCTCGAGCGTAGCCGGCCGGGATCGTCTCCGTGATACCAGGTGTCGCCCGCATCGGCAAAGAGATGGAGACCGACGCCCAGGATCTGACCCTCGACCGAGAGCGGGACCAGGAACAGCGGCCAGCGGTACTCGATGCTGAGCAGGTAGCCCTCCTCCCCCTCGAGCGAGGCGAACCCGTACCCGCGGATGGTTTCCTCCCCGCCCCAGAACAGCCGGTCCTCCAGGGGCGTGGATCTGCTCACCCGCCGGCCGAAGGCGTGCAGGGCCAGGATATGCTGCCAGGGAGTCGGCAGGAACTGGCGCAGGTCGGCGGTCAGCTGGTGGTAGGAAGCAAAGTCCCGGCTGGCGACGCGCCGGGCCTGCAGCCGGTGGAATCCGCCCCGGCTCGGGTAGTGGGGGCGGTCGCGGTCGTCCCAGCCGAGGGTGACCGACGGGATCAGGCGGCGGCGCCATCCGGCCGGGATGGTCACGGGATCGCCGGGCTGGCCGCCGCCCGGCGGCGCAGGGTCTATTATGGCCGTGTGCTGCTTGAACCCGGCGCGGGCCAGCTCTCCCTCGAGGTAGAGGGCGCCGACCAGGCGCCAGCGCAGCCACGCCCGCACGTCCCACCGGATGTAGTCGGTGTCGCGGTAGAAGAACCCGCCGTGCTCCCAGCCTGCCGTGGCCCCGCAGGAGAGGTCGGACTCGTTCAGGAACCAGGGACGTCCCCAGGAGAGCCGTTACCGCTGCAGCCGGTAGAAGTAGGAGGTCAGCTCGAGGCTCTCGCCCTTTCCGCGCAGGTTGGGGTTGGCGACCCGGATCCCGACCAGGTAATCGTGGCGGCGGTCGAAATCGATCAGCGGCAAGACCCGGGGGAACTTCTCCTCCTCCACGGTTACGAACAAGGTCACGAACCCGGGCTCTTCCTCCTCGAAGTCCATCTCCACGAACTTGAAGAGGCCGCAGTCCTCCAGGTTGTCCCAGAAGCGGTCCAGGTCCTTCTCGTCGAAGGGATCTCCCACCGCAAGGCCCAGCTCGCGCAGGACCACGGCGGTGTCGGTCCTGGCCTCTCCCTCGATCTCGATCTCGATGGCGCAGATCACCGGCAGGGTTTCCTCGCCGGCACCAGCGAGGGCGGGCGCGGCGACCCAGGACAGCAGGGCCAGGCCAACCAGGGCAGCGCGGCGGGGAACGGCAAGAGCGGGCAGGTGATACTGGCGGGAGGTTCTTCCGGCGAAACGCATGAGATTCCGCAGCTCTCCTGAACCGAAAAACAAGGGGCCCCTGCCGGGGCAAGTTCCCGTCAGGGCCTATTATCGCCGTCGGCCACGGGTTGTCCAGTGGTCAGAATCCCACTCGCCTGGTCCCGGGAAACAGTCTGGATCTCCAGGCTGGTGCAGGTGATCCCCAGGTCCTCCAGGACTGGATTGAGGTCGGCGGGCGACATCCGCTCCAGGCGGTCTTCCCAGGCTCGGGGGTCGGCGAGGTCTGCCGCCGCGGGCGGCTCGCCCTGGTTGAGGATCTTCTCGAGCCGGGAACGGATCAGGGCGTCGAGAACCCGCAGGGTGAAGGATTCTCCAACGTCCTCGCTGTGGCGCAAAAAGGCCCCGAAGAAGCGCGCCGGTCCGGTCACCTTGCATTCGCAGCGGCCGCGGATCCCCACGCGCCGGTTCTGCTTCTCCCCGGTCGTTCGCCACAGGTGGTCGTTGCGGTTCCAGGTCACCTGGAAGGGACGATCGGCCGCGAGGAATATCATCTCGCTGTCGACCGGGATCTGGCCGCCGGTGCGGCCCACCGCGAGCGGGTACGTGCCCTCCAGGAAGACGGCCAGCAGGTTCCCCTCGCGGATCAGCAGGGCGATCTGACTGGGGGCGAGTTGGAGCAGGATCTTCCGGCCGCGCAGGAAGTGCAGGTCCAGCGGCCCCTGGATCAGGCCGTCGTTCGGATCGACCGACCAGGTCAGGGGGGTGTCGTCAGCCAGCTGGGTTTCCCAGGTTCTACAGGTGTGGATACCGGTGTTGGTGAGGAAAGACTGCTGAGCCATGATCACCCCTCTCTTCCCCAGGTGAACTCGGATTCCCAGCCCAGACCGAGCAGGTAGTTCCGCTCCTCCGCCGCCTCGCTGAAGGCCGCCAGGTCCCGCGACAGCAGACCGGCTTCCTTCTTGAACCAGCCCGCCGAGCGCACGTCGCAGGTCAGGGTGCGGACCAGGTTGTAGGTATCCTCCACCAGCAGGATCAACCTGGTATCGATCTCCTCCAGCTCGGTGATGGTTGTCTCGCAGTCTCCGACCAGGCTGACGATGCCTTCCCGGTTTAGGCGGCGGAAGATG
The DNA here is from genome assembly GCA_964484595.1 of uncultured Fibrobacteraceae bacterium. GTDB lineage: Bacteria > Krumholzibacteriota > Krumholzibacteriia > LZORAL124-64-63 > LZORAL124-64-63 > CAZAHC01. The sequence continues at coordinate 363 of CAZAHC010000001.1, read as the reverse complement.
GAAGCGATGTGATCGATCAGACCATCGATCATCAGTTCCTGTTCTTCCGAGAGAACCGGTTGCTGGGTCTCGGCAACGTTCAGCAGATGATTACCACATTCCTTGAGCAAGGTGCCGAGGGCCTCCCGGAACTCCTTCTCCGCGGCCTCGGCCTCCTGAAGTGTGCGGTAGGTGTGGTAGCTCGGCATTCGCCGCATCAGGGCAGTCATTTCGGAAAATGTGAGACGGGCTGCCTTACCCATGGTTGTCACTCCAGCGGTTGTCTTCCTCGGCCTCTGGGCGAGTCGCCCGGCGTTGCGCAGGGCCCGGCCGGGTCCCGGCGAGGGGGAAACCGCAAGGAACGTTCCACCGTCAAGAGGATCA